>JBGTHC010000051.1:0-34955 GCA_041746375.1 Woeseiaceae bacterium
AGCAGGAACGCGACAAAGCCCGGCGCGTTCCAGGCGGGGTAATGGCCGCCGTTCCGGTACAGATCGGGCAGCTCGTAGGTTTGTCGCTTGATGACAAAATAGTCGACTATCATGATTCCCGCAATAGGGCCGAGCAGGCTGGAATAGCCCAGAAGCCAGTTGGAATACAGGCTTTCGACGCTTATTTCGGAGTCCAGCCAGCCCATTTTCTTGAACAGCTCCCAGCTCATCAGCACGACGCCGATCAGGCCGGTCAGCAGCACGCCCTTGGTCTGGTCAATGAATTTCGGCGCCACGTTCTGGAAATCGTTGGTAGGCGAGACGATATTGGCGGCCGTGTTGGTCGAAATCGTCGCCAGGATGATCATGAACATCGACACAACCACCCAGAATGTGCTGTCGATGCGGCCGATGAGGTTGATCGGATCGGAAATCGTTTCGCCGACGAGTTCGAGCGAGGCGGAGGTCAGCAGCACGCCCAGGCCGGCGAACAGGAACATGGTGAGCGGCAGGCCGATGATCTGCCCGAGAATCTGGCTTTTCTGTGAATCGGCGTAGCGGCTGAAATCCGGGATGTTGAGTGAGAGCGTCGCCCAGAAGCCGACCATCGCGGTCAGGCCGCTGAAAAAATACGGTGCGATCGAATCCCCGGCGGGGCGCGATGCCGGTATCTCCAGCAACGCCATGACCGAAGCTTTGGGCCAGGCCCACACAATGAGACCGACAGCGACCGCGAGCAGCAGCGGGGCCGCAAGTGCTTCGAGTCTCTTGATAGACTCCGCACCGCGGATGACGACCCACAGGTTCAGGACCCAGAACATAAAAAAGCCGAAGACCTCGCCTTTGCTGCCGAGTGAGGCCCAGCCGTCGAACAACGCGGACAACAACAAATGTACGGCGATGCCGCCAAACAGGGTTTGCACACCGAACCAGCCACAGGCGACGAGCGCGCGAATGAGTGCCGGTATATTCGAGCCGATGATGCCGAATGACGAACGCAGCACCACCGGGAAGGGGATGCCGTATTTCGTGCCGGCGAATGCGTTGAGGGTGAGCGGAATGAGAATGATGATGTTAGCGAACAGTATGGTCCACAGCGCTTCGGAGACGGACAGTCCGAAATAGGCGGTGAGCACGCCGCCGAGCGTGTAGGTCGGCACGCAGATCGACATGCCGACCCACAGCGCCGCGATATGCCACTTGTTCCAGGTCCGGTCGGCCGCTTTCGTGGGCGCGATATCCTCGTTGTAACGGGGGCTCTCGAGCAGGTCGGTGCCGGCACGCAGCTCAATGAATTCACCGACCGCAATGGCGGTACTTTGCGACTCAGGCGTCAATCAACTCCCCCCCAATGCGGCGACGACGCTGACCCTGTTGGAGCGCGCCCCGCGCGCGAACGGTACAAGGTCCGATGGCGCGACCATTCGCGCGCATGGCGCGCTCCTACACTACCAGCGGTCCGTAAAGGTCCGGGCGGCGATCGCGAAAGAATTGCCAGGTATTGCGGACCTCGCGAATCATGTCGAGGTTGATCTCGTGGACGAGCAGTTCGTCCTCGCCGTAACTGGCCTGCGCTTCGATCGCGCCGCGCGGATTGACGATGTAACTCGAGCCGTAGAACTCGCCCATCTTTTCTGCCCAGGGCTCTTCCGTGCCAATGCGGTTGATGGCGCCGATAAAGACACCGTTGGCCGCAGCGGAGGCCGGTTGCTCGAGCTCCCACAGGTACTTGCTCAGTCCGGCCACTGTTGCGGAGGGATTGACGATGTACTCGGCGCCATTCAGTGCGAGTGCACGCCAGCCTTCCGGGAAGTGGCGGTCGTAACAGATGTAGACGCCGAGTTTCACATAGGCGGTGTCGAAGACCGGGTAACCGAGATCGCCCGGTTTGAAGAAGAATTTCTCGTAGAAACCGGGATCGACCTGCGGAATATGTGTCTTGCGATATTTGCCGAGGTAGCTGCCGTCCGCGTCAATGACTGCAGCCGTGTTGTAGTAAACGCCGGGCATCGCTTCTTCGTAGATCGGTACGACGATGACCATCTTGTATTTTTTCGCATACTCCTGCATCAGCCTGGTCGTGTGGCCGTCCGGAATTCTCTCGGCAGCGGCATACCATTTGCGATCCTGGCTCGGGCAGAAGTAGGGCTGTGTGAAGACTTCCTGGAAACACAGGACCTGCACGCCGGCGTTGCCGGCCTTGTCTATCCAGGGTCGATGCGCGTCGATCATCACGTCGCGGATTTCATCGGGTGATTTCGACGTATCACCCTTGAACGCCATCTGGATCAGCCCGCATTTCAGTGTGGCCATGCTCAACCCCGTCGTTTGCTTATGAACCAAGAATACCTTAGTTACGCTGCACTGTAGGAGCCTGTACAACGGGCGAAGCGCGATATTTATTCGACCGAGGTCCACGAGCCGTGCATCGGGTTGGGCAGCACGTACCAGCCGCTGCCCCAGAATGCCGCATGCTCGCGCGTCAGTGCGCGACGACTCTCAACAGTGGCGCCCTCGGTACACGGCGAGACGGCACGCCTGCGGACACAGGGAATAAAATCGCCGAGGTCGTCACCGATCAACATGACGACGCGATAACTTTCAGCAATGTGATCGCGGCGCACTTTCTTCTCGCGTTTCCAGTCAGGCTGCTCGTTGGCCATCATCACGGTTTGCTCGTCTGCCGGGATGCCGGACTCATTCAGGTCGTAGATGGTGGTCTGCTGCTGGGGGCATGGGTCGGACACGCCTTCCTTGCGCTCGCACGGCCGGTTGGTCACATAGAACACAGTGACACCGGAATCGAGCGCCAGCTTGATGAACTCCGGCGCACCCGGCACCGGCAGCGACGGATTGGCGGCATTCCAGTCATCCAGCTTGTAGTTGGCGAACGGTGGTTCGAACGTCAACTGGAAGAGCACGTTGCTGACCATGGTTTCGTCAACGTCGACGATGATGGCAGGCGGCAGGTAGTCGGCGTCCCTCTGGTCGGGCAGCGCGCTCCACGATCGGTCATCGAGGAACAGCGGCAAATCCCGCGTTGCAGCGTTGTAGGCTTGAAAGGACAGCGCTTCCCATTCGGCGGCGTCGCGCACCCAGAGGATGGCGTATTCGTCGCTGTCATCCGGAATGGGGGCTGGGGGGGACGCGCAGGCGGCAAGGAGCAGGGCGCACAAAAATGAGTAAATTGTTTTTGTCATCGGTTTGCAGGTTACCACGGCTGGCTCGCATCGCAATCATTGCCGGGGCAAGGCAAAATGAATTTTGCGATCGAAGTTCTGGAGACACGGATGACACCGAAGACTGTCTTGCACCCGACCCTTATCGTGCTGTCACTGTTCCTGTCCGCTTGTGTGCAGGGTGTGCGCGTCGACGCAGCAGCTGTTGGCGACGGGACCCTGACCTTCGTGCACCTCAACGACACGTATCGAATCGATGCGGTCGAGGAGGGTGCGAGCGGCGGCTTTGGCCGCGTGGCGACCATTGTCAAGAAACTGAATTCCGAGGGTCGCGATGTCCGCATTACGCAGGGCGGGGACTTTCTTTATCCGTCGCTCGAGAGCCAGTTGTGGGACGGCATGCAGATCATCGAAGCTTTCAATTTTCTCGACAACCTCGCTCCAATGTACGCTGTACCTGGCAATCACGAATTCGACCCGCGCCAACCGGGGCCGGTCATCGCGGCTGTACGGGACTCGAAGTTCGTTTGGATTGGCGATAACGTGCAGCTCGAAACCGGTGTGAGCGACGTCGATCAACGACTCGAGTCCGGCTTCACGTTCATGTCCGGCGACAGGAAGGTGGGTGTTTTTGCGCTGACACTGCACGCCGATGATGGTGGCAACCTGCGCGATTATGCGCCGGTCGATAAGGATTACCTGGCGGCGGCCGAGTCAGCACTGGCAGCACTGCAAAAGCAGGACGTCGATCTGATTGTCGGTCTCACGCACCTGCACCTCGAAACCGATCTGGAGATTGCGCAACTCAAGGCCGAATACCCGACCTTTCTTTTTATCCTGGGCGGCCACGAGCATGAACCGGAGTTTCATGCCGGCGACGATCGCGCGGCAGCGGTTATCAAGGGCGCTTCCAATGCCCGCACGATCTGGCAAGTCGATGTGAATTTCGACAACACCGGCGGTGCGCCGCGGTTGCTGCCGACCAGGATCCAGGTAAACGAATCGATCGAGGAAGACAGCGAATACAACCTCATCCGCGACAAGTGGCGCGCGCAGTTGCTGGAGCGCATGCCGTATCTTGAAAGCACGCTCGGCTATGCGGCCGTCCCTCTCGATGCGCGCGAAGTCACGGTCAGGAATGATGAAAGCAACTGGGGTAATTTTATCGCGGACCAGATGCGCGTGGCGTTCGCCGGGGAGCCAGTGGACCTTGCGTTCGTCAACAGCGGCACGTTGCGTATCGATGACTGGATAGCGGACGACGTTACCTTCGAGGATATCGGCCGGACCTTCGGTTTTTCATCGTACTTGCGTTACATGACGATGAGCGGCGGCGAGTTCCGTGACCTGCTGGAAGCAGGCTACCGTGGCGAAGGCCCCAGCAAAGGGTACTTTCCGCAGATCTCCGGTTTCCGTGTATGCGTCGATCGCAGCCGGCCCGACGGCGAGCGCATCGTGCAACTGGAGGTGCCGGGCGACTCGGGCTGGCGTGAAATCGACGCGGATGCGGACTACCAGCTCGTCGCGCCGGACTACCTTTATGGCGGCGGCGACGGCTATGACTTTAGCGCTGCGCGCGACGTCTCGAGACCGGGCTCTGAACTGAAGTATCTCGTGGTCGACGCCATCATGCGCGCACATGCGGATGGCGAGATGATCGGCGCCGCGGTCGATCCCGCGAACCCGCGAGTTGCGATGCTCGAGGTGGGCCAGGCTGGCTGCTTTCGTTAATTGCTGCGACAGGGACTATGCGCAAAAAAAAGGCGGCCCGCAGGCCGCCTTTGCCGAATGGATTTAATCAAAAGTCGTACTCGACCCCAAACCGTATTTCGTAGCGGGACGCATCGCCGATACGTGGTTCCTCGGTCCCTGCCTCAACGGAGAACGGGAAGTTGTGCTGTTTCAGGATGCCCCAATCCTCGTTCAGCAGGTTGGTCAGATTATCGATCACGAGGAACGCTGAAGCGCGGTGATCTGATGAAAATCCCGGAAATTCCTGCGCGACGCGCAGGTCCATTTTGCGCCACCAGGAGCCCGTCTCGGCGTTTCGCTCCACACCGGGCTCGAGCACGTTAGGGTCGAAGTTCAGGAACGGCGTGAAATTGTACGGATCGATCGTACCATCGAACGCTATGCTGTACGGCAGGCCGGAATTGGCCTGGCCGTAAAGTGACACGGTCGACAGGTAGTCACCGAACAATGCCTTGCGCCAGGTCACTGTAGCCGTAACGCGGTGTTCGATGTTGTAGTTGGACACCGACGACACATCCTCCTGAGGATCGAAGAACGCGCGATTCGTGTAGTTCGAGAAAGCAACGGAGCTGGTCATCGGCTGTACGTCCTCGGCATCCGACCACGCGTAACCGACATTGAAGTCGAACCCATTCTCGAACGCCTTTGCCAGACTCATGGAATAGCCAATCGAATCGTTGCCTACCGCGCTGTTAGTAAGGACGAAGCTTGGCTCACGAACGCTGTCGAAGATCGGATAGCCTTCCGCCGTTGTGCCGACCTGGTCGAGATCGCCCCGCAGAACCATCGCGGAATTCTCACCCTGCGTGAGCAGTACGTCGGCGCTGAAGATGTAGTCGCCAGGGAAGATGTGGGTGATTCCAAGCGCGAACTTCCATTCCGAAGGAATAGAGAAGTTCGGATCGAGGTAGTTGATTTCGAAATTGTCACCCACACCGCCGGCAACGGCATCGTACAGCTCGGAAGGGATGCCCCACCCCGGACCGGCGCCCGCCGGCGCGTTTGATTCAACTGCCTCGTACACGACATCGGCATCGAACAGGCTGCGACTGCCATCAGTGTAGCCGAACGAGCGTCCCCGCTGGCCGAACTGCAAAACGTTATTGGCTGAATAATTGTTGGACAACCACACGTTCGGGTTGCCACCCGAGTACAGGCCGACACCGCCGCGCAAAGTGGTGTCATCGGAAATATCCAGGGTGAAACCGAGCCGCGGCTGCAGCAAACCCTCGCCGTCCAAGGTGGCCGAGTTTGAAAAGCCGTAATCGGCTACGAATGCGGCGTTCTCCGCGGGCTCGTCGTCCGTCGTGTAATAGTCATAGCGCACCCCGGCGACCAGAGTCAGGCGATCTCCAATACTGAACTCATCCTGGATGTATGCCGTGTTTAAGGTATAGCCCCAGTCAGCTGCTGCATCCGTGGGATTTTGGGAGGGTGCGTTGTTGTAGTAAATAGCGCTCGCCAATCCGGCCTCGAAGTCTGCAATGCTGTCAAACTGAATCTCGGTTTCGGTGTGTTGCACGAAGAGATTGAATATCTCCAGGTCCTCTCGCTCGACGCCGAACGTCAGATTATGGCCGCCGGTAAAGTACTCTCCCTTGAACGCCAGACTCATGACGTCGTAATTGAGATCGTTGGATTGACGGCTATCGTCACCGCCAATGTAGACGGTGACGTCGCCCGTATCGATCTGCATTTCGCCGAAGTCGGTACCACCGATAGAAAGCGCCCGATTATCCAGCTCCTGGTAGCCGGCCCTGAATTCCGTCGACAAATTATCGTTCCAATCAGTGTACAAGGTTCCTACGTAGGAATTCAGCTCTGCACCGCGCTCGTACAGGTGGTTCGAGAACTCGAATTCATTCGCTGCGTCATCAGACTCCGTTATGTTGAAACCATCATTGTAGGTGTAGGTAAACGCAAGACGGTTAAAGTCGTTTATGTTCCAGTCCAGTTTAAGCAGGAATTTCTCATCTTCATTGGGGGAGCTCTGAAGAATAGCGCCCGGGTCATACAAATACAGATCGTTCGCAATTCGCACGATGTCGTCGAGCTCCGCCTGGGTAATATCTATTTCGTTCACGGCACCCGAACCTTGTGCTCCCCGGTCGAACAAATTTGCGCCTTCGAGCTTTTCGTACGCAGCAAAGAAAAACAGCCTGTCCTGGATAATCGGGCCGCCGAAGGTGACACCGTAACGTTCCTGCGTGTAATCGCCGCTTACAATCGAGTCTCCTTCAAGACTGTCGCCGCGCAGGTCGTCGCTCGTGTAATCAAAAAAAGCGGAACCGCTGAAGTCGTTGCCGCCGGATTTCGTGACGGCGTTAATATTGCACCCCGTGAAGCCACCGTACTCGACATCGAAAGGTGCAAGCTCGACCGCTACCTGGCTGATCGCGTCGTAGCTGAACGGCATGCGTTCCGTTGGATAACCGTTCGAGTTCAGACCGAAAGAGTCGTTCAAACGGACGCCGTCGACAGTCAATGCGTTGAACCGGTCATTCTTGCCGCCGCACTGCACGGCATTGATGTCACCGCGGGACTCATCGACGAAAACCCGTGGGTCCGCGCGAATGACGTCCGTGATATTGCGATTAATCGCCGGCACTGTCTGAAGCTGTTCGAGAGTGAAGGTCGCACTCGGGCCGACAGCGACTTGAGATAAGGGCGATACCTGACCAGTGACGACGATTTCCTCCACTGTTTCGGAGGCTGTCAGGGTGAAATCGACGTTCGCCGTCTGGCCGAGATTCACACTCAGTCCTTCGAATCGTTCCGAGCCATAACCCGAGCCCACGGCCAAAACGCTGTAGTCGTAGCCGATCGGCAGGTTGCTCACGCGGTACTCACCGGATGCGTCAGTCTCGGTCGTTCTGGAAAGACCTGTCGCGTCATTTACGACGGTCACCGCCACGTTCGGGACACGATTGCCGGCCTGGTCGATGACAATGCCGCGAACTGTCGAACTCGTTTCCTGTGCGTTTGAAACAACAGGTTGGGCGAACAGACTCAGGAGGACGGCGACTATCAGCCCCTTGAGCAACAGATTCATACGAGCAGGCAGCAATTTTTGGGCGCTGATGTCCATGGCATTCCTTTAAGACGGTGTGCAAAAGAGTTGGCGATGATAGGGGACCAATATGACAGTTTCGTTTCAGCCAAATCGCACAAATCAGTGATTTCGACCGCGATTCGTAACCTTTTCGAAATGGAAGTTAGCTGAAGAACTGCTTCTACACAAGTGGAAGACACAAACGCGTCGCGGGTTCTCCGCCAGGACGTTGCGACAGATTTGTCAGCGACAACACGGTCTCTCGGCAAACGCCGCGCAATCGTTGCTTTGGAGCAACACCTGGCGCGCCATGCACGATAGCGCACGCGGTGTCAGACGCGCCCCGGGTAGTCCCGATTGCAGAGTTTCAGGCGATTGGTCGGCACCTTAGACGTGTCTATTGCGCGACAAGCGCCACGAATAATTGCCAGCCGAAGATTTTGTTTTTATCGTGTTTCCAGATCGAACACGAGCGGCCAATGATCCGATACACCCGTGCCGCCGGGCATTTCGAAGCGCGCCGGCGTGCCATCATCATGGGTCTGCGATGGCGATCCATTCGCAAGATAGACAGAACACTCGCGAATTTCCCACGTGGCTTGAGCGCCACGGACTTTTGCAGGCGACCACAGGATCATGTCGAGAAACGACCAACTGTCGTCGCGTGCGTAATAGCTGGTGCCGGGGCAGGCGTCGCAATAATCGTGAACGACCGTCCAGTGCGGACGGGCGAGTCGCTGCAGCATGGCGCGCTCTCGATCTTCGGCCGAGGTGGTATTGAAATCTCCGGCGGCAAACGCCGCACGTTCGTCGGGTAGCGATGCCCTGAGCTGGTTCAGGAAATTGTACGCGGCGACACGCATGTCGGTCGGGTGAAACGGCGCCGGGAAATGCACGGCATAGCCGGTGAGAAGTTGGCCATCCGGCAGTCGGAATGTGGCCTCGAGGATGCCGCGTGTATCGGCGACGCGTTCCTGGGGGACGCCAGGGAACGGGATGGGGTGCAGCGTCGGCTCGCCGTCCAGCGGGAGGCGTGAGAGGAACGCGACGTCGATGCCGCGGTTGTCGCTGCCATCGACAAGGATGCCGGGGCGATAATTCGCGGTGCCGAGATAGTCTTTGCGCAATCGCTCGAGAATCGCCAGGTTTTCGATTTCCTGTAGCGCGACGATATCCGGCCCGCGCCCGTCGTTTACCTGCAGGATGGTTTCGGCCACCACCGCAAGCTTGCGGTCGAGAATTTCGTCGTTCCAGTCCCAGTTGAGGCACTGGTCGCGCCAGTGGGGGACCTCGATCAGGTTGCAGGCGGCAATGTGTTCGTCCGTTTGCTTGTCAGCAAGCGACAGGAAGGTTCGGTCGTCCTTGCCGGGATCGTCTTCGTTGTCGAACAGGTTCTCGACGTTGAAGGTCATGATCGTCACCGGCGCCATGTCGACGGGGGGCGATGCCGGTGCGCAGGCGGCGAGTATGACGCAAGCCGCAGCAAGGACAGGAATGCCGAATGGACGTTTGATCATGTCCGGATTATGGGGACAGTGACCTTTTTTGCCAAATCAGCATTCGCCCGTAGAACGGGTTCCTGCAGGGATCGGTCGTGCGCCGTAGGAGCGCGCCCTGCGCGCGAACGGTAAACCGTATAACTTTTCCCATTCGCAGCCGGGGGCCGCTCCAACAGCGCTTTTATTGTCGCTGTTGGAGCTCGTATTACTCCCCGAAGTTCACACGGAAGTTGACGCCGAAGATGCGCGGCTCGTTGACGAAGCCCGTGTTGTTGTTGAAGTCGATACCGCCCTTCAGGTTCTCTTCGTCGGTCAGGTTGCGCGCAAACACGGCGAGTTCCCACTGCCCGTCGTTGCCGATGTAGCCGGCACGAAGTCCCAATTCGTAAATGTCACCGCTGTGATATTCCGCTGACTCGTACAGGAAGAAGTTGGTATCACCTTGCAAGGAGTAGTCCAGCAACCAGTACGCTTCGCTGTTCGTGCCGACGTCCGTGCTGTAACGCGCCGTGGCGTTCAGCATGTACTCGGGCGCCTGCGGGAACGGATTGCCGTCGAGAATGGCGAAACCGTTGGCATCCAGCGGATCCAGCACTGTGCATTGAGCGGAGCCGCAAGTGGCCGTCACAAGATTGGGATCGTCAATCTCCGTGTCGTTCCAACTGCCGCCAAAGGTCATGACAAAGTTGTCGCTGATAAGAATTTCAGCGTCCAGGTCGACTCCCATGCCGATACCCTTGTCAGCGTTGATCAGCACGTTGGAGTTGGTGTTGCCGCCGATCGCCGAAAGCTGCTGATCGTCGATCGCGTAATGGAACACCGAGCCGTTCAGGCGCACCCGATCGCCGATCGTGGACTTGAAGCCGATTTCCGTCGACAGGATGGTCTCCGAGTCTGCAACCGAAAACGGGTTAGCGTCGAAGAAAGCAATATTGCGACCCTGGATCGTCGGCGCGCGGAAACCGCTGGCAACGCGACCGAACACGTTGAAGTCGTCGCTGACCGCGTACATGAGGCTCAGGTCCCAGCTCACCTGCTCGTCGGACGCATTGACTGCCGGCTGCGGGTTCGGGGTATCGGGGGTCGTCATGTCCTTGTCGTCGTCGGTGTAGCGGACGCCCGCCGTGAGGGTCGTACGATCCGTAAGGTCAAAGCTGACCTGGCCGAACGCTGCCCACGAGGTATTTTCATGCCGCACCGTGGTCGGCGGTACGAAAAACGGGAAGGTCTGCACCGAGAAATCGGAATCGAACCAGAACAGGCCGGCCTGCCAGAACAGGCGATCGCTGGCATTCGACGCGAGGCGGAATTCCTGGGTGATCTGTTCGAGATCGGTCAGGCCGTCCTGCGTATCCGACGGGAAAGGAATGAAACCCGGTCCCATGACAGGCAGGAAGACCGCGCCAAAGCCGCCATCGATGTCACCCAGACTCAGGTTCTCAACCGTTTCGTAGGCGGTGATGGATGTCAGTGTAATTTCATTGCCGAAATCGAAATCGAGCCGCACTGAACCACCGAGGGCATTTGCTTCCTGCGGATTGTTGTCGCCGCCGTCGAAGAACACGCGGTCACGGAAGAAGTTCTCGTTCAGCTCGTTACTGCCGGTGGTGAGGATATTGGCCTGGAAAATCGACGCCGTGCCGTTGCTGAGATCGCGGCCGTGCACGTTGAACAGCGCGCTGAATGCGTCCGTCGGTTGTGCCAATACCTGCAACCGGAAGGCATTTTCGTTGAAACCGCCCAATGCGTCCGTTTCGCCGGTAAAACCGTTATCGATCCAGTCGTCCCGGTTCTGGCTCAGTATCGACAGTCGGGCCATCAGCGTTTCGCTGTCATTGAGTGCGCCGCCCAAAGCGCCTTCGAAGTTGAGCGTGCCGAGGCTGCCGATGGTCGCGGATGCATAGCCATCGAATTCAGCCGTCGGGCGGCGCGTTTCGAACTTCAGGATACCGGCCGGGGTATTGCGTCCGAACAGAGTGCCTTGCGGGCCGCGCAGTACTTCAACGCGGTCAAGGTCGAACAAGGGAAAACTTTTCAGGATAACGTTTTCCTGCACGACTTCGTCGACAATGACCGAAACGGACTGCGATGCCGCGAGGTCGAAGTCCGAGTTACCGAGGCCGCGCATGTAAAAGCGCGGCGCCAGGCGGCCGTTTGACGATTCGGCGTAGAGGCTCGGTACGCGACTGGCCAGTGCGCGCACATCTTCGCCGCCTTCGAATATCGAAGTCAGCCGCTCGCCGCGCAGCGCTGTGACGGAAATCGGCACGTCCTGGATATTCTCTTCGCGCCGCTGCGCCGTAACGACGATCTCCTCGAGAATCGAGCGTTCCTGCGCGAC
Organism: Woeseiaceae bacterium; assembly: GCA_041746375.1. Classification (GTDB taxonomy): domain Bacteria; phylum Pseudomonadota; class Gammaproteobacteria; order Steroidobacterales; family Woeseiaceae; genus IDS-8. The sequence goes on from JBGTHC010000051.1 coordinate 11,824, forward strand.
TACGCCGGATATACCCAGCGGACAGCCGACGATGGCTGCAATTGCGAGAACGGGGCCGCTGCGCGCCCGATTCTTCATTAGACGATTTCTGTTTGTTGGATACTTGCCACGCATGAACTGCCTCCCGGGATAATTCGGCGGAGTATAGCGCCGATCAACGTTCGAATAGCAGCATTTTGGCAGCACGGCGTGGCTCCGGCAAATACCTTGCGGGTGTGGCGATTAGTCCACGCCTGTAACCGACCCGATTTCGCCATCGGCGAGCGATTCGTAGCCGTCGGGCGTGAATCGAGGCACGCAAAGACAGTGAAAAATGAGGTCGCCGTCGCCTGTGTTACGAACACGTTGCGAGACGCCCGCCGGGATTGCCACGATATCGCCCGGCGCCACCGCGAACGGTGCTTCGCCTGCGACTTCCATGAGGCCGCGGCCCTCGCGAATCACGTACCACTCCGCGACCGACAGCCGATGCAGTTCGGTGGTGACGCCCGGCGCGACGCGACATTCGGCCAGCGATGCATCCGGAAAGGCCGGGTCGTTTACGAGCTCGCGGATGAAACAGCGTTCGCTGGTCAGGATTTCGTTGCGCGCGCGGTGTAAGTATTTGCTCACGAAGGTTGGCTTAGTCGTTGTAGATGCGGTTGGCACCATAAATCAATGACGCAGCGACCGCCACCGGCGGAATCGCCCGGGATACGGGCTCCTGCAAAAGAACCTGTTGGAGCGCGCCCCGCGCGAACGGGAAAATCTTTATCGATTCCGCATTTGCCCGCAGGGCGGGCTCCAACATGGCTGAAGGAGCCTGGATCACGGGCGACTCCGTCGGCGTCCGGGCCTTTCCAGTTCGCCCGCAGGGCGGGCTCCACCGGGGGAGTTGAAACGTTGCGGGGCGGCGAAGAAAACGGGGGTGTTAAACTGCTGCGATCCAGGACACGTGACGCTTCCCGATGACCACCAGGCACATGAACGCTGCGCGCGGCGATTTCGCCGAAACGGTGCTGATGCCCGGCGACCCGCTACGCGCGCAGTACATTGCGGACACCTACCTCGACGACGTGCGCCGGGTGACGGATGTGCGCAACATGTGGGGCTTTACCGGCAGTTACCGGGGGATGGCCGTGTCGGTGATGGCGCACGGCATGGGCATTCCATCCGTTTCGATTTACTGCACGGAACTCATCCGGGATTACGGCGTCAAGACGCTGGTGCGGGTCGGCAGTTGCGGTACCTCGCACCCGCAGGTGAAGCTGCGCGATGTACTGATCGCCATGGGTGCATCGACGGATTCGGGCGTCAATCGCATGCGTTTCGGCGGCTACGACCTGGCGGCGCTGGCGAGTTTCCGTTTGGTCGCCAATGCCGTGAAAGCAGCCGAAGCCAGCAAGGTGCGCTACCACGTCGGCAACATTTTCTCCGCTGACCTCTTCTATACGCCGGATACCGACATGTTCGAGACGATGGCGAAATACGACGTGCTCGGTGTCGAAATGGAGGCGGCCGGCATTTATCCCATCGCCGCCGAACACCGGGCAGAAGCACTCGCCATCTGTACGGTGAGCGATGACATCCGCAGCGGCGAAGCGCTGTCAACGGACGAGCGCCAGACGACGTTCGACGAAATGATCCTGGTGGCGCTGGAAGCCGTGCGCATGGATTACAGAAAATGACACTTGCCGCGGTACCTTCGAAGACACCTGTGCCGGACCTCGAGCGCGTGGCGCGTGTCGACGAGGTGGGCGTCAACGAGCGTGTCGCACGTTTCCAGAGTCGCAGCATCAAAACCGAGTCGAAGATCGAAGCACTGAAACTGGTGCTCGCCATGATCGACCTGACGACCCTCGAAGGCCAGGACACACCAGGCAAGGTGCGCCAGTTGTGCCAGAAAGCCATGCACCTGCACGACCGGATGCCCGGCTTGCCACACGTGGCGGCCATTTGCGTTTACCCGACGATGGTTGCGATAGCGAAAAAGGCGCTCGGCCAGTCCGGTATCAAGGTCGCCTCGGTGGCGACAGCGTTCCCTAGCGGCATGGCGCCGCGCTCGATCAAGCTCGAGGAAACCAGGATGGCGGTCGCCGAGGGCGCGGACGAGATCGACATGGTCATATCGCGCGGCGCTTTTCTGCAGGGCGAACTCGGCTTCGTATTCGACGAGATAGCCGCCATCAAGGAAGCTTGCGGGGCGGCGCATCTCAAGGTCATCCTGGAGACCGGCGAACTCGGCACGCTGGATCGCGTGCGGCGCGCCAGCTGGCTTGCGATGCATGCCGGAGCCGATTTCATCAAGACCTCGACCGGCAAGATCCAGCCGGCTGCGACCATGCCGGTCACCCTGGTTATGCTGCAGGCCATTCGCGAATACTGGTACAACAAAGGCCGCATGGTGGGCATGAAACCGGCCGGCGGCATTGCAAATTCAAAGTTGGCGCTGCACTACCTCGTGATGCTGCGCGAGACGCTCGGCAATGCATGGATGACGCCCGAGTGGTTTCGCTTTGGTGCCAGCTCGCTGGCAAACGACGTACTCATGCAATTGCAGAAACAGGCGACCGGCGTGTACCAGTCAGCCGATTATTTTTCGAAAGATTAGTTGCGACCAACTACTAACGGACCCTGCGCGAGGCGCTATTGTGGATACGCAAACCAACAAACTCGCCTTTGACGGCGGCTGGCAATATGCGCCGGCCCCGGAAAGTACCGATCACATACACATCGACGAGCGTTACGGCTTGTTCATCGGCGGTGAGTTCGTCGAGCCGGCTGATGGCGGGTATTTCACCTCCATAAACCCGGCGTCCGAGGAACCGCTGGCGGAAGTGGCAACGGCGACGGCTGCAGACGTTGACCGCGCGGTAGCTGCGGCACGCAAGGCGTTCAAGGGCCCGTGGTCGAAGATGCACGCGGCAGAACGCGGCAAATACATCTATCGGCTTGCGCGTATCCTGCAGGAACGCGCACGCGAATTCGCAGTGATCGAATCGCTCGACGGCGGCAAGCCGATCCGTGAGTCACGCGACATCGACATCCCGCTGGCCGCGGCGCACTTCTTTTACTACGCGGGCTGGGCGGACAAACTCGAGTACGCCTTTCCGGGACGCAAAGCATTGCCGCTTGGCGTCGCCGGACAGGTCATCCCGTGGAATTTTCCACTGCTGATGCTGGCGTGGAAAATTGCACCGGCGCTGGCTTGCGGTAACGCGGTGGTTTTGAAGCCGGCCGAAACGACGCCGCTCACGGCGCTCAAGGTCGCCGAGGTCGTGCGCGATGCGGGTTTGCCTCCTGGCGTGGTCAATATCCTGACCGGGGCAGGCGACACCGGTGCGGCGATCGTCAATCATCCGGACGTCGACAAGATCGCGTTCACCGGTTCCACGGACGTCGGCCGTAGCATCCAGAAGGCTATCGCGGGCAGCGGCAAGAAGTACACGCTGGAACTGGGCGGCAAGGCAGCCAATATCATTTTCGCGGACGCGGCGATCGACGAGGCGGTGGAAGGCATCGTCAATGGGATCTTTTTCAACCAGGGTCACGTCTGTTGCGCTGGTTCACGACTGTTCGTGCAAGAGTCAGTTGGCGACGAGGTGATCCGCAAACTGAAAGACCGCATGGAAACGCTGATCATCGGCGATCCGCTCGACAAGAACACCGACATCGGCGCGATCAATTCGGCTGCGCAGCTCGAACGCATCGAGGAATACCTGAAGATAGGGCGCGAGGAAGGCGCAGAGATGCACCAGAGTTCCTGCCCGGTGCCGGAGCGCGGTTACTGGTGCCGCCCCACCATTTTCACCGGCGTGTCGCAGTCGAACCGGGTGGTGCAGGAAGAGATTTTCGGTCCGGTGCTGGCCGTGCAGACGTTTCGCACCGAAGAAGAAGGGTTGACGAAAGCCAACAACACGCCGTATGGATTATCGGGTGGCGTCTGGACCGACAAGGGCGCCAAGATTTTCAAAATGACCCAGGGGGTGCGCGCCGGTGTGATCTGGGCCAATACCTTTAACAAGTTCGACCCGACGTCGCCGTTCGGTGGCTACAAGGAGTCCGGCGTCGGCCGCGAAGGCGGGCTGCACGGACTCGATGCCTACGTGAAGCTGGAGGTTTAGGCATGGCACTCAAAGCATCCCGTATCGCCGTTGCCAAGACCTACAAGATTTACATCGACGGTAAATTTCCGCGCACCGAGTCGGGTCGCTACTTCGCACTCGAAATGAAGGACGGCAGTGTAATTGCCAACGTGTGCCGCTCCAGTCGCAAGGACTTCCGCAATGCCGTGGTCGCGGCGCGCGCAGCGCTTGCCGGCTGGTCAGGTGCGAGCGCGTATCTGCGTGGCCAGATTGTCTATCGCATCGCCGAGATGCTCGAAGGGCGGCACGAACAGTTTGTCGACGAACTGGTGCTGCAAGGCATGTCGAAGCGGAAGGCGAAGTCGGAAGTCGACGCCACCATCGATCGTGTCATCTATTACGCGGGCTGGTCGGACAAGTACCAGCAGATTTTCAGCTCGGTGAACCCGGTCGCGTCCTCGCATTTCAATTTTTCCGTGCTGGAGCCGACCGGGGTTGTCGCGGTGATCGCGCCGGATGATTCCGGGCTGCTGGGCCTGGTCTCGACGCTGATGCCCGTTATCGTCGGAGGCAACAGCGCTGTCGTGTTGGCCTCCGAATCGCTGCCGCTTTCAGCGGTCAGCTTTGCGGAAGTACTGCAGGCCGGTGACGTACCCAAGGGCGTGGTAAATATTCTTACCGGCTATCGCTCCGAGCTGGCCATGCAGTTTGCTTCGCACATGGACGTCAACGCCGTCGTGCACAGCGAGTTCGCGGAGGACAGGACGCGCGACATCCAGCAAGAGGCGGCACGCAATATCAAGCGTGTCATCACGCGGAGCGAAACGAAATGGACATCAGCGTCGGCGCAAAGCCCGTACCTGATCCGGGAAACGCAGGAAACAAAAACCACCTGGCACCCGATCGGCAACTGAACGGGACTGCAGGTAGCACGAGGCCTGGCGAGGTCATGCCGATCCGCGTCCTTTGCGTCAATTTTGGACTTGGTCAAGACAGCGACCGGCCGACTCTGGCTACCTTTATCGGCCTGCGACGCGCAGGCATTGCCGTCACCGTCGTATGTTCGCCGCGGCATCGACATTACCAGGCGCTGGCGGCGGCAAGCGTGCCGACCGTCGACATCCCGTTGCGCAGCGGCTTCGATCGGTGGGCGATTCGGCACCTGCGCGAAGAACTGGTTCGCGGTAACTATCAGATTGTGCATACCTTCAATAACAAGGCGATCAGCAATGTGCTGCGCGCTGCCAAAGGTCTGCCGGTGAAGATCGTTGCATACCGCGGCATAGTCGGTGCTGCCGGTTTTCTGGAACCGGCCTCGTGGCTGCGTTATCTCAATCCCCGCATCGATCGTATTGTTTGCGTAGCCGATGCCGTGCGCCAGTATTTTCTGGCCATGCGTCCCGCGTTTCTGCGCATGCCGGCGCAAAGGCCGGTCACTATTCACAAGGGGCACAGTCTTGAGTGGTATACGGATTCTCCGCTGGACCTTGCGACGCTGGGAATTCCGGCCGGCGCGTTCGTGATCGCCTGCGTCGCCAATTACCGGCCACGCAAAGGCATCGAATTCCTGGTCGATGCGATCGAACGAGTGCCACAGGAGGTCCCTGCCCATCTTCTGCTGGTCGGCCACATGGACGCCGCACGGTTGCAGCGCCGGATCGCACGTAGTCCGGCGCGCGCGCGTATCCACCTTGCAGGCTATCGTGCCGATGCGCCGCGCATCAGTGCGGCTGCGGACGTTGCCTGCCTGCCGTCTACCCGGCGGGAGGGCCTGCCGCGTTCAGTCATCGAGGCAATGGCGTATCGCGTGCCTGCGATCGTGACCGATTCGGGCGGCAGTCCGGAGCTGGTGGTCGACGGTGAATGCGGCATCGTGGTACCGGTACGCGACAGCCACGCAATTGCTATTGCGATCGAGCGTTTGTACCGTGACGCTGCATTGCGGCGTCGTATGGGAGAGGCCGCGCGCGAACGTATCGGCACGCATTTTCGAATCGAGGATACGGTGTTGAAGACGATTGCGTTGTACGAGGAACTGGTCGGCGGTGAGCGTTAGCGGATCGATCGCCATTAGATGCGTATCATCAGCCGCTTCAGGCCGCGAAATACCAGGCCCGTTCGGTACTCCGGTTGCGTGTCCAGTAACTCGAAACGCGTCGCTTTCGCGAGCAGCGCAGCAAAGAGCGTTCGCAGTTCGAGACGTGCGAGCGTTGCACCAAGGCAGAAATGCGTCGCAGCGCCAAACGCGAGGTGGCGGTTCGGTTGCCGGCGGATGTCGAATTCATCCGGGTTATCGAACACCGCCGGATCCCGGTTGGCAGACCCGTACAACAGGCCAAGGGTGTCGCCCACGCGAAAATCGTGTCCGGCAACTGTCACGTCTTCCGTCGCGAATCGATGAAAAAGGTGCAGCGGCGGATCGTAGCGCAGCATTTCTTCAACAGCGGGCTCGATCAGGTCCGGCTGGTCGTGCAGGCGATCCAGTGCATCCGGATGTCGTAGCAGCGCCAGCATCCCGTTGCCGGCCGCGTTGACGGTCGCTTCGTGGCCCGCATTGAGCAACAGCATGCAACTGGCGATGAGTTCATCGCGCGAGAGGTCGCCTGATTCCGTTTCGAACGACACGAGTTCGCTGATCAGGTCGCCTTGCGGACGAGACTTGCGGTCGTCGGCGAGCGACTGCAGCAGCATGGCAAATTCGCGGCTTGAGAGTTCGGCGCGTTTTGCATCGTCGTCGCTGGCGTCCTTTTCGTAGAGTCGCACAATGTCCGCGGACCAGCCCCGCAAGCGGTGACGCTGGTCATCGGGCCAGCCGAGCAATGTGGCGATCACGATTACCGGCAACGGTTCCGCCAGTTCGGCGATGAAATCGAACCCCTTTGCTGTGTCGAGTTTGTCGACCAGTTCGCCGGCGATGCCTTGCACCTCGTGCGAAAGTTGGCTGATGCGTTTCGAGTTCAATCCAGCGGCAAGTTGCCGTCGCAATCGGCGATGCATAGCGCCTTCGGTCTCAAGAAGATTCCGGCGCACGTAGCGGTCGTAGTACGGCAGGCGCCGCTGCGGGTCATTGTGCGCCGCCTCGGCAGGCCGGGCCTCGAAAGGCCGGGCCCGGCCGAAACGCTTGTCTGTGAGCACCTCGAGAATATCCCGGTGACGCGTCAGGAACGTCATGCCGAAGGCCGGGTCGTGGAAGATCGGCCTGGTCTCGCGCAAGTACGCATAGACCGGATAGGGATTGGCTGCGAAAGACTGGCTGTAGGGATCGAATCGCACTTGCCCGGGTCGGTCGTCAGTATTTATTTGATGAAAGTTTTTGTGGGGGGATGCGGGCACCGATGCGCTGGATCACGGCCGAGCCACATTCGCTGCCGAGTTGTGCGCACTCGGCAAGCGAGCGGCCGGAGGTCAGGCCGAACAGGAAGCCGGCGGTATAGGCGTCGCCGGCGCCGGTGGTGTCCACGACTTTCTCGACCGGAATCGCCACCTGTTTGATGGTATGCGTGCGGTCCATTATCACCGACCCTTTTTCCGACCGGGTCATGACGAACAGCCTGTCGAACTGCGGCACCGCCTGCATGACTTTGTCGAACGTGTCGACATCCAGCAAGGCCATGACTTCGTCATCGTCGGCAAAAATAATGTCCACGCTGGTACGAATCGCTTCAAGAAATTCATTGCGATGGCGCTCGACGCAAAACGAATCCGACAGCGACAGTGCGATGCGAGCGGATTGCTGTTTCGCAATTGCGACTGCCTTCGCAACCAGCGCGGGTCCCTCCGCAATGTCCCAGACGTAGCCTTCCAGAAGGACGACGTCCGGTGAGCCCACTGTACGCTCGGAGATATCCGACACGCCCAGTTCCGTACAGGCACCCAGGTAGGTTTGCATCGTGCGCTGGCCGTCCGGCGTAATCAGGATATGACTGCGTGCGGTCGGTGAACCGTCGGAAGCTGGCGTGAGACGCACATCCACACCGAGGGCGCGCATGTCATGGACAAAAATCTCGCCGAGCTGGTCGGCCCTGACGTTGCCAATGTAGGCGGCGCGACCGCCGAGACTGGCGAAATTGGCAATACTGTTGGCGACCGACCCGCCTGACATTTCTGTTGCCGGACCCATCATGCTGTAGATCTCGTACGCGCGAGCCTCGTCGATCAACGTCATCGAGCCGCGGGGAGCGCCTACTCGATCGAGAAAGTCCTCGTCAACGTGCGCCAGTATATCGACCACGGCATTGCTGATGCCGAGGAGGTGGACTTTGTGGCTATGCATCTGTGCATTCGTTTCCTGGGTGCGGACGCGAGTAGGGTACCATCCCGCAAGCGCGCGAATACGCCTATACTGGGCGGCGCCGGTCAGCAGGAATGCCCATGCGCAAATCAACCAATATTCTGATTCCCACCGCGTTGATCACACTGTATTACGCATTCTGGGTGGGCCTCACCGTGTTCCTGGTAACTCGCTTCCCCGCCATCAGGCAGTACTTGCCGCTGGACGGCATGGCCGCCCTGACAGACATGGGAGCCGACAGCTTTGAACCGGTCTATACGCAGGTCGAAGAAACGATCCTGTCGGCAGAAGCTCCGCTGCAACTGGCTTTTGCGACCCTCGGTGCCGGCATCCTGATTGTGCCGGTCTCCTGGGTCTATTTCATTACCAGCCGCAGCAGGGAAGTCGATCAGTCGTTCGTGCAGACCATCGTAATTCTACCCATCGTCGTCACCGGCATCTCGATGATCGTCGTCAACAGCCTCGCGCTGGCATTCAGCCTCGCCGGGATCGTCGCCGCGGTGCGTTTCCGGTTCAGCCTCGATCGCCCGGCGCACGCCATGTATATTTTCGCAGCGATCAGTATCGGCCTCGGGTCAGGCATCGGGGCACTCGGTATTGCAGCGGTCATCTCGATGTCGTTCGTGTACGCCAATCTGATTATCTGGCATCTCGAATACGGCAAAGCGCTGTCCGGGCCGTTCTTTTCGATGCTGACGAGGCGCAGCCGCAGCGAAGACGATCTCAACTAGACCCCTGGCATGCGCCTTATCCTCGCCGCCTTGTTGCCGTTTTGCATGTCTTGCGCAGGTGCCTCGTCGGTCGATGCGGCAACGGACGAAGCCAGCATCCTTGCCCGCTATCCTTTGACGGAAGAAACCCTGCAGCACTGGGATCTGCCTGAAAAGCTCGCGGAAATTTCCGGACTCGCCGTCAGTGACGATGGTCGGCTACTGGCAGTGGCCGACGAACAGGCAATCATCTATGAACTGAACTACGACGACGGCAAGCTGGTGAAGGCCTTCGCCTTTGGTGAACGCCGTACGCTTCGCGGCGATTTCGAAGGCGTAGCCTGGCTTGACCGTTACGTTTACCTGGTGACCAGCGATGGCACGATCCATGTTGCCCGGGAAGGCAGCGACGGTGAGCGGGTATCCTTTTCGAGTCATCGCACCGGGGTGGGGCGCGACTGCGAGATCGAGGGGCTGGCCACGGACCCGGTCGAGCAAATGCTGCTGCTCCTGTGCAAGCGTGCCGTTCCCGGGTCGGACCTGAGCAAACCATTGATTTTCCACTGGTCGATAGCGGACCGTACCATAGAATGGACACGCCGCATCGAGCTGCCGATGCCGGCGATCGAGGCGGCCCTGGGCAGCAGCGGCTTTCGTCCGTCCGGCATCGCGCGGGCTATGTCCGGTGAGCGCTGGTTGATCGTCGCGGCTCGCGAGCGCGCCGTCATCGAAATCGACCGGGCCGGGCGATTGATCGCCGGCCGCGGGTTTCCGCTGGCGGAACATCATCGACAGGCGGAAGGTATTGAATTGCTCGCCGACGGAAGATTACTTATCGCGGACGAAAGCAGCCGTCGCCCGGCACGCCTTTCGGTGTACCGGCCGCTGCCGGATGCGATTATGATCTCGCCATGACTCACGCAGCGAGTATTGCCGGAATCGACGCGCACGAAATCGTGTTCGTGCACGGCCACGATTTCAAACCGCCGGCCAGGGAACTGCTCGAAATCTGCATTGCGGCGACGGCGGCAGGGATCGAGCGCGACTGTCCCGATCTCTTGCATGCTTTTCACGCTGCCGGTAAACGGCAGGCCTGGTACGCCGACATCAGCAACGCGTACCTGGAAAGTACCGGTCGACTTTACGATCCCACGCTCGACATTGGCGACCGCCGCAATGCTTTGCAGCAACTGCGAACGCTGCAGAAAATCAAGCATTTCAATGTCAGCCGCTACGATCGATTGCCAGGCAAGACGTCAATGCACGAATTTGCCGCACACATCGTCGCTCCGCTGATGGGATCGCTGGGTCTCGGCGACGCGCTGATCAGCAAGGTTGCCAAAGACTTTGAGCAGTACTGGAATACGGAAAGCGACTTCGGCAGCCGGGTACGGGAACGAGTTCGAGAAGCGATCACGGACGCCTTCGAACAGCAGAAAAAAGTCATGGTCGTGTCACACGGTACCGGCAGCGTGGTGACCTACGATGTGCTGTGGCAGCTTTCGCACCACCCGGATTTCGCCGGGCAGTACGCCCGATACAAAGTCGAACACTGGCTGACGCTGGGTTCCCCCCTCGGCGACGAGATGATCAAACGAAGGATCTTCGGCGGCACGAGCAAGGGCAAGAGCCGCTATCCGGGCAATATCGTCTGCTGGCACAACATTTCCGCCGAAGACGACTACCTGTGCCACGACAACGCGCTGGCGAATGACTTCAAACCCATGCTGCAGCAGCACCTGGTCAGCGGCGTACGCGATCACCGGATTTACAATCTGGCGGTGCGCTACGGGAAGTCAAATCCGCACAGCTCGCTGGGGTATCTCATTCATCCAAGGGTGTCGAAAATAATCGGCGACTGGCTGACTCACAGGGACGCCGCACCGTTACCTACAGACATCTTTTGACCATTTGGTTTTCAACGTTGCGCGACTCCGCCATCTCGTCAAAAAACCCCTCCAGGTAACGCGTCGCGTTCTTCCTTGTCCGTTCGTCCATGCCCGGCACCCTGGCGAGGGTATCGTGCACAGAGGCTCGTTGCGCCAGTACCTGTGCCACGGTGTCATCGACGTGCGAGTTGAACGAGCACTGCCCACGGTAAAGCCGTGACGTTACCCTCTTGATCGATAGTGCCGGGTTCGGCTCTGCATAACGCGCATTGACGAGCCCGGCGAAATCAAAGTCGTAAGGTACGGGCAGGTACCGATCCTCTCCCACGGTAAACAAGGCAATGTTGTGGCAACAGTTATCGTCTTTCGCCCCGGCAATCATCGAAAAATCGGTGTTGCCGATCAGGTACTGAAACACCGCGACCAGGGTGGCCTGAGCGGAATCCAGACGCTCATAGGCCGTGTACGGCAGTTTCACTGGCGGCGCGCCGACGCGGTCTGCAAACAGGTCATCGTCCTCGATAAGGAACGCAAAGCGGGTTTCGGACTTGTCATTGTTCTCACTGTCCACATACTCGATGCGCAGCAGGCGTACACGCAAGCTGTAATCCGTGAGGAGATTGAATATTCGATACGCCAGATATTCCTTCAGGACGTTCTGTTCGTATGCATCGCTGGAGTTGCGACAGTGAGTAACAAGTTTTAGCTTGTCGACGCCGTCGAATACCGAGCCTTCGACCTGCTCTTTGCGAAAATTCAGGCGCACGGGCGGGAACGGGCAGGTCTCTGACTTGCGCCGATAGCGTCCGCGGGTGCGCAATTTGAGATCGAGCTGACGCTCTGCGCCCGTGGCATCGGTGTAATAGGCAAAACCGTCCAGGTATTCCGTGTCGCTGCGCTCGCGGACCAGCGTAGTAAGCGGTGCCTCAATGCGTATTTCGAGCACCGAGTCGTCGCTGAAAAGTGGCGGTGCACTGTCGTCGGCACACAGCTCGCCGGCGAACGCGGCCAACAGCAATGCTGCCACTGAGCCGGACTTGCCGGGCCGTTGACTTGATTGAATAGCGCTCACCTGGCTCACAATTCCGGGGGTCCGGCGACATCGATCGGCGTTAGAATAGCGCGAACCATTGCTCAGGCACAGTCTCGGCCACAGCTTCAGGCACATTCTATGAAATACCTGCGTAGTCACAATCCGCTACGACCGCTGGTCGTGCTGCCACTTCTGCTGCTCATGGCGGGGTACGGGGCCGGCAGCGGCCTGACGGACGAATGGCGCTGGTCGGACGTGTCGCGGGTCGTTGCCATCAGCGACGTACATGGCGCCTACGATGCGATGGTCAGGACTATGCAGAATGCCGAAGTGCTGGGCGAGGACTTGCAGTGGAGCGGTGGCGCGACACACCTCGTTGTGACCGGCGATCTTCTGGATCGGGGGCCGGACTCCCGACAAGCTATGGATCTCCTCATGCGGCTGGAAGAGGCGGCCGTCGCAGCAGGCGGGCAGGTGCACCTGTTGCTTGGCAATCACGAAGTCATGAACCTTGTAGGGGACTTACGCTATGTGGCGGCCGCCGAATACGCCGCGTTTGCGGAGGACGAAGGCGCTGACGGCGATGGCGAAGGAGATGCGGCGAAAAGCGCTGCGGCGGCTGCCGACGACGAGGAAGAAAAAGGCCTGCCAGCCGGCTTTCTTGCGCACCGCCGTGCCTTCGCCGCCGACGGCCAATACGGTGCCTGGCTCCTTGGCAAGCCCCTCATCGTCGTGATCAACGATACCGCGTTCGTGCATGGCGGCTTGTCCCCGCTGGTGACGGAACAGGGCCTCGAGGGTATCAATGGGGACATGAAAGCGCGGCTGGTCGAGTACGTGACGCAAATGGACGTATTGCTCGATGCCGGTGTCGTTCAGCACACCGATGACTTCTACGAACGCCCCGAAAAGCTGGCGGCTTTGCCACCCGATGAATCACGACCGGCTGAACTGCAGGCGGCGATCGACACCGTAATACGCTTGAGCGACGACGCCATACACGATTTCGAAAGTCCTCTCTGGTATCGCGGCAACGTAGCCTGCAGCCCGTTGATCGCAATCGATCAGCTTGCCCCGGCGCTCGAGCGCATCGGCGCCACGCGCGTCGTCATCGGTCACACACCCACACCCGCACGCGGCGTTCTGCAGCGACTCGATGGCCGTGTGATCGAGATCGATACCGGAATGCTGAGTAATTACTACGGCGGCAAAGGTCATGCCCTGATCATCGAGGGCGACACACTCTCAGTCATTAGCGAGACTGATGACACAGCCAGCGCGCCGATGCCGCATCCGCGACGGATCGATCTACTCGCTGACGAAGTCCCGGCGAGCGATCTCGAACAGTGGCTGGCCACCGGCGAGATAGTCTCCAGCGCCGAGGCCGCCGGTCGCACGGTCGTGCAGCTGAGCCACGGTCAGGGCAACATCGCGGCTGTCTTCCTGCCGAATCCGCGCACGCGGGGCTTTGTTCCGGAACTTGCGGCGTATCGCCTGGACCGCCTGCTTAACCTCGGCATGGTACCGGCGACCGTGACCAGAACCGTCGACGGGCAGGCCGGAGCCATGCAGTTTCTGCCTACCAGCGCGGTCGACGAAAGCCAGCGTGCAGAGCGGCGTGAAGGATCGTCTGCCTGGTGTCCAATCACAGAACAGTGGCAAGCCATGTATGCATTTGACGCGCTTACCTTCAATCCGGGACGCCTCCCGGCGACGATGCTCTACGGTCGCAGCGACTGGCAACTCGTTCTCGTCGGTCACGGCAATGCATTCGTGCCGCGTACCGGACGTCCACCCTACCTGCGCAATACCGAGCTGGTCCTAAGCGAGTCCTGGGAAGACGTCCTCGCCCGGCTGACGGATACGGCACTTCGGCAGCAACTCACCGACGTACTCGATCGTCGCCGCCTGAACGCGCTCATCGAGCGGCGAAGCGAATTATTGCGTGAGGCGCGTCGCGCCAGGGAGCGATAGCGGCGCCAGACCGGCGACTTCAGTCCACCGCCGCCATGCACTCGATTTCGACACGTGCGCCAAGCGCAAGACCGCTGGCGCCGAGCGCGCTGCGGGCCGGCGGGTTGACGAAGTAGGTCCGATATACCTCGTTCATGGCGCCCCACTCACTCATATCGGCAAGAAACACCGTGCATTTCACAACCCGGTCCATTGACGAACCGAATTGCTCGAGCGTGGTCTTGATGTTTTCCATCGTTTGACGCGTCTCGGGCCCGATACCGCCCGGCGCAAGTTCAAGGGTGCCAGATGCGTTGCCGAGTGCTCCGGACAAATACAGCATGTTGTCGACGCGCACTGCACTGGAAAATGGCAGGCCGAGATCTTCGGTGCCGGGTGCATTGAGATACTCGATGTCTGCCATGGTGGGTGGTGGCGTTGCATCGCACGCGGCCAGCAGGGCTCCTGTCGCGATTAGTGCTGGTAGGAAGTATTTGATTTTTGCACTCGTCATCTCAGGCTAAAGCTGTCGCGAGTTTCGGCCACGACCGGGGGCCGTGGTAGAGCTTCTTTATCGAAATCAGGTGGCATCGTCTGAAGATTTCAAACTTCGTTTGCGCGGGCGGCGTTGGCGATGTGCTCGGCTGCGCGGAATGCCAGCGCCATGATGGTCATGGTTGGTTGGCCGCGGCCCGATGTTACAAAGCTCGAGCCGTCACAGATGAACAGGTTCGGAATGTCGTGGCTGCGATGATAGCGGTCGACCACCGACGTGGCGGGGTCGTCTCCCATGCGGCAGGTGCCGAGCAGGTGCGCCCCACCGGTCGACGGACTGACCGGGAACGCCCAGGTTTTCCTGGCGCCCGCGGCGTCGAGTAGTTCCATCGAGCGGTCCAGCAGGAACTTGCAGGTCGCCAGGTCATCCTCGTGATCGAAATAGGTCAGCCGGATCGACGGACGGCCCCAGCGATCCTTGTGCGTCGGGTCGATCGTAATGTTGTTGCGGTCGAGCGCCAACGACGTCGTACTGCCCAGGACCGACACCTGGCGCGTGAAATTGTGCGCCAGCGCGTTCTTATAGTCGGCACCCCAGCTCGGCCCGTCCGGCGGCGCGCCCGCCAGGGCATACAGAATCGGCGTCGCGGAAAAAAGAGGGCGTGCATCGATGCCGCCGCCGCCGTAATAGCCGCGCGCCGGATCGCTGTCGTAAAAGTCGTGAATGATGCGCGTGACCTGCACGCCTTTGAAATCGTTCAGCTGATGCTCGAA
Organism: Woeseiaceae bacterium; assembly: GCA_041746375.1. Lineage (GTDB taxonomy): Bacteria > Pseudomonadota > Gammaproteobacteria > Steroidobacterales > Woeseiaceae > IDS-8. Next base: position 27,033 of record JBGTHC010000051.1, read on the forward strand.
GACGCCGTTCGCCAGCGAATGGCCGTTAAACATCAGGTTACGGCCGACGTAACCGCTCGAATTGGCGAGGCCGTCCGGATGGCGCGCGCTGGCCGAATTGAGCAACAACCGCGGGGTCTCGGCACCGTTGGCGGCCAGCACCACGGCACGTGCTTTCTGCGTCTGCTCACGACCTTCCGGGTCGTAGTAAAGGACTTCACTGATGCGACCGTTTGCGCTGGTTTCGAGGCGAAACACCGCGCACTCCGCGCGAATTTCGCAGTGGCCGCTCGTCTGCGCCAGCGGAATCATCGCCGCGAGGGTTGAGGATTTGGCACCGACTTCGCAGCCGAAGCTCATGCAATAACCGCAATTGATGCACGGCGCGCGGCCGTTCAACGGCTGCGACAAAATAGCGAGAGGCGCGGGTTGCGCATGCAGGCCCAGTTTTTCTGCGCCGCGCTCCAGCAGTACGCCGGATGACTTGACCGGTATCGGCGGCATTGGAAACGGCTTCGAACGCGGCGGGTCGAACGGTCCCGGCGCGCCGGAGACTCCGATTTCCCAGTCGACCCGGGTGTAGTAGGGCTCGAGTTCGTCGTAGCCGATAGGCCAGTCGGCGAAGTTGGTGCCGCTCAGCGAACCCAGAAGACTCCGTTCCTTGAAGTCGACCTCGTGGAAACGCCAGAAATTGCCGGTGAAATGCACACTACTGCCACCGACACCCTGCACGTAGTCCAGTACCGGCCGCTGCTGCGGTACTCCGGCGACTTTACTCTCATCATCGCGGAAGGTATGTCCGTGTACTTCCGGGCCACCGCCCAGCAGTTCGTGACGAAACATAACGGCCAGTTCGTCGTGTGTGAAATCCGCAGCGGCGCGAAACGGACCCTGCTCAAGTACGACGACATCGAAACCGGCCGTGGACAGTTCCTTCGCCAGAATGCCACCGGCGGAACCCGAGCCAACGATGACAAAGTCGACGGCCTGGTCGTGCGCGAAGCGCGTCTGCGATTCATTCGCCATTCGGGTTACTCCGCATGTATTCCGCGTCGTAATAACCGAACGGAGGTTGCCAGGCTTGGTGATGTTCAGTGCCGAAACCGAGCATTTTCCAGCCCATGTTGTCGCGATTGCCGCCGTGTGCGCTCATGCCGAAAAAGCCGGCCAGCGTCATAAACCGTATAAAGCCGAAAAAAGGTGTCTGCTCTTGCGTGGCCAGCCAGCGGTCCTGGTCGGTCTCATCGAGATCTGAGAACTGGCTGGCGCCAGAGTAGGCGTCGGCGATGCCGGCCTGGAACTCATCGAGGCCGCTTTGTGCAAACGCGAAGCTGTCCTGCATAACCGAGCCGAAGCTCTTGTCCATGAACCAGATAACGCCGGCTTCGCGTGCGCCCGGTGTATCGGTCGTCGGCAAAATGCGCGCCGCAATAGCTTCGAATTCGCGCGCCTGTGCCGACGTAAGAACCTCGAAGGCAGCGCCTTCATCCCTCGCGGTACAGGCAACGCCGGCGACAGTGAGTATACCGGGCAGGCCAATGCGCACGGCAGAACCTGCCGCAAGTGTGCCGGATCCGGCCAGGAACTCGCGGCGCGACCATTCAGATGTCATGATTTTTGTCCCCCGCGCGTAGCGCCGTGCGATCACGGCCCGCTGCGCTCATTACGCGCCAAAATAGCACATGCGACTTTGCGCGGCGAGCCTGTCAAAATGCGGCAGATAAAGCGATTGAGAAAGGAAGCCGGTGACAAGGCCGGCAACAGACGATGGGCAAACTGACTACACATGTACTGGATGCTGCGCGCGGCAAGCCGGGTTCCGGCATAGCGATCAAACTGTTCTCGCTGACGGGCGGTCGGCACCTCGTGGCATCCACGACGACCAACAGCGACGGTCGTACCGAGCGGCCACTTCTCGATGAGGAGACCTTTCGTCCCGGCAACTACGAACTCGAGTTCCTGGTCGCCGATTACTTTGCGGACGCCGCGTTGCCGGTCGACGACCCGCCGTTTCTTGGCGAGGTGATCGTGCGCTTCTCACTTGCGGACGGGCAGAATTACCACGTGCCGCTGCTTGTTACGCCGTGGAGTTATTCGACGTACCGGGGCAGCTAGCGATGCGCCCATGAGTCTCGCCATATGAATGCCGCTACCGGCACGGTCCGCTTCATCCTCGACGGCGAGGTCATCGCTATCGACAATCCGGACCCAACGCGCACGGTGCTGCAGTACCTGCGCGAAGACCTGCGTCGCATCGGTACCAAGGAAGGCTGTGCCGAGGGCGACTGCGGCGCCTGTACTGTCGCGCTGGCCGAAATCGATCGCAGTGGCGAAAGACTTCAGGTACGAGCCGTCAATTCCTGCATCCAGTTCCTGGCGACGCTCGACGGCAAGGAGCTCATCACGGTCGAGAGCCTGCGTAGCAGCAACGGAACCCTGCATCCCGTGCAACAGGCCCTGGTCGATTGCCACGGTTCGCAATGCGGTTTCTGCACGCCCGGATTCGTCATGTCGATGTTCGCGTTGTACAAAAACAATGCAGAGCCTTCGCGCCGTGCCATCGATGATGCGCTGGCGGGAAATCTTTGCCGTTGTACCGGGTACAGCCCCATCGTCAAGGCGGCCACAGACATGTACTCGCTGGCGACGCAGCTTGAGGAGGAATCGTCCTGGCTGCTTGCTCCTAGCACGCCAGGCGGCACCTGCGGCAGCGACGAGCAAGCCCGCTGCCATCGCCTTGCGTCCATCAGGCACCACGAGTCCCTTGAAGTCGCAACGCGCGGTCGGCGATTTATCGCGCCACGAACGCTTGTGGACCTGGTGAAATGCCGGTGCGACTATCCGCAGGCGACTCTTCTTGCCGGCGGGACCGACGTGGGCCTGTGGGTCACGAAGGAGCTGCGCGAGCTCGAGACACTCATTTACACGGGCGCCGTCGAGGACTTGCGGCAGATAACGAGCAGCAAGACGCATCTCGAGATCGGCGCCGCTGTGCCGTTGACCGATGCGATGCCGGCGATCGTGGCGCACTGGCCGGACCTCGAAGAGCTGCTACTGCGCTTCGCATCACCGCCGATCCGCAATGCCGGCACGCTGGGCGGCAACGTGGCGAACGGTTCGCCGATTGGCGATTCGATGCCGGCACTGCTGGCGCTGGATGCCTCGCTGGTCCTGACAAAAATTTGGGACAGTGACCTTAAACTCAGTAAAAGGTCACTGTCCCTAAATGAATTCTATATCGACTATCGCGAGACGGCGCGCGAGCCTGGCGAAGTGCTCGAGTGCATTCGTATCCCCTTACCGGCGGCAGGCGCGCAGCTGCGGAGTTTCAAGGTTTCGAAACGCTTCGACCAGGACATCTCTGCAGTCTGTGGCGCGTACTACCTCGAACTGGACGGGAACCGGGTTGCAGTGGTACGGCTGGCCTACGGCGGCATGGCGGCAATCCCGAAGCGTGCCGAAGCTTCCGAACAGGCGCTTATCGGCCGCGAGTGGACCATTGATAACGTGACGCGCGCGATGTCGGCGCTGGACCAGGATTTCGAACCTGTCTCGGATATGCGCGCCTCGGCCCACTACCGCCGTACTGTGGCACGCAACCTCCTCAAGCGTTTCTATCTCGAGACGACGTCGACCGACAACACCCGGGTTTACGGCTATGGACGCCAGTCGGTTGCCTGAACGCTCACTTGAGAGCGATGCCATCGCCGGCGGCGCCGGCGAGGCGGTGCCGCACGACAGCGCCCACCTGCACGTGAGTGGCGGCGCGTTCTATACCGACGACCTGCCGGAGCCGCGTGAGCTTTTGCACCTTGCGGTCGGCATGAGCCAGCGAGCGCATGCGCGTATCACGTCGCTCGACCTGTCCGCGGTGCGAGCGGCGGACGGCGTAATCGACGTCATCACAGCGGCCGACATACCGGGCGTGAATAATTGCGGGCCGGTTATCGCCGACGATCCGATCCTGGCGCCCGGGTTCGTGCAATATGTCGGCCAGGCCGTGTTCGCTGTTGCCGCCGAAACGGTCACCGCAGCGCGCAAGGCAGCGAAACTGGCGCGCATCGAATACGAGGAACTGGATGCGATTCTGGATCCGTTGACAGCGATCGACGCGGATTCGTTCGTGTTGCCTACGGAGACGATCCGCCGCGGCGACAGCCGCAAGGCGATCGATGCGGCCGCGCACCGGCTAAGCGGTCGCCTCCATCTCGGCGGCCAGGACCAGTTCTATCTCGAAGGCCAGATTGCGATGGCACTGCCGCGCGAAGACGGCGACCTGTTCATCTGCAGTTCCACACAGCATCCGGGCGAAGTGCAACACCTCGTCGCAAACGCTATCGGGCGACTCAACAAGGATGTGGTGGTTGAATGCCGGCGCATGGGCGGTGCGTTCGGCGGCAAGGAAAGCCAGCCGGCGCTGATCGCCTGCATCGCGGCGCTGATGGCGCACAAGACCGGACGCCCCTGCAAACTACGGCTCGATCGCGACGTCGACATGATCATGACCGGCAAGCGCCACGATTTCGTGATCGACTACGAAGTCGGCTTCGACGACACCGGCCGACTCGAAGGCATCGAGTTCATGTTCGCGTCGCGCTGCGGAATGTCGGCGGACCTGTCCGGCGCCATCAACGATCGCACGATGTTCCATTGCGACAACGCGTACTACCTCGGCGATACCACCATCGTGTCCCATCGTTGCAAGACGCACACGGTGTCGAATACGGCGTTCCGCGGTTTCGGCGGGCCGCAAGGCATGTTCGGCATCGAATACGTCATGGACGACATTGCGCGCTACCTGGGCCGCGATCCGCTCGATATCCGGCAGCGCAACTTCTACGGTATCGGCGAACGCAACATCACGCATTACTCGCAAACAATCGATGACAATATTCTCGAGGAGATCGTCGGGCAGGTCGCGACGACGTCGGATTACGCAGGGCGCACTGCCGATATTCGGCAATTCAATGCGTCAAGTCCGGTGTTCAAGCGCGGTATCGCGCTGACCCCGGTCAAGTTCGGAATTTCCTTCACCGCCACGCATCTCAACCAGGCGGGTGCGCTGCTGCACATCTATACGGACGGCACCGTTCACATCAATCACGGCGGCACCGAGATGGGGCAGGGACTGTTCACCAAGGTCGCGCAAGTCGTCGCCGAGGAACTGCAGATCGATCTCGAGCGCATAAAAATCACAGCATCCGATACGAGCAAGGTGCCGAACGCGTCGGCGACCGCGGCCTCCAGCGGGTCGGACCTCAACGGCAAGGCGGCACAGGCGGCGGCGAGGAAAATCAAGAAACGGCTGGTGCGATTCGCAGTGGAACGCTTCGGCGTCGAGCCCGACGAGGTCTCGTTTCGTAACAACAGCGTGCGGGTGGGCAAAGAGACGCTGGATTTCGTGGAATTCATCCAACTTGCATGGTTCGCTCGTACGTCGCTGTCGGCGACCGGCTTCTATCGCACGCCGAAGATTCACTACGATCGCTCAACCTTCAGCGGGCGGCCGTTTTTCTATTACGCGTACGGCGCGGCGGTATCCGAAGTCATCATCGACACCTTGACCGGCGAGCATCGCTTGTTGCGGGTCGATATCCTGCACGATTGCGGCAAGTCGCTGAATCCGGCGATCGACATGGGGCAGATCGAAGGCGGCTTCGTGCAGGGCGCGGGCTGGCTGACGACCGAGGAACTCTGGTGGAACGATCGCGGTGAGCTAAAGACGCATGCACCGTCGACTTACAAGATTCCGACGTCGTCCGACTTGCCGGTGGATTTTCGCGTGGCGATGTTCGAACCAGGGCAGAACCAGGAGAAAACGATCTATCGCTCGAAAGCAGTGGGCGAACCGCCGCTGATGCTGAGCCTTTCGGTATTTCACGCAATTCGCGATGCCATCGCGAGCGTTGGCGGTGCGGGTTGCCGACCGCCACTGACTGCGCCGGCAACTCCCGAAGCCGTTCTTGCGGCCATCGAAACATTGCGTGACGAGGAGGCGGCCGCGTGACCGATTGGCTGCCGGAACTACGGAAATTGCAGGAAGCCGGCATCGACTGTGTGCGGGTCACCGTGATGGACGCAAGAGGCTCTGCGCCGCGCGAGATCGGCGCCACGATGCTGGTGACGGCCGAAGAGGTGCACGGCTCCATCGGCGGTGGCCAGCTCGAATACGAGTGCACGCGCATTGCAACCAAAGAATTCGGTTCGACCCCCTTTGTGCGGACATTTCCACTGGGGGCGGCGTTGGGGCAATGTTGTGGCGGGGTAGTGGACGTGCTCTTCGAATGTGTGCCGGTGCAGGGTACGGACTGGTTGACCCGGGCGCAGCATCATTTTGCGTCGCGGACTCCAGCGGTACTGGCCACCTCAATCGCAGCCAATGGCGCGTGTTCGCGCGCGCTGCTGACTGAAGCTGATCGACATCACGCCGATGCAGAAGTGTTCGAGGCAGCACGCCGGATGGCTGCCGCCAACTCACGTGCAGTGTGTGTAAGGTCCGGTGACGTCCGCACCTTGCTGGAGCCAATCATGGATAGAGCCTTCGCAGTTGCCTTGTTCGGCGCCGGCCACGTCGGCTCTGCGCTGGTCAGTGTGCTCGTAAATCTCGATTGCAGAATTCGCTGGATCGACGGGCGCCGCGACATTTTTACGTCGTCCCTGCCGGGCAACGTAACGCCTATCGAGTCAGCCGATCCTGCGCGAGAAGTACTGGCGATGCCAGCCGGGACCTCCTACCTGGTGATGACGCACAGCCATGCGCTCGACTACGAAATCTGCGAACAGATCCTGATGCGCGACGATTTCGCCTACTGCGGCCTGATCGGTTCACGCGCGAAGCGGCGGCGGTTCGAGAAACGCTTGCGGGGCCAGGGAATGCCGGAGTCGAAGCTCGAGAAACTGACTTGCCCGATTGGTATTGCGGGCGTCGACGGCAAACGGCCGGGAGAGATCGCCGTGGCCGTCGCGGCGGAGCTGTTGACGATGCGACAGTTACCATCTACATGCTCCATCGAAGGCGGCGGCAACGTGCGTCTGGTGCGTCGCTGAGACTGCCGAATGGAAGCATATGTCCTCGAATGGCTCGCATTGCTCGGACGCTGGGCACATTTCGTTACCGGCATTGCGTGGATCGGCGCCTCGTTCTATTTCATCTGGCTCGACGACCACTTGCTGCCGCCGAAAGAGCAGGCGGCGGGCGAGCGCGGTGTCGGGGGCGAACTGTGGTCGGTACACGGCGGCGGTTTTTACCATGCGCAGAAGTATCGCGGCGCACCGCAGGCTTTGCCGGAAACCCTGCACTGGTTCAAGTGGGAGGCATACAGCACCTGGCTTACCGGCATGTTCCTGCTGGTGCTCATTTACTGGTACGGCGCGAATGTCTACCTGATCGATCCGTCAGTCGCTGCGCTTTCCCAAACGACTGCCATTGTCATCGCGGTGTTGGTTATTGCGGGTGGCTGGTTTGCCTACGACCTTCTCTGCCGCTCGCCGCTCGGCCGCAATGAGAAAGTGCTGAGCGCGGTGCTGTTCGTACTGATCGTGTTTCTCGCCTATGGCCTGACCCGCGTATTCAGCGGTCGAGGCGCCTACATTCACTACGGAGTCGTGCTCGGCACGATCATGGTTGCCAACGTCTTCTTCGTTATCATCCCCGGACAGCGGCGCATGGTGCAGGCGGCGGAACGCGGAACCGAGCCCGATCCGGCGGATGGCATTCGCGCCAAGCAGCGCTCTGTGCACAACACCTATTTCACGCTGCCGGTGCTGTTTGTCATGATCAGCAACCATTCCGCGATGACGTATAACCATGCGTGGAACTGGCTGATCCTCGTCGCGTTCACGCTGGCTGGCGCACTGATTCGCGTGTGGTTCGTCGCACGTCACAAAGGCCGCGCAGCGGCCTGGCCGGTCGTGCTCGCGGTCGCCATCCTGCTGGCGGTTGCG
>JBGTHC010000052.1:0-5475 GCA_041746375.1 Woeseiaceae bacterium
AGCCGGGCGGTGCGGCTGTGGGTGAATGCGCGGCGCAGGTAGTGGGACGCCAGACCAATGGTTCCTTCCATGGTTTTCAGCGCAACGTTGCCGGTGAAACCGTCTGTCACGACCACATCGGCCTTGCCGGAGAAAATTTCGTTACCTTCGATAAACCCCACATAGTTGAGGCTGCTCGCCTCAAGCATAGCCGCGGCGTCACGAACCGTGTCGTGCCCTTTAGTGGCTTCGACACCGATATTGAGGAGCGCGACACGTGGCCGCTCGAGGCGACGAATATCCGCAGTAACAATGGAACCCATTACAGCAAACTGGAACAGCAACTCGGCGTCGCCCACAGTATTGGCGCCGAGGTCCAGCATGTGCACAGTGCCGCCGATAGACGGCAATTCCGCAATGATCGCCGGTCGCTCGATGCCGGCAAGCATCTTCAGTACGAACTTGGCCGTGGCCATGAGTGCGCCGGTATTGCCAGCACTGACACAGGCGTGCGCGGACCCTTCCTTGACCATGTCGATTGCAACGCGCATGGAAGAATCCTTTTTCTTGCGCAATGCGTCGCCAGGCGATTCGGACATGCCAACCACTTCCGTAGCTTCACGAATGGACAGGCGACTTTCCTTGCCAACAAGCCGCACCAGGCGATCCGTCAGTTCGCCTTTGTCACCCACCAGTACCAGGCTAAGGGAAGGATGCTTTTCGAGGGACGCGATCGCTGCACGCACAACAACCTCGGAACCCAGGTCACCGCTCATTGCATCCAGGGCAATTACAGGGTTCATCCCCACGGAATTATGTGCTGCCCTTTACGGCTACAGGATCGAACATCCTGGGTCGGTCTGTGCTTATTCTTCGATATCTTCTTCGGGCTGCTGTATGACCTGTACGCCACGATAGAAACCATCAGGCGTCACTCGATGCCGCAGATGCGTTTCCCCGGACGTCGGGTCGACCGACAGCGACGGCGACTTGAGTTTATCGTGTGAACGACGCATGCCGCGTCGTGACGGTGTCTTGCGACTTTTTTGTACAGCCATTGCATATCTCCAGTCGATGACGACGATGGCACGTCATCAGCTTAAATCAGTTACCCGTTCAGGACCCTGCGTCGGAACTACGCCTTCGAACTACAAGTCCGCGTCAGTCGTCCTGTTGCATTTGCGACTGAAGGTCGGCAAACGGCCGTACCCTGTTGTCGCCATTGTTGTCGCCTTTCCCACTGTCGCCGTTCGCGGCCAGCAACGTCGCCAGCGACCCGCATTCCGCAAGGTCAACGTGTCGTGCCGACAAGGGCAGCGCCATGATCAGCGCCTCGTCAACGATATCGAGCGGTCGGACCACAGGCTCTTCGAGCTCCCAGGTCTCGAATCCCTGCAACTCGACCACCGGACTGCCCGGCCAGGCCAGCAAGAATCTCAAGTCCTGTGCAAGCGTCAGCGCAAACGGCTCGAGGCATCGCTGGCACACCGCCGCAACCTGCGCCGAAATGCTGCCGGTCAGTTGCGGCCACTGTCGCCGACTGTCTGCCCAGCAGAACACCAGTCTAATCGCAACCGGCGCCTGTCTCCATCGCGCCGGCCTGTGGGCCTCCGGCACACGTTCCAGGTCCAGGGCGACCACGTCGGTCACACGCGGGAAAAGAGCCAGTTCCTCTTCTTTTTCAATTACTTGGCCGCGTTCAGCAAGTTCCTGTGGCGGCCAGCGGTCGAGCAGCGGATTGGCCATGGCGCGCGCATGATAAGTATCGCGTAACCCGCTGTCAAAAAAAGCTTTGCGGGGTGCGGACCAAATATGCCGCCGGCCAGACGCCGGACGCGCCGGCATCCCCCACGACAGGCTGCTAGACTTGCGGTCGTTTTCCGGTGGTGCGAGCACCCATGCAAAACCCGTCTGCACCACCCATAATTCTTGCCTCGTCGTCACGCTATCGTCGTGGTCTGCTGGATCGGTTTCTCGATGAATACCAGGTGGTGTCGCCCAACGTAGACGAAACTCGGCTGGAGGCGGAGGCTGCAGAGGTTCTCGTCGCCCGCCTCGCTCGCCAGAAAGCCGAGGCGGTATCCACCAACCACAGGAATGCGTTGATCATCGGCGCCGACCAGATTGCCGTTCTCGACCAGCGAATTCTCGGCAAACCCGGAGATCACCAGTCGGCCGTCGAGCAACTTCTGGCGGCTTCTGGCAAGTCATTGCATTTTCTCACTGGCGTTTGCGTGCTGGATCCTCAGACACGGCATCGCTACGCACATATCGACAGGACCGTCGTACGGTTTCGGCGATTCGACCGCCGTCTTGCGGATACCTATCTGAAACACGACCAACCGTATGACTGCGCGGGCAGCTTTCGGCTCGAAGGTGCCGGCTTCGTGCTGTTCGAGGCCGTCTCGACCGAAGACCCCACCGCACTGATCGGCCTGCCAATGATCTGGCTGGCCGGTCGTCTTCTCGAATCCGGCTACCTTCTATAGCGGGCTTCAGTCCGGCTTTTCGATCTGTTGCAAGAACTGGTCGAGGTCGGCAGCCAACGGCGCCGTGAAATGCTGCTCATTGCCGCTTGTATCCGGGAACGAGATTGACTGCGCGTGCAGGAACAGGCGTTTCAGTCCGAGCGCTCGCGCACGTGCATTGGCGTCGGCGTCGCCATAGCGTTCATCAACCACCAGCGGAAAGCCACGAAAGGCCGCATGAACGCGAATCTGGTGCGTACGTCCGGTAAGCGGCTGGCATTGCAGCAAACTGAAGTCGCCACATTGCCGGACCAGTTTCAATCGGGTGGTTGCGGCCTTGCCGTCATCGCGCACCACGACATGCCGCTCGCCGCCCTGGCGATTCTGCACGTACAATGGTGCATCGACCAATTGTTCGCCTGATTGCCAATCGCCTGCGACGAGACCCAGGTAATTCTTTTCAACCTGCCCTTGCCGAAATTTTTCGTGAAGCTCGCGTAACGCGCTGCGTTTCTTGGCCAGCACCAGGCAACCTGACGTATCCCGATCAAGCCTGTGCACCAGTGACAGGTCGACCAGATCGGGCCGGGCAAAGCGCAGCAGCTCGATCACGCCATGACTGACGCCACTGCCGCCGTGCACAGCAGTACCGCTCGGCTTGTCCACGACCAGCAATCGTCGGTCTTCGAAAATGACGCGCTGCGCAATGCTCGCGGCATAACCGGCCGACGGACTGCCGCCAGGTTCACGGATGCGGGCCGGCGGAATGCGGACCTCGTCACCCGCCTGCAGGCGATAGTCCCCCCTGACCCGGCCGCCGTTGATGCGCACTTCGCCACGCCGCAGCAGTCGATGCACACGACTTTTGGGCACGCCGGGAAGCTCGCGACGCAGGTAGTTGTCGAGGCGCTGGCCCGCAGCCTCCGCATCGATGCGTACCTTTCGTACGCCGGTTTGCAAACCGGGCAGCAAATTCTGTGAGTTTTCTCGCATAGACAGTGACTTGTGCAGGATTGTCAGCCCGACGCTCTGTGTTATATTAGCGCTCTGTGAGGGTCTGGGGAGCCTTGCTCCTGTCTCACAAGCGATTTACGACCGTAGCCTTAGCGGCCTGTCGTTCGAAAATCGGATTCTTTGCCGGTCTCGACAGACTGAGACCGAACTCCATTTGGCAGCGAGCACGGCGGGACCTGCTAGCGTCAAAGCGGCGGAACCGCAGGGTAATAATGATCAGTTTTTTATTGGGCTGGATGGCTGGCCATCCCGCCCGGTTCAAGTTTAGCAAGCTCATCGACGACGCGTCGCGCCGCATTCGTATGGCTGAGGCTACCTGTATCGCCCTTGCGGTCCATTCCGGCCGTCCTGACCCGCTGCCCGACTTTCATAATCAAGTAGGGCAACATGAAAAGAATGCTTATCAACGCAACTCAGGAAGAGGAGTTGCGCATGGCAATGGTCGATGGGCAGCGCCTGTACGACCTCAATATCGAACTGCCTTCCGGCGAACGCAAGAAAGCTAACATATACAAAGGCAAGATTACCCGCATCGAGCCGAGTCTCGAGGCGGCCTTTGTGAATTACGGTGCCGATCGGCACGGCTTTCTGCCCCTTAAGGAAATTTCCGCCGAATACTTCATCAACGATGCCGCCCCGGGGGGCAAGCCCAACATCCGGGAAGTCCTCAAGGAAGGCCAGGACATCGTTGTCCAGATCGACAAGGAAGAACGCGGCAACAAGGGTGCAGCACTGACCACGTTTGTCAGCCTTGCCGGGCGATTCATCGTACTGAAGCCCAACAAGGCGCGCTCGGGCGGTGTGTCGCGACGTATCGTCGGCGAAGAGCGCGACATGGCGCGGCAGGCTCTCGACGATGTGACCATTCCCAATGGCATGAGCGTGATCCTGCGCACCGCCGGTATCGACCGCAATACCGAAGAACTGCAGTGGGATCTCGAGAATCTCCTGTCTGTCTGGGAAGCAATCAAGAAAGTGGTTGTCGAACGGCCGTCGCCGTTTCTCATTTACCGGGAAAGTAACGCCGTCATTCGTGCACTGCGCGACTACCTCAGCAACGAGATTGGTGAAATCCTCATAGATGACGCCAAGACGTATGAGGAGGCTCGCGAATTCGTCGAACAGGTGATGCCGCAAAATCTGCGCAAACTGAAACTGTACAACGACGCAGTGCCGCTCTTCACGCGCTATCAGATAGAAACCCAGATCGAATCGGCGTTCGCGCATTCGGTCAATTTGCCGTCAGGCGGCAGCCTGGTGATCGATCATACCGAGGCACTCGTGTCGATCGATATCAACTCGGCACGCGCGACCAAAGGCGGGGATATCGAAGCAACCGCGTTGAATACCAATCTCGAAGCGGCAGACGAAGTCGGCCGCCAGCTGCGTTTACGTGACCTCGGTGGACTCGTGGTTATCGACTTCATCGACATGGGTCCGCAAAAAAATCAGCGTGACGTCGAAAACCGTTTGCGCGATGCGGTGCGCCAGGATCGCGCGCGTGTGCAAATAGGCAAAATATCGCGATTCGGTCTGTTGGAAATGTCGCGACAACGCCTGCGTCCGTCGCTCGGCGAATCGAGCTACATGACCTGCCCGCGTTGCTCAGGCATCGGCAATATCCGCAGTGTCGAGTCGCTGGCCCTCGCTATCCTGCGCATCATCGGGGAAGAGGCCCGCAAGGAACGGACTGCGAAAGTTATCGCCCAGCTGCCGGTCGAGGTTGCCACCTATCTGTTGAACGAGAAACGGGACTGGGTACAGAGTCTCGAGTCGCGCAACGATACCCAGGTAATCCTGGTCGCAAATTCGGCGCTGGAAACGCCGCACTACCAGATTCGCCGGGTACGCGATGACCAGGTCGAACTGCCGGAAAACACCGGCTACAGCTATACGTTGGCGGACACCGATGAGGAACCCGACATCGCGCTACTGGCACAGGACAAGAAGGTAGCGGAAGCGGCTGCAGTAGCGACCATGACACCGCCGACCCCGGCGCCGCAGCGCCCTGTCC
>JBGTHC010000053.1:0-23588 GCA_041746375.1 Woeseiaceae bacterium
CTCCACGTCCTTGGCCGGCAGATGCTTTTGCTTTCTGGCGATCATTTCAATGAGTTCAGATTTTGTCATAACACGATTCGCTTGTTATTGCTCGTTCGTCGTCGCGTAACCCGCCGATTACAAAAGAAATATAGCCCGGACGGGGTGGTCCGGGCCAGTCTTTTTTTTGTCAGTCGCCACTGCCTGACATTTTCTCTTTCAGCAACTCGCCCAGCGTCGTGCCCGCAGGGGTAGCCTGAGTGTCCGTATTATAGCTGCTCAGCGCTTCTGCCTCCTCGTGCACTTCCTTGGCCTTGATCGAGAGAGCAACACTTCGATTCTTGCGATCAACGTTGGTGAATTTGGCTTCTATTTCGTCACCAATCTTGATCATGGTGCGAGCGTCGTCGACTCGTCCCCTGGCCAACTCGGACGCCCGCAACGTGCCGGTGATCCCGTCACCCAGGTCGACCGTTGCACCACGCGCGTCCACTTCCGTAACCTGGCCTTTCACAACCGTGTTCTTCGGGTGCTCTGCAAGCCATGCAGAGAACGGGTCCTTGTCCAGCTGCTTGATACCGAGCGAAATGCGTTCACGATCGGCGTCAATTGCCAATACCGCGGCTTCGATCTCCTGGCCCTTCTTGTAGTTGTGCACGGCTTCTTCGCCGGCGAGGTCCCATGAGATATCGGACAAATGCACGAGGCCATCGATGCCCCCGTCCAGACCGATGAAAATACCGAAATCGGTAATCGACTTGATCTGGCCCTTGACCTTGTCGCCACGATTGACTGTAGCCGAGAACTCGGCCCACGGATTGGGTTGGCACTGCTTGACACCGAGTGAAATGCGACGCCGTTCCTCGTCGATCTCGAGTACCATCACTTCGACTTCTTCGCCGATCTGCACAACCTTGGACGGATTGACATTCTTGTTGGTCCAGTCCATTTCGGAAACGTGCACGAGACCTTCAACGCCTTCCTCGATTTCCACGAAGCAACCATAGTCAGCAATATTGGTGATCTTGCCGAATATGCGCGCACCCTGCGGATACCGCCGGGCAAGATCGTGCCAGGGATCATCGCCCAGTTGCTTGATGCCCAGCGATACGCGCTGGCGCTCACGATCGAACTTGAGAATCTTGACGTCAATCTCATCGCCGACATTGACTACTTCTGACGGGTGCTTGACACGCTTCCACGCCATATCGGTAATGTGCAGCAGGCCGTCGATGCCGCCGAGGTCGACGAACGCGCCGTAATCGGTCAGGTTCTTGACGATACCCTTGACGATGTTGCCTTCCTGCAAGCTTTCCAGCAGTTCCTCGCGTTCAGCGCTGTATTCCTGTTCGACGACCGCCCGCCTCGATACGACGACGTTGTTGCGCTTCTGGTCGAGCTTAATGACCTTGAACTCGAGGCTCTTGCCCTCCAGGTAGGCGGGATCGCGAACGGGGCGCACGTCTACCAGTGAACCCGGAAGGAAAGCGCGGACATTGTCAATTTCGACCGTGAAGCCGCCCTTGACACGCCCGTTAATGATGCCCTGCACGACTTCGCCCTTTTCGTAGGCCTTTTCGAGCTCGGTCCATGTCCGCGCACGAATGGCTTTCTCGCGCGATAACCGGGTTTCGCCGAAGCCGTCTTCAACGGCATCCAGCGCCACTTCCACGTCATCGCCGACCGAAATCGAGATTTCGCCCTTTTCGTTCTGAAACTGCTCTATAGGGATGACGGCTTCGGACTTGAGGCCGGCGGAAACAATCACAACGTCGTTATTAACGGCGACGATTCGGCCGGTAATGATCGAGCCTGGCTTTATCTGTTGACTGGCGAAACTTTCTTCAAATAATTCTGCAAAACTTTCTGACATTTGATTAAACCAGAGGAATCCTTGCGGACCCTCAACCCAAATCGCCACGCCGCATCCATCGGCAGACGGTTATTTAGAAAAAGGACCTGCACTGCCTTGTGCAGACCCAACCTTTGGCACTACTTACTTTGGCGCTCATTTTGAGGACAGACATTCCTGCACCCAGTCCAGCACGGTCCGGGTGACTTCTTCGATCGTCTGGTTGCTGGAATCCAGCAAGCGGGCGTCGGCTGCAGCACGCAACGGAGCAACCGATCGCTCGGAATCCCGCTTGTCGCGCTCCTCGATGTCCCTCGAAAGGCGGGCAAGGCTAACATCAATACCCTTGTCCTTCAACTGCTTATGGCGCCTCTGTGCCCGCGTAGCGGCGCTCGCCGTCAGATAGACCTTAAGAAAGGCATCCGGAAATACGGTCGAGCCCATGTCACGTCCGTCCGCGACCAGCCCCGGGGGACGCCGGAACGCGCGTTGTGACGCCAGTAAAGCCTCGCGAACCGACGGCAGGGCCGCAATGCTGCTGGCCAGCCGTCCGGACTCCTCCGTTCGCAACCGGTCGGTGACCTCCTCGTCGCCCAGCCAGATCTGCTCCTCACCGTGCGAACCGGTGATAAAGCGCCCGTCCAGATTGGCTGCAATCGATGCCAGCCGCGCATCTGCGGCGTCCAGAAGTCCCGCACGCTGCGCGGCCAGGCCCGCCATCCGGTACAGGGCGCCACTGTCGAGAAAGTGCCAGCCGAGCAAATGGGCGACCTGCCGGGAAATCGTACCTTTGCCCGAGCCACTCGGTCCGTCAATCGCCAGGACCGGTACCGGATTGTCTGCAGGTGGACTCACGCCGGGCATCGTCATTCCTGGCAGGTATGGACAACCGTTATGTCGGCACCAACAGCTCGCAGGCACTCGGCGAACCCGGGAAACGACGTGTCAACCGGGTCAATATCCCGGATCGTTACCGGGCCGGAGGCGGCCGTTGCAGCGACCGCAAACGACATGGCGACGCGATGATCCTCGAATGAATCAATGGTGCCGCCGCGCAATTTGCCGCCGTGGACCACTGCCCCGTCAACCGACTCCTCAACCTCGATGCCGAGGCAACGCAAACCACTGGCCATGGCGCCGATGCGATCGCTTTCTTTGACGCGCAATTCACCGATCCCGCTGAAACGAGTGCGGCCCGAAGCGACGGCGGCAGCAATGAAAAGAACAGGAAACTCGTCGATAGCCAGCGACACCAGGCCGGGATCAACATCAATGCCCCGCAGTCGCGACGTACTGACACGGACATCGGCCACTGGTTCAAAGCCGGCAACACGACGATTTTCCAGTCGGATATCGGCGCCCATCAGCAGCAGAATGTCAATAATGCCGGTGCGTGTCGGATTCATACCAACCCCGTCGATCCTTGTTTCACCGCGACCGGAAATTAGCGCAGCGAGGATGATAAAAGCGGCCGACGACAGGTCCCCGGGCACGGCAATAGCCGTCGCCCGGATTTTCGCCGAACCGCTCATGCGAATTCCGTCCGGACCTAACTCGAGATTGACGCCCATTCCCGCCAGCATCCGCTCGGTATGGTCGCGCGTCGGTGCGGGTTCGACGATGCAGCAGTCGCCGGACGCGTACAAGGACGCCAGCAGAAGCGCCGATTTTACCTGGGCGCTGGCAACCGGGAGCCGATAGGCAATACGCTCGAGCTTGCGATTGCCGCGGATCGACAGGGGTGGCATGCCGTCACGCCCGTCGATACGCGCGCCCATGCGCTCCAGGGGTTCAATGATGCGCCGCATTGGCCGTCGCGATAGTGAGGCATCCCCGGTCAGGCAACTGTCGAACGGCTGTCCGCACAACAACCCGGCAAGGAGTCGCATACCCGTTCCTGAATTGCCAAGGTCCAGCGGACTGACAGGAGCCTGCAGGCCCGACATGCCAACCCCGTGGATCCGGATTGTTCGCGCATCAGGGGTTTCCATCGACACACCCATCGCCTGCATTGCTGCGCGAGTGGCCAGGCAATCCGCGCCGTTAAGAAAGTTGCTGATGGTGCTCGTTCCATCAGCAATGGCCGCGAGCATCAGCGCTCGATGAGAAATCGATTTGTCGCCAGGCACCTCGATTGTCGCGCCCGTGAGCGGCGATGGATTTACGACAAAGTGCACGACGGAAAAAGCTCTCGCGGTTCAGGGTCTGTTGTCAATTAACGGATTGCTTTCGGATACGCGCCGAGAATACGGAACAGCGAGCTGATTGCTTCAAGCTCGTGCAAGGCGTCCGATAGCGGCGCCTTGCCTGCATGCCCGTCGAGATCGACGAAGAACACATAGTCCCAGTTCTTCTTCCGCGAGGGTCTCGACTCAATTCGCGTCATGTTGATGCCATGCACCGCAAACGGTTGCAACAAGGAATGCAACACGCCTGCGGCACCCGCAGTTTCACTGGTAGACACCATGATCGTCGTTTTGTCGTCGCCGCTTGCAGCCAGCAACTCCCTGCCGATGACCAGAAATCGGGTCGCGTTATCAGCTCGATCTTCGATGTTCCGGTACAGGAAACCGAGGTCATAGACTTCCGCTGCCGCCTCACCACCGATTGCTGCGGTTCCCCGCTCATCACGCGCTCGCCGTGCCCCGACGGCATTGCTACTGACACCGATCAATTCGATCTGAGGCAGATACTCGCGCAACCAGCCGCGGCACTGGGCGAGGGCCTGCTCATGGGCGCAAACTCTCTCGATTGCATCGAGCGCCGTCATTTTTCCCAGCAGGTGTTGTTCGATGCGCAGTTCGATCTCTCCGCCAATTTTAAGTGGCGATGTCAGGAACATATCCAGTGTGTTGTTCACCGTACCTTCGGTGGAATTTTCAATGGGTACGACACCGAAGTCGGCAGCGCCGCTTTCAACTTCCTGGAACACCTCATCAATAGTGCCGAAGGGCAATGCTCTCACCGAATGGCCGAAGTGTTTGTAAACGGCCGCCTGGGTGAAGGTTCCCTCGGGTCCCAGGAAGCCGACTTTAAGAGGGTCCTGTTGCGCAAGACAGGCAGACATGATCTCGCGAAAAAGCCGCAGCATTTCCTCGTTCCGCAATGGTCCCTTATTGCGTTCCAGGACATTTCGCAGAACTTCCGCCTCGCGCTCCGGGCGGTAATAGTCGACGGCGGTGCCGAGCTTGCCCTTTGACACCCCGACTTGCTGGGCATAGGTAGCACGCTCGTTGATTAACCCCTGTATCCGGCAATCGACCTCATCAATGCGTCTACGGATGCCCTCGAGATCCGTCGTATCGGGGTTACCTGCGGGTGACTTGGTCATCGATCAGTCCGGACGCATTGCAGTTGGCAGACGATTATTGTCGATTGATGGGTGCAAATCGACTGTTTCGACTCAGGCGAGCGCGAATCAGGCCAGCGGTTTGCCGAGATTGCGCAAAGCCAGCACGCCTTTGATCTGCAGCATGGCAGAGATGGTTTCATCCGGTACCGGTCCATCGAGGTCCACAATCGTGTAGGCAAGCTCTCCGAAAGACTTGTTGAGCAGATCCTCGATATTCAGATCGGCTTTCGCCAGGCAGGTCGATATCTGGCCCACCATATTTGGCACATTCGCATTGGCAATAGTGATCCGGTACGCATCGGCTCGCGGCATGATCGTTTCCGGGAAATTGACTGAATTTTTTATATTGCCGTTTTCCAGGTAGTCCTTAATATTTTCTGCAATCATTACCGCGCAATTATCCTCGGCTTCCCGCGTCGATGCGCCGAGATGTGGCAACGCGATTACTTTGGGATGCGCAATGAGTTCAGGAGTCGGAAAGTCACAGACGTAGGCATGTAACCTGTTGGAATCGAGAGCGGACAGCACGGCCTGATTGTCGACTACTCCGCCTCTGGAGAAATTGACCAACACTCCACCCGGCGGCATCAGTGCAAGCCGATCGCGATTGACCAGATGGCGAGTGGCGTCGACCAGTGGAACATGCAGTGACACCGCATTCGAACGCTTGAACAGCCGATCGAGAGTGTCCACCTGCTGCACTCCCGATGACAGCTGCCAGGCGCGCCGGACCGTAATTTGCGGATCAAAGCCAACGACCTTCATGCCCATTGCGAGCGCGACGTTGGCAACTTCGACACCAATTGCACCCAGGCCGATCACGCCCAGCGTACGGCCCGGCAGTTCGAAGCCGACAAACTGTTTCTTGCCTGCTTCAACAGCCGCGGTCAGTTGGTCTCCCGTCATATCGAGATTGCGCACATAGTCACGGGCCGCGCATACGTTTCTAGCTGCCAGCAACAAGCCACCAACGGCCAATTCCTTCACAGCATTTGCGTTGGCACCAGGCGAGTTGAATACCGGTACGCCGCGGCTACTCATGGCTTCTACCGGTATGTTATTGACACCGGCCCCGGCACGGCCGACAGCCACGACCGAATCAGGGATTTGCATACCGTGCATATCGAACGACCGCAAAATAATTGCATCCGGTCGCGACATGTCCGATGACACTTCGTAGCGATCACGCGGCAGCCGACGCAGTCCGGGCACTGCTATGTTGTTCAGCGTTTGAATCTTGAACATGGTGTCCTTTATCTCGGTGTCCCTGATGGTCGTGGACGTCGTCATCAATCAGGCGCGGGTTCGCTCGAACTCCCGCATGAACTCGATCAGTGTATCGACTCCCTCTTCCGGCATGGCGTTGTACAGTGAGGCGCGCATACCGCCGACGGATCGATGACCTTTGAGATTCGTGAGCCCGGCTGCATCAGCCGCGCCAAGAAACTCCGCATCGAGGGCAGCATTCGCCAATACAAACGGAATGTTCATCCACGAACGGCAGTCTTTGCGCACCGGGTTGCTGTAGAACGGCATCGTATCGATTGCGTCATAAAGCTTGCTCGCCTTACGCTGGTTGCGTTCTGCCATGGCATTGAGGCCTCCCTGCTTCTTTAGCCAGTCGAAAACCAGCCCGGCAACGTACCAGGCAAACGTCGGGGGAGTGTTGTCCATCGATCCCGATTCGGCATACACCGACCAGGTCAGCAAGTGCGGAATTGCCTCGCGCGATTTCGTCAGCAAATCGTCCCTGACGATCACCAGGGTCAGTCCGGCAGGACCGATATTTTTCTGCGCACCGGCGTAGATAACGCCGAAACGAGACACATCAATGGGACGGGACAGGATTGTACTCGACATATCCGCAACCAGCGGAACGTCGCCAGCGTCTGGCACGAAATGAAACTCGACGCCCCCGATCGTTTCATTCGGTGTGTAATGAAGATAGGCGGCGTCGCTATTCTTGCGCCACTCTCGCTCGTCCGGAATGTGCGAAAAATTGCTTTCCTGACTGTCAGCGGCGAGCGCAACGTTACAGAACCGGCGCGCCTCGGCAAGCGCTTTTTTCGACCAGCTACCGGTTTGCACGTAATCCGCTGCGTCCTGCGCGCTTGCCAGGTTCAGCGGTACCATCGCGAACTGCAGTGACGCACCGCCTTGCAGGAAAAGAACACGGTAATCCGGTGGAATGGCGAGGAGTTCACGCACGTCCCGCTCGGATTGCTCGGCCACCGCGAGAAACTCCTTAGCGCGGTGACTCACCTCCATGACCGAAATGCCCCGATGCCAGTCGGGAATATCTGCTCGAATCTGCGACAGCACTTCGTCCGGCAGCACCGCCGGACCGGCGCTGAAATTGAACACCCGGCTCATGACTAAATGGAATCCTGGATTGCGTCGCGCAAGCCACGAAATGGCCTGTGAAATTTACTGACGGCGAATAGTGCCGGATCGACTATGCGTCGTCTACCACTTCGTCGTCCGCAATTGTGTCTTCATCGGCCATTGATTCTATGCGGGCCAGCCCGACCAGTCGTTGACCGGCTTCCAATCGAATCAGTCGCACACCCTGGGTGTTTCGGCCGATAATTGATATGTCGCTTACCGGCGTACGCACCAGGGTGCCGCTCGAACTGATCAACATAATTTCGTCGTCGTCTTTCACCAACAGCGCACCGACTGTCCTGCCGTTTCTTTCACTGGTCTGAATGGCGATTACGCCCTGGCCTCCACGGCCCTGTAGCGAGAACTCATCGACCACCGTGCGCTTGCCGTAACCGTGCTCCGTCGCCGAGAGTAGCAAACCATCCGTCACAATCGATAACGCGATTACCTCGTGGCCTGCCGCAAGCCTGAGGCCCCGCACGCCGGCGGCGCCGCGCCCCATGGGCCTGACGTCGCTCTCGCTGAACCGTATCGCCTTGCCACTGCTGGCCACCAGCATGATTTCCTGGTTACCGTCGGTAATGGCGACGTCCACCAGGCGATCATCCGGACGCAGGTCGATGGCAATGATGCCGGTGGTGCGGGGTCTGGAGAACAGGCTCAAAGGCGTCTTTTTCACCGTGCCCGCGCTGGTCGCCATGAACACGAAATTGTCTGCGTTGAACTCGCGAATAGGCAATACGGCGTTGATACGCTCGTCTGATTCCAGAGGCAGTAGATTGACGATCGGTTTGCCGCGTGCGCCACGGCTCGCCTGTGGCACCTGGTAGACCTTCAGCCAATACATTTTGCCGCGACTCGAGAAACATAACAGCGTGTCGTGTGTATTGGCGACGAACAGCTTGTCGATGAAATCTTCGTCTTTGACCTTGGCTGCCGAGCGGCCGCGCCCGCCCCGACGTTGCGCCTGATAGTCACCGGTCGGCTGCGCCTTTGCGTAACCGCCGTGTGACAGCGTGACCACGACTTCCTCGGGCGGGATCAGGTCTTCGTCACTGAGATCCGAGTGATCCATGACAATTTCTGTGCGCCGAGCGTCGCCGTAGTTGTCGCGAATTTCCAGCAACTCCTGGCGAATGACGCGCAACAGCTCATCCGGGTCTGCAAGAATATTCGAAAGTTCCTTAATTTTACTTAATAACTCTTTATATTCATTAAATATTTTTTCTTGTTCCAACCCGGTCAGTCGGTGCAAACGTAAATCGAGAATGGCTTGCGCCTGCACTTCGGAAAGGCGATAGCCACCCTCGACCAGGCCGAATCCTTCGCTCAGCGCATCCGGTCGCGTATCGGTGGCGCCGGCGCGTTCGATCATCGCGGTCACCGGGCCCGGTTCCCAGCGGGCATCCATCAGACCCTGCCTGGCTTCCGCAGGAGCCGGCGATGCCTTGATCAGGGCTATTACGGCATCGATGTTCGCCAGAGCGACAGCTTGTCCTTCCAGCACGTGCGCGCGGTCCCTCGCCTTGCGCAACTCGAATATCGTCCGACGCGTTACTACTTCTCGCCGATGCGACAGGAACGCTTCGATAATCTGCTTCAGATTCAGTAGTTTCGGCTGCCCTTCATGCAGGGCCACCATGTTGATACCGAATACGCTTTGCAGCGGCGTCTGCTTGTAAAGGTTGTTCAGGACGACGTCGCTAAGTTCGCCGCGCCGCAATTCGATCACGATGCGCATGCCATCCTTGTCGGATTCGTCGCGCAGTTCAGTGATGCCCTCGATACGCTTCTCGCGAACAAGGTCGGCGATCTTTTCGATCAGGCGCGCCTTGTTCACCTGGTAGGGCAATTCAGTAACGATAATGGCTTCTTTGCCGCGCTGATCGATGACCTCGATGGACGAACGCGCACGGATGTGGACGCGGCCGCGGCCCGTACGATAGGCGGAAGCAATTCCCTGGGCGCCGTTGATTATGCCGGCCGTAGGGAAGTCCGGTCCCGGGACATGTTCCATAAGGCCCAATGTGTCGATAGCCGGATTGTCGATCAGTGCGAGAGTCGCGTTAACGATCTCGGTCAGATTGTGCGGTGGTATGTTGGTCGCCATACCTACCGCGATTCCGGATGAGCCGTTGACCAGCAAATTCGGAATGCGGGTTGGCATCACGGCCGGTTCCGACTCGGAACCATCGTAATTCTCAACGAAATCGACGGTTTCCTTGTCAAGATCCGCCAGAATTTCATGCGCGATTCGCGCCATGCGAACTTCCGTGTAACGCATTGCAGCAGGAAAATCGCCGTCAACAGAGCCGAAGTTGCCCTGTCCATCGACCAGCATGTAGCGCATCGAGAAAGGCTGTGCCATGCGTACGATGGTGTCGTATACGGCCGAGTCGCCGTGCGGATGGTACTTACCGATTACGTCACCGACCACGCGGGCGGACTTCTTGTAGGGCTTGTTGTAGTCGTTCCCCAGTTCGCGCATCGCATGCAGGACACGACGGTGTACCGGTTTCAGCCCGTCCCGCACGTCGGGCAAGGCACGACCGACAATCACGCTCATTGCGTAGTCGAGGTACGACTGCTGCATCTCGTCCTCGAGACTTACAGACAGAATCTCCTGCGCAATTTCAGCCATACGGACTCACAGATCCAGAGAAATTCCGCCCGCAGAGCGGAATCTTGATGAACTTGATATCGGGTTCTTTTCGGAAAATATTCTTGATTTGGTCGGGTAAGATTCGCGCACTGCGCGCCGCAAAATCCACCCGCAAATAATACCACAGCAACTAACGGATCTGGAGCCTTTTCAACGATCTGGACAGCTTGCCTGGGCGATTGTCAGGCGCCTGCCGCGACCGATTGGCCCATTGAGATTCCGCGGTATCCCGTGCTGCGTTTCGGTACTATTCGCCGATGCAGCGATGTGACACCCTGATCCAGAGCCGGTGGTGCGTACCCGTCGAACCGACGGCAACGGTGTTGCACGACCACGCGGTGATCATTGCGGACGGACGCATTATCGACCTGCTTCCGAACGAGGCGGCACGCGAAAATTACCTGCCCTCAGCAGTTATCGATCGCCCCGAACACTTGCTGATTCCCGGCCTCATCAATGCCCATACCCATGCCGCAATGACCCTCTTTCGCGGCATCGCCGATGATTTGCCGTTGGATACCTGGCTGTCTGCCGGTGTATGGCCGCACGAAAAGCGCTGGGCTAGCGCCGAGATGATACGGGACGGGACGCGCCATGCCATTGCAGAAATGCTGAGCGCGGGGATCACCTGCTTCAGTGATCAGTATTTCTTTCCGGAAGTTGTTGCAGAAACCGCAATGGAGCAACACATACGAGCGGTAATCGGTACACCCGTAATCGACTTTGCCACGGCATGGGCGGCCAACGCGATTGAGTGCCTAGACAAGGGTGTCGAACTGGTGCATGACCGATACGCCGACGATTCGCTGATCAGCACGGCTTTTGCGCCGCATTCGACGTACGTAGTGTCGGATGAGGCCTTTCACAGCCTGCGTGTTGTCGCAGATCAACTGGATGCGCGCATACAGATCCATCTTCACGAGTCCGTCCAGGAGGTGGAACAGTCGATCCAAATGACCGGAAAGCGGCCAATCCAGCGACTGGACGAATTGGGGCTGTTGAACAGTTCCCTGCTGGCTGTTCACGCCGTGCACGTGACCGATGAGGAAATCCGGCATATGGCAGAGGCTGGTGTGTCAGTGGTGCATTGCCCGCGTTCGAACCTGAAACTCGGCAACGGCATTGCGCGAACTGAGGACCTGCGAGCAGCCGGCATCGCCGTT
Organism: Woeseiaceae bacterium; assembly: GCA_041746375.1. Taxonomy (GTDB): domain Bacteria; phylum Pseudomonadota; class Gammaproteobacteria; order Steroidobacterales; family Woeseiaceae; genus IDS-8. The sequence continues at coordinate 11,394 of JBGTHC010000053.1, forward strand.
GCGCTCGGAACTGACGGAGCAGCCAGCAACAATGTACTCGATATACTGGGCGAAATGCGCACTGCTACGTTGCTGGCCAAGACCCTGAACAGTGATGCATCCGCATTGCCTGCAGCCGACGTATTGCGCATGGCAACCATCGACGCTGCCCGTGCCCTTGGGCTGGCTGACAGTATCGGCTCAATCCAACGCGGCAAGTGGGCTGACCTGACCTGCATTAATATGCGCACCTTGAACAGCCAGCCTGTCTACGATGTCCTTTCACAGCTCGTCTATACTGTCCAATCCGATCAGGTCAGTGACGTCTGGGTAGCGGGCCGGCATCTCGTTGACAACGGGGCGCTTACAAAGATTCGCGAAAATGACGTGCTGGTTCGCAGCGCCGAGTGGCAGCAACGAATCGCGACCGCAGAATAGCGTCAGGAATACCTGCTATGAAGCAACCCGACATCTCGATAAAGGCCACGGAAACAAGCGCATTGTCCAACGTTGATGCCGCCGAAATTGCGAAATTCGATTCGTTGGCGTCTCGCTGGTGGGATCCGCTCGGCGATTTCCGCCCGTTGCACGATATCAACCCCTTGCGTCTCGATTACATCGCCAGCCGAGCGACTCTCCACAACAGTCTTGTGGTCGATGTCGGTTGCGGTGGCGGCATTCTGACCGAGGCGATGTATGCTCGCGGCGCGAGGGTCACTGGCATCGACATGGCCGCAAGTCCTCTCGCGGTTGCCCGCCTTCACCAGCAGCAATCGAACGCCGCGATCGAATATTTGCAATGCACGGCCGAGTCGCTCGCCGACGAACGTACGGGCGAATTCGACTTTGTTACCTGCCTGGAGATGCTTGAGCATGTGCCCTCGCCATCGGCTGTAGTGGCAGCCTGTGCAAAGTTGGTTCGTCCGGGCGGCGACGTATTCGTATCGACAATCAATCGAAATCCGAAAGCTTTCTTGTTCGCTATCGTCGGTGCCGAATACCTCTTGCGTTTGCTTCCCGCCGGCACCCATGAGTATCGGAACTTTATTCGTCCGTCGGAGCTCGAGTCATGGGCGAGACATGCCGGCTTGTTGCTCCAGGATAGCACCGGCATGCATTACAACCCGTTGTTGCAGGAATATTCCCTGGGACCCGGACTCGATGTGAATTACCTCATGCACTTCAAGCGGCCCGCCAACGCATGACACGATTGGGTGCCGCCGACACGGCCGCTTTCCGCGCCGTTTTTTTTGACCTCGACGGTACCCTTGTCGATACCGCACCGGACATGGTGTCTGTTCTTTGTGACCTTTTGGCCGATAACGGATTCACGCCGCTGCCGTATGCAACCGCCCGGGCAAGCGTGTCGAACGGTGCGGCAGGCCTTATCAGGCTAGCTTTTCCTGACGTCGATGATGCGGAACGACAGAGACTGCATCACGAGTACCTGGACCGTTACGAACAATCGGTTTGCGTCAAATCAGAGGTGTTCCCGGGCCTGCTCGAGATCCTGGACGAGCTCGATTCCAGCGGTCGCCCCTGGGGCATCGTGACCAATAAGCCGCAACGCATGACCGAGCCACTGGTCGCCAAGCTCGGGCTGGCAGAGCGCGCGGCGTGTGTGGTGAGCGGCGATACCCTGCCGCAGCGAAAACCGGATCCTGCACCGCTCGTGTACGCAAGTCGACTGGCGGGCGTTGCTCCGGAGCAGAGCGTTTACGTCGGCGACGCGGAGCGCGATATCGCTGCCGGCCGGGCCGCCGGCATGGCGACCATCGCGGCCATTTACGGCTATATCGTGGACGGGGACGACCCGATACGCTGGCAGGCCGACCAGGTTGCTGCTGACACGGCGTCACTCGGCCAGCTGTTACTCGCAAACCGAGTGGCGAAGTTGTTACCCTGACCCGCCAATGCCGACGCTTAACATAGATCCTCTTTACCTGAACGTTGCGGGACCGGCGCTTTTGCTGGGCCTGCTGCTGGGGATCCTGGTGAGCTGGCTGATCGCCCGCGGCCGCCGACTACACCTGCAGCAAGCCCTCGAGCTCGCTGAGACGCGCCTCAAGGACCAGGATGCCCTGCAACGTGAGCGGGAATCGGCGTTCGAGGTCGCGACCAGCCGTCTCGCGAAAGCCTTCTCGGAACTCTCCAATCAGTCCCTGAAGGCGAATAGTGAGACGTTTCTGAAACTGGCAGAGCAAAACCTCGGCACCCATCAGGAACGTGCCAAGCGCGAACTAGGCGCGCGTGAACAGGCTGTCGAAAATCTGGTCAAGCCAATCCGCGAAGCCCTGACACAGTCACAACAGCAAATATCGCAGCTTGAAAAGGCACGCAGCGAGGCTTACGGCAGCATCAAGATGCAGCTGGAAACCATGCAGCAAAGCCAGAAGTTTCTTGCCCAGGAAACGCAGAATCTCGTCAACGCGTTGCGGCGTCCGCAGGTCCGGGGACGTTGGGGCGAGATCACATTGCGCCGGCTGGTCGAGCTTGCCGGCATGGTGGAGCACTGTGACTTTCAGGAACAGGTCCACAGTGCCGGAGACGACAAATCCATTCGCCCCGACATGATCGTGCGAATGCCCGATCGCCGCGAACTGGTTGTGGACGTAAAGACGCCGCTTGATGCCTACCTCGAGGCCGCCGAAGCCAAGGACGACGTACAGCGGCAACTGGCACTCGAACGGCATGCGCGCAATGTCCGGGATCACGTACGGAAACTCGGCAGCAAGTCCTACTGGGAGCAGTTTTCACGCAGCCCGGATTTTGTCATCCTGTTCATCCCCGGCGACCAGTTCCTTAGCGCAGCCTTGAACGAGGACCCCGACCTGATCGAATCTGCCTTGTCGCAGCAGATTATTCTTGCAACGCCAACGAGCTTCGTAGCACTCCTCAAAGCCGTTGCATATGGCTGGCGCCAACTTTCAATGGCCGATAACGCCCAGGAGATCCGGCGTCTCGCTGAAGACCTGTATGGTCGATTGAATGCCTTTGTCGGACATATGAACAAAGTCGGCAAGCAGTTGGGCAGCAGCGTTGACAACTACAATCGCGCGGTCGGGTCGCTAGAACGCATGGTACTGCCCGGTGCGCGACGATTCGTGGAACTGGGCATCCGGCCGAAAAAAGAGATCGAGCCGGTGGAGCCTCTCGAGTCGCTGCCACGAACCATGGTCGACGATGCAGCGGTAGCCGATGAGCTTGCGAGGGCCGATCCGATTTCGGCCGACATTCCAGCCGATACGGAGAATAAGGAAACCGATGACGAACGACCGACGTGACTCGGCCCCATCACCGCAGGGCGACGGCCTGGCTGCCGACCCCCGCAACTACCGCTATGGTTCCAATGTCCTGCAGGATCGAATCATCCTGATCACCGGCGCCAGCGACGGCATTGGCAAAGCTCTCGCCCTGAAGTGCGCTGAACTTGGCGCCCGGGTGATCCTGCACGGGCGCAACAGGCGCAAGCTCGAAGCCGTGTATGACCGGATCACGTCCGAAGAGACCAGCGCTCCACCCGCCATCGCCCTGATGGACCTGGGCAGCGCCGACGGCAAGGCCTACACCTCCTTTGCCGAAAGCATCGAGCAGGATTTCGGGCATCTGGATGGCCTGGTGAACAATGCCGGCATCCTGGGGCCACGGCTCTCGATCGAACAGTACGACGCGGCCGACTGGCAGCGCGTACTGCACATCAACCTGACTGCACCGTTTGCGTTGACGCAGGTCTTGTTGCCATTGCTGAAAAAGTCCCCCGATCCTTCGGTCGTGTTCACCAGCAGCGGGGTTGGGCGCAAGGGCCGCGCATTCTGGGGAGCCTATGCCGTGTCCAAATTCGGCACAGAGGGACTGTCCGAAGTGCTGGCGGATGAGACTCGCCACATCCCTATTCGGGTGAATTGCATCAACCCGGGCGCAACGCGCACCGATATGCGCTTGCAGGCGTATCCGGCCGAAAACCGGGACAAGTTGCAAACACCGGCCGAGATCTTGGCGCCGTATATTTTCCTGCTGGGGCCCGACAGTCGGGAGGTGACCGGCAAAAGCTTCGACTGCCAGTGACAATTAACTTTAACTATTGTTTCTATATATTTGTTTTGACAATTTTTTATTGGATTTATGCGGACGGCGGGTCCGTCCCTCCTGACGATTGACCGGCGATTTGCCAGCCGGTAGGGGCAGCCCGGCCGCACGATACAACAGGCGTACCTGTGCCGGTGTCAGCGGTTCGTATCGGCCCCGTCGCAAGTGCCGGGGCAATTCGACCGGCCCGTACCCGGTACGAATGAGCCGGCTAACCTCGAAGCCGGCCGCCGACCATAACCGCCGTACTTCACGATGCCGGCCCTCGCGCAATGTCACAGTGAACCAGCGATTGGCCCCTTCACCACCGGCCCGTTCAACTGTCTCGAACGCGGCGCGCCCATCCTCTAGTTCGAGTCCTGCCTGCAGACTCGTGATATCGGAGGCGGACGGCGTACCGTGCACCCGGACCGAATACCGTCGCACTAACTCCGATGAAGGGTGCATCAATGCATTGGCTAGCGTGCCATCGGTGGTAAACAGCAACAAGCCGGTCGTCGTGAAGTCCAGCCGACCGACAGAGACCCATCGCGACCCCTTCAATTTCGGGAGTGACTCAAATACCACGCGACGGCCGTCCGGATCGCTGCGGCTGGTGATCTCGTCGGCCGGCTTGTTGTACATGAGATAGCGATGAATCTCGACCTTGGGTCGAACCGCCAGTGGACGACCATCAAGCTCGAATACCTCTTCGCCGGACACGCTTTCACCGAGGGTCGCTACCCGCCCGTCAATGCTGAGGCGGCGCGCGCGAATCCAGTCTTCAACTTCCCGACGTGACCCATGGCCTGCCGAAGCAAGCACTTTTTGCACACGCCCTGGCACGAGTGTTTTTCCCTACCGACCTGAACTGGATGTACTTCGATCGCTAAGGCCAGTGTCGTCATCCACGTCGTCGAAATCATCCGACTCGGCGGTAGCCGGAATCTCTCCCGGGTCGGGCCATGTGACAGCGACGATTTCTTCGAACTTTGTATCCATTTCTTTCTCTACAGGCGGTGCGTCCGTTATTTGCGTGTCGCTTGAGTCGTTGCTTGCCTCGCCTGCACGTGCCTCTATTTCCGGAAACAGTATCGGTAAGTCAGTAATGTCGGCAGTCTCCACACCAGACCCGGCATCGTCACTTGAGACTGCGGGCAGGTTGAGCTGAACCCGCAAGCTTTCCCAGTCCGACAAATCGGCCAGGGGCGGCAGATCGTGCAGCTTCTTTAGGCCAAAGTAATCGAGGAATAGGCGGGTCGTTCCGAACATGGCAGGACGCCCTGGCACATCACGATGGCCGACGACCCGAACCCAATCCCGCTCGAGCAGGGTCCGAACGATGTTGGAACTCACTGAAACGCCGCGAATTTCCTCGATCTCGCCGCGCGTGATCGGCTGCCGATAGGCGATCAGTGCCAGCGTTTCAAACAACGCCCTCGAATAGCGTGGTGGACGCTCTTCCCACAGCTTTTGCAGGCGGTCCGCCATGCTGGCTTTTACCTGCATGCGAAAGCCTGAAGCTACCTCAGCAATGGCGATGCCGCGATCCTCATAGTCTGTCTGCAAATCAGTGATTGCCTGTCGTACTTGCGACTTCTCGGGCTCGGAACCAGGATCGAAAAGACTGTGGATCTGGTCTACAGCCAAAGGGCGGCCCGCGGCAAGCAATGCTGCTTCAACAAAATACTTGATCTCGTTCTGATCCATTCGTGATCTGTCTCTCGCGAAAAATTAGGAAGATATCGACTATTGCTCAATCGATGGATTGTCGGTCACAAGGCGAACCGACGACGCAGCTCTCACATACAATGGCGCGTAAGCTCCAGCCTGCACTACCTCGATGGTGGCCTCGCGCAGCAATTCGAGAATCGCAATAAACGTTACAGCAACACCCATTCTGCCCTCCTCCGGATCGAACAAATCAGCAAACCCGGAAAAAGTATTGGCCTGAATACGCGACAGTATTTCTGACATTCGCTGTCTGACTGACAAGGGCTCTCGTTGATAATGCAGGTTGGAGAACATCTGCGCGCGTTTCAACACGTCATGGAACGCCAACAAAAGTTCCTTCAGTGTAACGTCCGGCAGTTGCGCTACAACCTTGCGTTCAGGTGCCTCGACGGTCGCCACGAAGATATCCCTTTCAAGGCGCGGCAAAGAGCCCATATCCTCGGCTGCCTTTTTGAATCGTTCGTATTCCTGCAAGCGCCGCACAAGCTCGGCGCGCGGATCGTCCTCTTCCACCTCGGCCGCCGGTGGACGAGGCAAGAGCATCCGGGACTTGATCTCCGCCAGCATGGCCGCCATCAACAGATACTCGCCCGCCAGTTCGAGCTGCATTTCCTTCATCAGCTCGATGTACTCGACGTACTGTCGGGTGATCTCGGCAATGGGAATATCGAGGATATCCAGGTTCTGGCGCCGTATCAGGTATAGCAGGAGGTCGAGCGGACCTTCGAAGGCCTCGAGAAAGACCTGCAGTGCATACGGTGGAATGTAGAGGTCCTGCGGTAGCTCGGTAACGGGTTCCCCGTCGACCACCGCAAACGGCATTTCCCTTTGCGATGGACCAGACTGCGTCGTAGAAGCAACAGCGCGTTGCGCATCTTTGCTCGTGAGCACAGTGAGTTCAGGTTTCATCGACGTTCCAGGCGAGGTTGACGCATTTTAACGTATATTCAGGTAGCCCCCGCAACTACCTGCACTGCCTATTGCAGGGAACTAACGTCGCCCCTGCCAACTCGCAGGATTCGCACCGAGTCTCCTGAAAGATCGATAACGCTTGTGGGTTCGATGCCCGTTGGTCCGGAGTCGATGATCATTTCGATCTCATGCCCGATTCGTTGGTCAATCTCAAATGGATCGGTCAATGGCATGTCGTCACCGGGCAACAACAGTGTTGAACTCATCAGGGGCTCTTCAAGCGCATCCAGTATAGCGGCTACTACAGGATGATTCGGCACGCGCAGGCCGATAGTCCGGCGCTTGGGGTTCTGCAGACGCTTCGGTACTTCCCTGGTGGCCTGCAAAATGAATGTGTAAGCTCCGGGTGTCAATGACTTCAGCAATCGATACGCCCAGTTATCGACGCGTGCGTACGCACTGATTTCCGAAAGGTCTCGGCAAACGAGCGTAAAGTTGTGGTTTTTGTCGGTGCGACGAATTCGATGAATGCGATCCATCGCCTTCTTGTCACCGATATGGCAGCCGATCGCGTAGCTCGAATCAGTGGGATAAGCCACCAAGGCACCGCCCCGGATAGCAGCCACAATCTCGGCAATCCTCCTCGGCTGCGGGTCGGCGGGATGCAATTCGATGATCTTTGCCATGGCGCAATTGTAGCGGCTCGAGGCATCTGACGTCCGGACGGATCTTTGCCGTTTCGGGACTCAATGACTTTGAGCTATTATTCGCCCCCTTATTGCTCCGGACTCGTCAGGGACATGCAGCTACTTATTGACTACATTCCGATAGTCGCATTCTTCGTTGCTTACTTTTACAAGGATATTTACTTTGCGACCGGAATTCTGATGGCCGTCATGCCTGCGGTTTTGCTTTTGCAATGGCTCATACTGCACAAAGTCAGCAAGATTTATATCAGCTCTACAATTCTGGTACTTGTCCTTGGCAGCGCAACATTGTTCTTTCGCTCACCCGACTTTTTGTACTGGAAGCCGACGGTATTGAACTGGGGCATCGCGGTGGCGTTTCTTGGCAGCCAGTGGATTGGCTCGAAGACTATTGTTGAACGCATGCTCGGTACAGCGGCAACGCTCTCCGGCGAGCAATGGAATCGGCTCAACCAGATATGGGTAGTCTTCTTCATCATCGTGGGCGCGTTGAATATTTATGTCGCCTACGAGTTCAGCGAAGCGTTCTGGGTCAAGTTCAAGTTGTTCGGCATGCTCGGCCTGACCGTTGTATTCGTTGTCATTCAAAGCATTTGGCTTGCGATTGCAACCAAGAAAAATGCAGAAACCAGTCACGACGCAGGGGTCTGAGAATGTGGTATGCGATCATAAGTACGGACGTCGAGAACAGCCTGACGTTCCGCGTAAAGGCGCGGCCCGCACATATAGAGCGACTGAATGAATTGCTTGACCAGGGTCGGCTACTTCTGGCTGGGCCACACCCGGCCATCGATGCCGAGGATCCGGGCCCGGCCGGCTTCACCGGCAGTTTGGTGGTCGCCGATTTTCCGACGTTAGAAGACGCGCAAGACTGGGCGAACGCTGATCCCTACGTGACGGGCGGGGTCTACGCCAACGTGATCATAAAGCCGTTCAAGAAGGTTCTCCCATGACTGAGTCACGCAGCAGCCTGCTACGCAGCCGATTGTCCGAAAAGTTCAATCCGACGGAACTATTCATCAAGGACCAAAGTCAGTTGCATATCGGACATCAAGGAGCGCAGGACGGAAAAGGTCATTTTGACATCATTATCGTTTCGTCGGCCTTTTCAGGGTTGAGCCGAATACGGCGTCACCAGTTGGTCTATGATGCCGTCGGCAACTTGCTCGAAACTGATATACACGCACTTCGCATCAAGGCGTTTACTCCATCTGAACGGTAGCGTCGCGGGTCACCCAATCCTATTTTTCAACCAAGGAAGTTTTACTGATGAGACTGGTTTTCAACAGCACGAAGCCTTTTCCCCTTATTGCTGCCTGTGCCTTTTTAACTTTGGCGAGCAGCATGGAAGCGCGTGGCGACACAGTCGTAACCGTTAACGGAGAGCCAATTGACAGCTCGGTTCTGGATGTTTACATGGAAAACCGAATTGACAAGCCGCTTGCACAGGTTACGGAGGAAGAGAGACAGGTATTGCTGTCTGAGCTGACGGACATTTACCTTCTCTCCACCCAGGAGTCTGCCGAGGCGCTTGAGAAAGATCCGCGAATTGCCGCGCAGATCGAACTGCAGACTCGAGGTGTACTTGCACAAGCCGTCGCTGCGGAGTTTTTTGCCTCTTCCGCTGTTACGGATGAAGAAATACAGGCGGAGTATACTGAGCAGGTCGTACAGGCACCGCGAATTCAGTTCAAGGCTCGCCATATCCTTGTTCCGACACAAGGTGTGGCGACGGACATAATTGGACGACTGGACGAGGGCGCTGATTTCCAGGAACTCGCCAAGGAAAAGTCCACGGACTCGTCGGGTCCGAATGGCGGCGACCTGGGCTGGTTTTCTCCGGATCGAATGGTCAAGCCGTTTGCTGACGCAGTGGCGGCGCTGGAAGACGGGAAATACACCACAAGTCCTGTCCAGACGGAATTTGGATGGCATGTAATTCTTCGGGAAGAATCCCGTCAACCCGAGCCGCCTACGATGGAAAGCGTCCGAGACGCGCTGGTGCAAAACGTGCAGCAAAGAAAGTTTCAAGCGCACCTTGAAGAGTTACGAAGTGACGCCGCCGATTGACGCTGCGTCCTTTTTACTTAATGCAAATGTAATTTGACAAAAAAAGGGCGCCGTTCGGCGCCCTTTTATTCCTCACAATATTTTTGTGAGCCTGTTCACAGCAATCGATTCATCGCTTCCCTATAGTCACTCGCGAATCGCTTCTCATCGCTCAGCGGCGATTCCTCCAACCCTCGCATCTCCTTTGATGTTGATACGAGATCTAAGTCGGCAAGGATGCCGACTTTTTTTTGTCTTGAGTGTCTCTCAGAAGCGATTCGATACCTCCCATAAGCCCGCTTATTTATGGCTGAGCGACAAGCAATCCTAGTCCGCCATATGAGCGACCTGAAATTGCTACTTCGTCACCAACACTCGGTGCAACACCACGCGAAAGCAGCGCGTTGTAGTCAACATTCACGCCGCTGACAACCGCCCGACCGACACCCGCATCGACTGAGTCAACTATGCCGCGCAGATAGGAAACACCACTTGCGGCTGCCGGTACTACCGACGCATTGACAATGCTTCCGGTTGTCACATCGATAGTGCCGTAGACGGCGACTGTATTCCCCAACGTTAAGCTGATCCAGTCTCCCCTACTACCGAAGATTGACTGACCCAGCACCACAATGAAGTCGTCTGCCGAATCCTCAATCACTCCGACCAGCAGCAACTCAGCTCCGCCGGCCGTGATTGCCCGGCCGCCGCCTGCAGTGATCGCCTCAGCTCCGCCGGCCGTGATTGCCTGGACTGAACCATCAGCCGCTGCTAGAGCACTCAATGGCACAAGGAAACAAAGCACTCCGGAAAGGATGTGTTTCTTGGTCGCCTTTCGGCAAATTGCATCGCTCATTTTTTTTCGCTCAACATTAAAAAAATGAAAAAGGTAGCTTTACAACAAGTTCCTCAACCGAAACTTTCTGAATCGCTACTGTTCTCCAACCTGCAAGCCATAGTCGTAGCTTGTTTTCCCTTTACTTGACGTGTGGTGCTCATTCCTTGAGCAACCCCTCTGCCGCCAATTTTTCTTTGAAGGACTGTTTTTCATCCTTCCTTTCTATGTAGTGGTAAATTCCGATTCCCGTGTGCGTGACGTTTTGCTGGTTCGATTTGTTCGGCAATTCTAATTGCGCTATCCAATTGTCTATTTCCTCCAGCAATGCTTGGCAACGCTCTTTCACGTACAGGTTGAACTTGGTCATGTCCTCATTTCGAATGCCTTCAGGTGAGTAGACAATTCGCTCAAAACGTCCCGCACCCAAAGCTTCTTTTTGAAGATTGAAATCCACCGTATCTACAAAGTTTTTTACGACCTCGCCAACTCTTTCAAAATTATCCTGCGCCAGAGTCTGTGGTTCGTAAACTCGCCGCAGAACCTTTAACCAACCAGGCTCCGTTTCGACCACCGCGCCTACTCGTATCAACTCATCCAACATCGAACGTGAAGACATATCTCCACTGTATCTGCGAACCAAGTTCGAGAAGGTCACGACGTTTGGTGCGCTATCCTCATACCGAATCTCTAAAGGCATACCGTACGGACCTATGAAATCTGGATCGGTGTGCCATCCGGCCAATACGCGAGCAACTCGATTAAGATTGCTTTTTCCCCCTTGGTTCTCGGCACCTGCAAGCTCAATAACGCGGCTGACTTCTTTTCGAGTTAGTCCGCTAATTACTGCAATTCTTGACTTAGTGCCCCTTTTCCCCTCGACCTTGAAATCTGTAACCGCAATTTCGACGTACACCGCTTTGACAATCTCGGCGAACTCAGCAAACGAAATTCCGTGACGTAACAGAATCCGAATCAATGGACGCAACAACACTCTGAACGCTGCAAGTAGCCCAGGTTTGACCGAATTTGTCATTTATACATAATGGCCTTTAATGGGAATTTATTCCCGGAGGAGTTAAGAGTCAACATTAGGTATCCATCCGAACCATTACGTTGTGGTGTTAAAACGACGCGTCGACGCAACAGAACCGTTGCGATTTGAGATAATTGGTCGAGAAAGTCCACATATTTTGGGGGAAATTTGGATTTAAGCGGTGACGGGCGACGCCGTTAATCGATAATTAACAGCAATTTATAACACGTTCCGTCAGTCGTTTCGAGGTTAAAGCTTAAGCGCGCCACCTTGGTGACGTGTCATGGCGCGAGCCAAGTAATTTATTTCCGATACGGAATATAAATGGCGGCCGTAAATCGACGAAGTCGATCGAAATGTAACGGCGCGGAGTCGCGAAACGCTGTTCGAACCGATTTGGGGGCTAGCGCGTATCCGAGGTGAAAACGCAGCTCAATTTCGATGATTGTTTTCGAAAGGACTAATTCGCCTCGGATCCCACTTGTTCGAAATAGAATACACCTATACCAACAGATTGCCCGAAGGTGGCCGATTCATCATCTTCATACAAACTCTCGTACGCGACAAATAAGTCATCAATTGACTCAGTAAATTCTACCAATCTGTCGGAACTAATGCGTCGCAATCGGGGCAGGTCTGCTTCCCTGACACTATCAGTAGCTACGGTTCTCTGTATCCAAGTCTTTGCTTCTTGACTAGTATTATGGGCAATGGTGATTGCGGCTGGATACAACACTCGTGCTAACCCTGTAATAAGCTTTTCGTGTACGTCCAGACCGGACACATTGCGTTTTAGTACCTTAAGATTTCCGGAACTCGTTTCTTCAATCGCTTTTATTCGCTTTAATTCCGTTCTCATCGCACCAGGCGGAATATCG
>JBGTHC010000054.1:0-7886 GCA_041746375.1 Woeseiaceae bacterium
AGGCGAGGGTCGGGGGTTCGATCCCCTCAGCACCCACCAGATTACGGAGTGGTAGTTCAGCTGGTTAGAATACCGGCCTGTCACGCCGGGGGTCGCGGGTTCGAGTCCCGTCCACTCCGCCACAATCGAGAATCGGGCCCCGCCGGGGCCCTTTTTTTGGCTTTGCGAGACGCCTCCGCTATCATGCCACGCCAATATCCGCCGAGCGTCCGCGGCACATTCCAGTTGACAGACCTGATCGGATCCTATGCTACAAAACATTCGTGAACGCTTCACCGGCACATTCGCCATAGTTCTGCTGGTATTACTCGGCCTTTCGTTCGTCTTCTTCGGCATCAGCATGCCGTTCCTCGGCGGCGGATATGCCGCCAAGGTCGAAGATGTCGAGATTCCCCTGCCGCGGCTGGAGAACGCCTACCAGGCGGAACTGGCGCGCTTTGCCGAATTCGGCGGTGAGCTGCAGCCGGAAGTCCGGCGCATGATCCGGCAAGGCGTCCTCGACAATCTCATTCGAGAAACGCTGGTCGATGTCTACCTGGTCGAGTCCGGTTATCGTGTCACGGACCAGATGATCACGGACTTCATACAGCGTGTGCCCGAGTTTCAGGTAGACGGTCGATTTTCCAAAGACCGTTATTTCGCCTGGCTCGACGAACGAATGTTGACGCCGACGATGTTCGAAGAAGACCAGCGCAACGCGTTGCGGTTGCAGCAATTCCAGCGCGGTGTCGGCGCGACCGCTTTCGTGACACCCGCAGAATACCGGCGCTACCTTAATCTCTACGAAGAGCGTCGCAGGGCGGCAATTGCCACCCTCGATGTCGACGCAGCAGCCGAGGGTGTGGAAGTCTCCGGGGACGATATCGCTGCCTATTACGAAGCCAATCCGAGCGAATTCCAGTTGCCGGAGTCGGTCGACCTGCAATACATCGAAATTGATCGCACACAACTCGCGCAGCAAGTCGAACTGAGCGAGGACGCCATCCGCGAATACTACGAGCAATCGGCGAGTCGCTACCTGCAGGATGAACGTCGCCAGGCGCGGCATATCCTGATCGAATTCGACGACGACGAAAGCGCCGCGGAAGAGCAGGCGAATTCACTTGTCGAGCGCGCCCGGGCGGGCGAGCCGTTCGAGGACCTTGCGCGCCAGTACTCGGCGGACAGCGGCACGGCGCAGCAGGGCGGTGACCTCGGCATGTCCGCGGAATCTCAACTGCCCGATGCGCTTGCCAGCGCGATCTTCGCGATGAACCAGGGTGATATCGTCGGTCCGGTACGCAGTGACTTCGGTTTCCACGTTATTCGACTCGACGAAGTCGAGGCCGGCGGGCCGTTGCCACTCGACCAGGTGCGTGCGGAGCTCGAACGCGAGTTGCGCGACCGCGAAGCAGAGGACAGCTACCAGGCTTTGCAACGACAATTGTCGGGCGCGCTGTTCGATGGCCTCACTATCGAGGCAATCGCGGAAAACGCCGGGCTCGAACTGCGCGCAGTGAACGAGTTCACACGCTCCGGTGGCGAGCCTTTCGGCAGCAACCAGGCAGTTATCGACGCCGTGTTCGCACCGAGTGTCCTGAACGACGGCGTGATCAGCGAGATTGTCGAACTGGATGCAAATCGTGCGGCTTTGTTCAAGGTTGCGGAACACAATCCGGCGGCGCAACAACCGCTGGACGAAGTCAGCGAGCAAATCGAAAGGCAGCTGCGCACGGACCGCGCTTTGCAGATGATTCGGGAGCGCGCCGTGCAACTGCAGGAAGCGCTGCGCGCCGGCACGGATATTCTCGAGGCTGGACCCGAGGCGGGTGCCGAGGTTAGGCCTTCTGCCTTGTATGCGCGGCAGAGTGAAGATGCGGATCCGCGAATTCTGGAAGCCCTGTTTCGAACGCGCAAGCCGACCGACGAACAGCCGACAATCGGCACGGCCGTCACTGAAGAGGGCGATCACGCCGTATTCGTCGTAACGGCAGTGGTGCCCGGACGTCCCGAGGCGATACCGCTGGCGGAACGCGATGCCGGGAAGCTGCAGCTATCCCAGCAGGCTGGCGCCGCGGACTACACGGCATTTATTCTCGAACTCGAGCGCACAGCTGATATCGTTCGCACGGAAGACGCGCTCGCCGAGTCCGATTTTTGACGCGTACTGATCGAACGCTGATCTCGAGGTCAGCATCAGGGGGATCCGCATGAAAAGACTGGCGCTGCACTGGCAGATCCTCATTGCAATCTTGCTTGCGATGCTCGCAGGTTTTGCGGTCAACCAGGCGGGCGATGGCGACGCAAGCGCGCCATCGGTGTTTGGCGTCAGTTTTCTCGCCATTTTCAGCTACATCGGGCAGTTGTTCCTGAACGCGCTGAAGATGATTATCGTGCCGCTGATCATGTCGTCGATCATCGTCGGCATGGCCGGTATCGGGTCCGGCGGCAACCTGGGCGCGCTCGGCGGCCGCACCATTTTCTTTTACGTTACCACCAGCATCGCCGCGATTCTCGTGGGCCTTGCGCTCATCAACCTTGTCGGTCCCGGTTACGTGAACGGCGAGCCCGCCGGAGAACTGCTGGCGCTGGACGCGTCGGTGGAAGACGTTGCTGCGCGAGTGGAAGGCAAGGGCACCGGCGACGTGGCCGAGCTGTTCCTGCGCATGATTCCCGAAAACGTAGTGATGGCAGCGGCCGAGGGACAGATGCTCGGCATCATCTTCTTCGCGTTATGGTTCGGCTACTTCATGACCCGCATCGGGCATAAACTATCGGAGCATCTTTACCTGTTCTGGGACGGTGTGTTCAACGTCATGATGCGCATGACCGAATGGATCATGATGTTTGCACCGATCGGCGTATTCGGACTCGTCGCCGGGGTCGTGGCAGAAACGGGCTTCGATGCCGGCCGACCGTTGTTGATTTTCGCGCTCACTGTGCTCGCCGCCCTGGCGACGCACACCTTTATTACCTTGCCGGTGTTCCTGCGCGTATTTGGCGGCGTCAGTCCCTGGAAGATGTATTCGGCGATGGCGCCCGCGATGTTGACTGCGTTCTCCACCGCATCGTCGTCGGCCACGTTGCCGGTCACCATGGATTGCGTGGAAAAGAATCTCGGCGTCTCGAACAAGATTTCCAGTTTCGTGCTGCCGCTCGGTGCCACGGTGAACATGAACGGCACCGCCTTGTATGAATGCGCCGCCGCGATGTTCCTTGCGCAGGCCTACGGGCTCGATCTCTCTTTCGGGATGCAGTTCTCGATTGTGACCATCGCCCTCCTGACGTCCATCGGCGTGGCCGGGGTGCCGTCAGCCTCGTTGGTGGCTATTGCCATTATCCTTGCGGCAATCGGCCTGCCGGTCGAAGCGCTCGGCGTGCTCATGGTCTTCGATCGGATTCTCGATATGGTACGCACGAGCGTAAATATTTTCGGCGACTCATGCTGCGCCCTGATCGTCGCGCGCATGGATGGTGAGGAAACCACGCTGGCACGCAAGCCGGCCTGATCCGCAATCGATCGCCGAAAGGCTCGCCCTGCAGGAGCGCGCCCCGCGCGCGAATGCGAAAAGCTTTATCGGCACCGCATTCGCCCGCAAGGCGGGCTCCAACAGGACAGCGTAGGAGCGCGCCCCGCGCGCGAATAGGAAAAGCTTTGCACCGCATTCGCCCGCAAAGCAAGCTCCGACAGGCACAATAGCAAACCCCGCGCGCGACTGAGACTCTCTTGCAAATGCCCGACTCCCCCAACCCCCGCATCTGTCACATCAACCTGGCAACCGGTTTCCGTGGCGGCGAACGGCAGACCGAACTATTGATCCGCGAACTGGCGGCGCGCGGGTGGCGGCAGCGCCTGGTCGCCCGCAAGAGTGACAAACTCGCCGCACGGTGCCGCGATATCGGCAACCTGCAAATCGCAGAAGTCCTGCCAAACCCGTTGCTGGCAGCACTCGCTGCACGCGGGACATCGCTGGTACATGCGCATGAGGCACGCGCCGTCTATTCAGGATGGCTATTAAAGCGAGCGTGCAATACACCCTGCATATTGACGCGTCGCATCGATCACGGAAGTCGTGACACCAGGGTTCGCGCGAACGCCTATCGTGCCGCGGATCGGGTGGTCGCAATATCGCAATCAATTGCAAGCACCATTGAATTGCACTATCCGGAAATGCGCTGCCCGATAGTGCCTGATGCACACGCCGATATGGCGCAAGCCTTTTCTGAAGCGAGTGATTTATGCACGTACCGGAAGGGCGAAACGTTAGCCAGCGATAAGACGATCATCGGACACCTCGGCGAACTCGATCACAGTCACAAGGGCCAGCGCACAATTATTGAGGCCGCGCGACAGCTGCAGGAATCGCATCCGACTCTGCACTTCATGTTGCTGGGTCTTGGCAAAGACGAGTCGGAGTTTCGTCGCGCCGCAGAGGGGCTCAGCAACATCGAATTCGTCGGCTTTGTCGACAACGTTGCACCTTACCTCGCGCGTTTCGACCTGTTCGTCTATCCGTCCCTGTACGAAGGGCTCGGCTCGTCATTGCTCGATGCGCTCAGCTTTGGCCTGCCGATCGTGGCCACGCGCGTCGGCGGGATCCCGGAACTCATAGAGCATGGGGTGAACGGACTGCTGATCGCGCCCGAAAAGCCGCGAGAACTGATCGCCGCACTGCAGCGACTATTGAGTGATGCGGATCTGCGGGAGTCAATGAGCCGCGAGAACCGGCAGAAGGCAACGCGTTACACCGCCGGGCGAATGGCGTCATCCTACGAAGAAATCTACCGCGACATTCTGGCGTAGCAACGCATGGCTTGCCCCTGGAGCCCGCCCCGCGGCGAATGCGGCACGGCCACGATCTTCTCAATTCGCGCGCAAGGCGCGCTCCTGCGGCGCGGGATTCGAGCCCTGTTGGAGCCTGCCTTGCAGGCGAATGCGACAACATTCGAGAATTCCCTTTGGCGCGCTAAGAGCGCTCCAACGCTACCGCTCGTCCTCATCCAAATGCATGCCAATCGTGTTGTATCCACCATCCACATACAGGATTTCGCTCGATATCCCCGCGGCGAGATCGGAGCACAAAAACGCAGCCGCGTTACCCACGTCCTCCGGCGTCACGTTGCGACGAATGGGCGAGACCTGTTCCACGTGCGCCAGCATCTTGCGAAACCCGGCTATACCCGCAGCAGCAAGCGTCTTGATCGGCCCGGCGGAAATGCCGTTCACCCGAATGCCGCGCGGTGCTAGATCGGCCGAGAGGAATCGCACGTTGGCCTCGAGACTCGCTTTTGCCAGTCCCATGACGTTGTAATTGGGTACCGCACGTACCGCACCGAGATAAGTCAGCGTGAGGATGGACGAACTCCGTCCCGCCATCATCGGCAGAAACGCCTTCGCCAGAGCGGCCAGGCTGTAGCTCGAAATGTCATGCGCAATCTGGAAGCCCTCGCGCGTGACGCTTTCGATGTAGGTACCGGCAAGCTGTTCGCGCGGCGCAAACCCGACCGAATGCACCAACACTTCGAGGCCGTCCCACTCCTTGCCGAGCGATCGCACGAGCGCTGAAATTTCCTCGTCAGAGGCAACGTCGAGCGGGTAGGTCAGCTTGGAGCCGAGTTCCTCGGCCATGCCTTCGACACGTGGCTTGAGCTTGTCGTTCTGATAGGTAAACGCCAGTTCGGCACCCTCGCGCTTAAATGCCTGGGCGACGCCCCATGCGATCGAACGCGTGCTCGCGAGTCCGACGATCAACGCGCGCTTGCCTGCCATGAAACCCATGCTCTGTCCCCGTTCGTGCGAATGAAGCCTCTGATTCTACCAGCGTTAGCTGTTGGAGCGCGCCTTGCGCGCGGATGCGCCAGGGAACAATCTTTTCCCGTTCGCGCGCAAGCCGCGCTCCAACGGCACCGCGTTCGGCGCTTCGTTCAAACCTGGATACGCACCTCGGCATACCCCCTGTAGGAGCCCGCCCCGCGGGCGAATACGACGTCGCTTTCCCAGTGTTACCGAATTTCCCCAGAACCCCGAATAACAACGCTGTCGTGTCGCGCAAGCTACCCAGACAATGCCCGGCTATGACTCCAGCCCAACCAACAACTCCCACAGGCACCCGCCAACTCCGGCGCGGACGGACATCCCTTCCGAATCAGATTTACCACATCACAACCACAACGTTCAGACGCGAGAAAATATTTGCCGACCTTTTCGCTGGACGGAAAGCCGTCGAGTCCCTGAGACGCGAGTCGCAATCCGGGCGCTGCGAGACACTCTGCTTCGTGGTCATGCCGGATCACCTGCACTGGCTGATGCAACTTTGTGAAGGAGGCTCGTTGTCAACCTGCGTCAAGAATGTGAAGTCCCATGCGTCACGCGGTATCGCACCATTGCGTGGCACCAGTGGAAGGACCTGGCAGCGGGGATTCTACGACCACGCTTTGCGTAAAGACGAGGATGTGTTGGCGACGGCGCGCTATATAGTCGCAAATCCGGTTCGGGCGGGGCTGGTGAAAAAGGTCGGGGATTATCCGTTGTGGGATGCGATGTGGATTGCGTGATGACGAGATTGAATGTCTTGTGTGACGCAACGAGCCCCCAAGGAGCCCGCCCTGCGGGCGAATACGCCAACGATGAAGCCGTTTCCCGTTCGCGCGCGAGGCGCGCTCCTACGGAGCAAGGTTCAGCGGGGCAATTCAAGCATCCTGTAGGAGCCCGCCCTGCGGGCGAATGCGGAGGGGTCGAGCTTTTCCTGTTCGCGCTCGGGCGCGCTCCTACGGGGCAATGTCAGCACCCTGTTGGAGCCCGCCCTGCGGGCGAACGCGTTGACGCTCAGCTCGACTGCTGCGTTACGTCCACGTACATCATGATTTTCTGCCCGGGACGCAGGATGTTGTTCTTGTCGATATTATTCCAGCGCACCAATTCGGACACCGTCACGCGAAAGCGACTCGCGATCAGGTACAGCGAGTCACCGCGCCTGACCGTGTAATTGAGCTTGCGCGTCGTCGCATTGCGCATAGGACCACCGGCCGGCGCAGCGCCTTTGGCCCAGACAACGAGTTTCTGTCCGATCGACAACGTGTCGCGTGGCGCCATGGCATTCCACGCCGCAACCTGGCGCGTGGTAACGCCGTATCGGCGGCTGATCGACCAGAAACTTTCTCCGGCGCGCACGTGATGTTCGACGCGTGTGCCGTCGCGTTCACGGTTCTGCGTTGTTTCGCGTCGCGCCGCCGCGCTCTTGCTGTACGCATCGAGCGGCTTGCTGGCAATCGGCACGGTGAGATAGTTACCCGCGCGAATGGTGTTGCCGGAAATACCGTTAGCGTTGCGTATCGCTGCAATCGTCGTGTGGTAGGTCGTGGCAATGCCGGACAAGGTTTCGCCCGGACGAATCTTGTGCCGTTGCCAGCGCAGGCGCTCGTTGTCGGGAACGGCGGCCAGCGCTGCGCCAAAAGTGTCTGCAACATCGGCCGGCAAGACGAGCCGGTGCGGCCCGGCAGGATCGGTAGCCCAGTTGTTGAATCCGGCGTTGTAGGCGTACAGCGTGTCGACATCGAGGCCGGCAAGCTCCGCTGCCAGCGCCAGGTCGAGTTGTCCGCCGACGTCCGTCGTCACAAACTGCGGTTCGTCGACGACGTCGGGCAGGGTAATGCCCAGCGCTTCGGGGTCGCGCACCAGGGTCACCAGCGCCAGCAAACGGGGCACGTAGGCGCTGGTCTCTTTGGGGACGGTCAGGTTCCAGAAATCCGTCGGCTTGCCGGCCGCACGGTTGCGGCGCAGCGACCGACCGATGTTGCCCTCGCCGGCGTTGTACGAGGCAACCGCGAGCAACCAGTCACCGTCCATCAGTTCATTCAGGTACTGCAGGTAGCTCAACGCACCGTTGGTCGAATCGACGACGTCGCGG
>JBGTHC010000055.1:0-12777 GCA_041746375.1 Woeseiaceae bacterium
AGCCGCGCGCGGGCGGCGCGATGAACTGGAACGGCGTGGTGCTGGCCGCGCCGCGCGGACGCGAGGTGCGCGCCGTCTATCACGGCCGCGTGGTTTTCGCCGACTGGCTGGACGGCATGGGTTTGCTCGTGATTGTCGACCACGGGGAGGGTTTCATGACGCTGTACGGTTATAACGAGACCACGTTGAAAAGTGCCGGCGATTGGGTGGCACCGGGCGACGCGATCGCAACCGTCGGCGAGAGCGGCGGCCAGGCGGAGTCAGGCCTCTACTTCGAGATCCGGCAAGGCACCAAACCGGTCAATCCGCGCACCTGGGTGACCCGGCAGCCACGCGCCCGCTAACCCGCCCTCGCCGACATATGTCAACATAATCAAGGAATAACAGCGGCTCGCCACGTAAAGCCCACGTGCCTGTGCTATCGTCGACTGAAACCCAGCGACCGCCTGTGGCCGGCTTGGACCGGCCAGGGAGCGGCGTGGAGATGTGCATGTCATTGACGACCCGGGTCATACTCGTACTGGTTATCGGCAGCGTGATGGGCGTGAGCCTGTCCGTTGTCGGTTCCCTGTTCGACCAGCGCGACGAGGCTCCGGCTACGGATCTTTCCTGGGAACATGCACGGCTCTTCGCCGAAGTGATGGAGCGCGTCAAACGCGACTATGTCGAACCGGTGGACGACCGGGTTTTGCTGGAAAGCGCCATTCGCGGCATGGTCGCCGATCTGGATCCGCATTCGCAGTACCTGGATGAGCGCGAGTACCATGACATTCGCATCGCCACGACCGGCAATTATTCGGGGGTCGGCATCGAGGTCAGCGCGCTGGAGGGCGAGATCCGGGTGGTGGCGCCGATCGACAACACACCCGCACAACGCGCCGGCATCCTGAGCGGCGATACGATCGTTGCGATCGATGGCACAGAGGTCAATCCGGAGCGCTTGCAGGAAACCATAGAACTCATGCGCGGACGCGCCGGCTCTCGCGTAACGCTGATGATCGAGCGTGATCTGGAAGAAGAGCCACGGGTGTTCGTGATCAAACGCGAAAACATCCAGGTGGCAAGCGTGCGCCATGAGCTTCTGGATCCTTCGTTCGGTTACGTTCGCGTCAGCCAGTTTAACGAGACGACACCGGACGAACTGAGTCAGGCGATCGACGAAATGATGGACTCGGTGCGACGCAAGAACGGCGGCATGCTTTCCGGACTGGTGCTCGACCTGCGCAACAACCCCGGCGGTGTTCTCGACGCAGCGGTCGAAGTGTCGGACCTGTTTCTCGATGCCGGTGTAATCGTCTCCGCCGATGGGCGGACTCCCGAGGCGCGCTTCACCAAGCGCGCGCGTCGCGGTGACATCCTCGACGGTGCGTCGATTGTCGTACTCGTCAATAGCGGTTCGGCGTCCGCGTCCGAGATCGTCGCCGGTGCGCTGCAGGATCATGACCGCGCCCTGGTCGTCGGCACTTCGACGTTTGGCAAGGGATTGGTGCAAACCGTGATGCCGTTATCGAAAGGACGGGCAATAAAGCTCACGACCTCCCGGTACTTCACACCGTCGGGAGATTCAATCCACGACAAGGGCATCGTCCCCGACATTCGCGTGGATAGCTCGACCGGCTTCCCCGGCTCGTCGCTCGGTGCCGGCGTTGATCGTGAAGGCGACCTGCAGTTGATCGAGGCGCTCAAGCGGCTGGAACGAACCGGCGTCATGCACAGCCAGGCCATGTGAACAGAAGTCGACGACGCTTCAACAGCTCCCTTCTTTGTTGCCTGCCGACGGCGTTGCTGCCGTCCTTAACGACGGCAGCCGGCAGGGACGTACCGCGCATAGCAATCATTTTGGACGACTTCGGTTACCAGCTCGCCGCCGGCCGCCGTGCAGTCAATTTGCCGGGCCCGGTCGCCTGCGCCGTTTTGCCGCAGACACCCCGAGCCGGGCAACTGGCGGAAGCGGCCCACGCAGCAGGCAAGGAAGTGCTTATGCACCTGCCGCTGCAGGCGGTCGGTGAGGAGGCAGCAGAACCGGGTGGTATCGTTCTTGACATGAGCCGCGAGCAACTCGCGCGGGCATTCGCCGGCAACCTCGCCTCCATTCCGCACATTATAGGTGTCAATACGCATCGCGGCAGTCTGCTGACCCGGCACCCGGGCCACATGCACTGGTTGATGGAAGAGATCGATGCCCGTGGCGACCTGTTTTTCGTCGACAGCTTCACAACGGCTGACAGCATCGCCTTGCAACTGGCACTGGAATCCGGCGTGCCGGCCGTCCGGCGCGATGTCTTTCTAGATCCGGACGCAGCACCGGCAACAGTCGAGCGGGAGTTTGCGCGTCTCAAGAAACTTACACGTGTGCGCGGCATGGCCGTTGGTATTGGACACCTGTACCCTGCGACGCTGGCATTGCTGGAGCGCGAGCTGCCCAAGCTGGCGAATGAGGGAATCGAACTCGTCAGCATCAGCGACTACGTCGCCCATGCTCGACCGGGAAGCGCGCCCTTCTACGCGGGTGTACCGGAGGGGGCGGAGACTTGAACCTGCGCGACGATTGGCGATCGAAGATAAGCGAACGGCCCGGGAGTGGCCGGAAAATCTTGCAGGCATCCGGACGGAGATAGCGAGATGGACTTGATCAGGGCAGCCGCCACGATTGGCTGCATGGCCGCACTGTCGCAGACCGCTGCCGCGTGGGGCGCCGACGTCGATGTCAACCGCATTTTCGCCCAGGCACGCGATGACGTCGCGTGTACGATGCAATACGACCCGGTGTGCGGCGTTGACGGCAAGACCTACAGCAACGATTGCGTGGCGGGCCGTGCGGGTGTGGAGATTGCGACGCAAGGCGAATGCGTGCCGGCGTCCGAACAGACCAGTCAAACGGAATGCTCCGACGAATTCGATCCTGTTTGTGGCGTTGACGGCAAGACCTACGGCAACGAGTGTGTCGCCGAAGACGCCGGCGCCGAAGTTGCCTCGCGAGGCCTTTGTGACGATGCGCAAGCGTGCGGCGAGGAGTTTGCACCTGTCTGCGGCACCGACGGCAATACCTACAGCAACCTTTGCTTCGCCACGGCGGCGGGTGTGGAGGTGAGCTTCGAAGGTCTTTGCTCGGGTGACGACGTGGCTTGTCCCGATGTGTTCGATCCGGTGTGCGGCGTCGACGAAAACACTTACAGCAATGCGTGCTTTGCCGAACGGGCCGGTGTGGATATCGCTACCCTGGGTACTTGCGAGGACGGCGGCTGTCCGCCCGTCGACGATCCGGTCTGTGGCATGAACGCTCGTACCTACCGAAGCCGATGCGAAGCGGAGCTCGATCGCGTTCCGGTACAACGACAGGGCACCTGCAATCTCGAGCAATGCCCCGATATTTACGTTCCGGTATGCAGCCCGGACGGCACAACCTACGACAACGCCTGCGCGGCCGAAGCGGCTGGAGAAACGGTATTTACCGTGGGTGCGTGTAACGTACGCGCCTGCCCGTCGCTCTTCGTGCCGGTGTGCGGCAGCGATGACATGACCTACGGTAACGCCTGCCATGCCGAGCGCAACGGCGTGAGAATCCGGCATGCCGGATTGTGTGAGGCGCAGGGGCGCAATTGTCCGCGGGTCTACCAGCCGGTGTGCGGACTCGACGCCAACACCTATGATAATGCCTGCCAGATGGAGAATGCCGGCGTGACGCTTGCTTATGCCGGTGCTTGCCTGGGCGAGTAAAACAGAATGTTCCCGCAAGTTATCGCCACAGCAAAACAGCGCCGGCGTAAACCAGCGCATTCCAGGCAACGATCGACATGCCCGCGATAAGCTCCATTTGCCGTGGCATCCCGCCTGGATATACGACGCCACCTACATAGTGCTCGATGAATCCTCCCGAGTATCCCGACTGACCGGAGCGTAGGCGCAGGGCCTTCTCCAGGGGCGTCAGCGGACAAGTCCAGCTCATCAGGTTCACGACGGACGACCAAAGCACGACCGGCAAGTGTGCCCACGCCCACGCCAGATCGAACCAGACGAGCACTCCGCCAAATACCGCAAAGACCACGAACAGGAAGTGGGCCAGCAACACAAGGTCAGCGCCGAAGCGATACAACATGTTTCAGTCAGTGTCCGCTCGCGTCACACATGATTGCTTCATGTCGGCATTCATATGCTGGAAAAAGCCTGTTCTGCAATGGCCGAAGGTTTTTATACAGCGCCACCCTCAACCTGAACGGCAATATCGAAGTGTAAGACATCTTCGCGCCTGCCCAGCTTCGTATACAACGCGATCGCAGGCTCGTCTTCGATCCCAATGTCTGCCTGGACAAAAATCACGTAGGCACCGCGCTCAGCAGAAATCTCTCTAAGCTTTTTGATCAAGGCCGTTGCGATTCCTTGACGTCGATGGTCGGCCGCCACGGCAAGATCATAGATGTAAATTTCGCTGCGCTCCTGCTCAAACTTTTTCAACTCGTACGCCGCGATACCGCCGACGACAACGTCATCCTTCAAGGCGGCCAGCGCAATGAAGGTATCGCCGCCAAGCAATCGGGTGAGATAGCCCTCGGAGGGAAAGCTTTCTGTATATGTATCTATATCGCCGAAAGCTTCGCCGAACATCCTGAGCAGAGCCTGCATAAGGCCAGCTTCTCTCGGATCAAGAACGAGAATTTCTATCACGTCAGGTAATCTCCAGCCTGCAAAATCTCAACCTTGCGGAACAACGTTCGAGCCACAGAGTTACCGAGTATCGCGACCCGCACGGTTCTACGTCATGAAGCCCGCGATCAACAGCACCTTGTGAATCATTTCAACCGTTCCAGCCGACCTTTCCGTTTGACGATGTTCTTATAGTCCCATTGAATCTCTTTTGCTTTTTTCAGCCAACGGCGCAAATCGCTTATTCTGATCTCTGACACGTCATTCAAAAAGATTGATGCATCTTTGAACTTTTTGCCGACTACATCCAGTCCCGCTTCTTCAAAATCGGCTCCGCTCCAAAACATTAATCGTATCCCCGATTTCTGTTTGCTGTAGCCAACAGTGGGATTGCCGTCCAAAAACCAGACCGGATGAGCGTGCCAAATCTTGCTTTCAGCATCAGGCAGGTTCCGATTGATCTGCTCGGCAATCAGATCGCATACCTCCCGGTGATTTGGCTCAAGCTGCTCGTTGTACTTCAGAATTGTCGGGTGCAGCCCTTTCTTCGGCTTCGGCGCCTTACTTTGTGGACTCACGTGTACTCCCCCGGGAACGAACTGCGGATCGTGTCGGCACTGTCACCAGGCCGAGCGGCACTGCACGCGTCATCGCCTGTCAGCCCATACACGCGACTCCTGCGTGCGCATGCTAAAAAAATCAGGACAGCCGCCTCCACCAAGACCCGTAATTCCGCCATCGGGGCTACAGATCGCCTTGCCATCGCTATCGTACAGCTCGCTTGGGACGTCACAGCAGATAGGTGGGACGTAAAAAACCACGTCTCCCCGATAGTTGTAGCGCCAGATGGATCGGGGTGGATTACTCACCGGCTCGGATTTGAACTGGGTAACGAGTTGATCGACAAATGGCGGTCGTTCCTCACTGGTTACAGGCGAACATCCAGCGACGGCAGCCAGCACGACACAAAACACCAGACCAGGATACCTCATGTTTTACTTCCGCAGAATCTTCTCCATTGCCTTGCCCTTTGCCAGTTCATCGATCAGCTTATCCAAGTAGCGAATTTCCTGCATGGTTGGCTCTTCTATATCTTCCACGCGGATACCGCAGACCACACCTTTGATCAAGTTTCGTGAGGGATTCAGCTGACGCGCGTCCGCAAAGAAGGCCTCAAAGTCTGTCTGCTTTTTGAGCTGAGCTTCTAACTGTTTCTGGCTATATCCTGTCAGCCAACGAATAATTTCATCGACTTCAGCTTTCGTGCGTCCTTTTTTCTCAGCCTTCGCCACATAATGAGGATAGACGCTTGCGAAACTCGTTGTATAAATCCGATGTTTTGTCACGGCACTTATTTACTCTAATCGATACCTCAGAAATCGAAAACGGATCATTGGCGCCTGACGACCGAAATCAGCAGCAGCAAAAAGCCAATGGCTGCATGCCGCGTTTTGCAAGGTTGACTATTCATGGCGCAGCGATCCCTTCGCGCCGGCAGGAATGATTGGTTAGTTTGCCAGCCATTTATACATGACATGGGCGTCAACCAGTCCCGCTTGAGGGTGGCGGAACGCGTGGGGCAGAGTCCCGACGATGTCGTAACCGAGCTTTTGCCAAAGGCGGAGGGCTCGCGTGTTGGTAGATATGACAAAGTTGAATTGCATTGCGAGAAAGCCAAGATCAATGCCCGTTGCTTGCGAATGATCGCACATCAGGGTGGCGATGCCCTTTCCACGGGCTCTTTCCGAGACGACATAGCCGCAGTTGCAGACATGTGAGCCGTTCCCGGGTTGATTTGGTTTGATGTAATACGAGCCAAGTACCTGGCCGTTTTCGTCACAAGCCACAAAGATTGCACTTGGGACTTTAGTCCATGTGTGACGGATCTGATCTTCGCTCGCGTCCGGCGGGTAAGTGTAAGAGTCGCCTCTAATGATCGTGGTATGAAGGATTGCCCAAAGTGCGGGCCAATCCGATTCTGTGAAGGGACGAATCATGGCGTCACTGCGGGCCGGGGCTCGGTGGACTTCCCTTGTCGAAAACCACTCGCCACTGGCCTGAAGGTTCGAGACGCCAGATCGAGTTGAACCGACCGACGACTTTGCCTGTCGGATCGCGAACCGGACCGGTGCTTAAAGCCAGGCCGCCAGACGAAAGGACTTCAACCTGGTCGGGCTCCCACGAGAACGGCGCGTCCGGTCCGGCGAAGAACTGGGTCCAGTCTTTGACAACCTCGCTCTTGCCGCGCAATGTTGTGGTTCCGGCGAAGAATACTGCCTCCTCGGCGAGGAACTCGCTGAACTGGCGGAGATCCCGATCAGCCATCGTGCGGGCAAATGCCAACTCCGCGGCCCAGACCTGTTCTCCTGCCAACACGCTTGACTGGGGCGCGGACATTGAGGAGCAGGCAACAAGTGCAGCAGACATAGCGATGGCGGCGACTCGTATTGAGAACATCGCATTCACCCGAAGCGGCTCGATAGCGCGTTGCGCACCACCGTACGCTCAATAAGCTGAACAGGCATCAGGTTCGCCGCCATCTGGCAACTGCTTCCACTTCTACAAGCGTGGCTCTCGAAGCAAGGGATGAAACGCCAATCCCCGTGATTGCGCTACGAGAGTTGCCGAGGAAGCTGGATAAGATGGGCGCCAGTTCTTCCATATGCTCTTCAAGCTCTCCCCGGACATAGATTTTCATTTGCAGAAGGTCGTCCACGCTGGAGCCAGCTTCTGCCAGGACCCTTCTCAGGTTTTCCAGGGCGAGCGTAAACTGACCTGCGACTGAAGTGTCGGAGACTTGGTGCTGAAGGTCCCACGCCACCTGCCCGGAGATAAACAATAACGCACTTCCTTCATCTATTGTCCCATGCGATAAGCCCAGTGGACTGCCGTCGTACAGGCTCTTCGGATTGACTAAGCGCTTCGTCATTTGATTGCCTGGAATGGATTTATTGATGTCAAACGAGCCTGTAGAAAAACCCGCTGAGAACGCGGACCTGTCTTCTGTTTAATGGTGTGCACTATTATTCTCTCAACTGGTTTTGTTGGCGGTCAGTGCTTTCGGGAGGATCGCTTTACTGCCGGATCATCCGTATTCTGCTCCGTAGCGGTGAATCTTCAGCAGGTTGTGCAGCAGCGACGGGTCGTAGGCTGGACGGCCGGTGGCATCATTGCTATAACGTTCATCGAACACCGAAAGATCAAGCTCGTGATCGATCAGATAGCTCAGTGTGTACTCGAAGGTCCCGGGCAGGATCTGTTCCCGAAACGAAATCGGGATCATCTTGCCTAGCTCGTAGCAGTAGTGCTTGTAAAGAGCCATAGGCTCCCCCTGTTCAGCGAAGCGGCCTGCGAGCATTTTTATCGGATCGGATGGCTTGAATTATAGGTTCGACTGGGGTTTTTCTACAGCCTCAACGACCGAGATCAGCGGCCGACGCAAGCTGGCGCGACTCTTGCGGATGCAAGAACCGTGACAGTTTGATTTGGTCCGTCTGCATCGATTTGTTAGACGTCGCTGCCAGCCCCTGGCACAGGATACGGTGCAGTGACGGCATTGAGCGCAGCATCCGCTCGTTGCTCTAGGATAACGGGGTCGTCGGTTTCTCCAAGACTGAGAACACTTTCGGCGAGTGCTTGAAAGTCACGCTCAAGCCGCAGCTCTTCAGCGGTACGCACGAGCCGAGGCCCCGATGATTCTAGTTCCGCAGCCGCATACCACTTTGGCACACTTGACATCACCGCCCCGATGCGAACTCCGAGGTAAAGTAGGATCGACTGCCAAATCGTACATCCTCCAGCCCGGCACGCATGATAGAACATTCGGTCAGCTGCACGTCGCTTCGCTTTGTCGCCACCGGCCTCGTCGCACGCAATATCATGGACGATCGATGCCCCCGGCGATAGTCACCCGTATAAAGAGAACCAACAATTGTCCACAACGCGCGCGGAATCGAGGCACCATCAACCAAGGTTCCCCGCGCAGCGGGCCAATTCTTTGCCGATGGATCGGTATAGAAGAAATCCTCTAGGAGCTCCATTCTCCGGTCCATCGAGCCTTCCTCAGTCAGCCATATAGCCTCAGGCTCGCCCGAGAATTCGCCATGTTCCATCTGCCCGCTAATACGCTTAGTTCCGAAGCTAGTCTGCCGCCTGCGCCCATACTACCGGGCTGCGCAGCGCGCCCCACAGGAGCTGCAGGTTGGTGCGAAGACCGCCCGCCTGGTCTTCTGCAAACGCCAGCAACTCGTCCAACGCGGCCCGATTCAGGTACTGCCCGTTGAAAAACAGCCCTGCAATTTTTCCGGTGCTACGGATATCGGCGAGCGGGTTGCCATTTAGCAGGATCATGTCGGCAACCTTGCCCGCCTCGATGGAGCCGTACTCTCGAGCCTTGCCGCTGAACTGCGCTGCGTCGATGGTCGCACTTCGCAATGCGTCCGTCGGGGCCAAGCCGGCGCGCACAAGCTCGGCAAGTTCGTCGTGGATGGCAAACCCGGGGAAAATGTAAGTGTCGCCAGAGTCGGTTCCAGCCAGTATCCGAACTCCAGCACTGTGGGCTTGACGCACGTTGTCCATCGCAAGGCGATACAACTCCGCGTGCACGTCGCGACCCGATGCGTGCCTGGCATCCGCCACAGCGCGATCGGCATCCGGTTGCCAAAGGCCTGCCCAAAAGACGAACGGGATGTAGCGCCGGCGCGGATCTTCGCGGAACTCTCGGTTGCCGGCGAGCGCGCTCATGCGGAGCACCTGTAGGGTCGGCGTCCACCAGGTATCAGATGCCGCCATTGCGGCCATGAGTTCGGCGCAGCGCACAGGGTCATGCTCGTCGATGAACCGAGCGCGCATGTCGGTGGTGTAGGCGGCCACAGGGTCCGGCAACGCACGGAAATCAGCTGCGCCCCGATAGCACTCAAACAGGAAAATTCGCGGGTGCTCGACGCTGTGTTGGCCGGCAGCCAGTACCTTTTCGAGTGGAATACGCACGGGAATATGCCCCGCAATCAAGAGCCCTTGCTTCGAAGCTTCCGCGGCGAGCGCGTCGTATGCCGCCACGGAGACATTGGTGTAAGTCTTCAGCAAATCGACGCCATCGGCGGCATGATGCGCTACAAGCGCTTGAGCTTCGTCCGCGTTTCGCGCCTTGAAGAATGCAGGTGCGGCAGCGGGCACCCCTTGTTCGCCGTTGATTGCGAAACTGCTGCGCATGATGTACCGGGGCGCGAGGTGACTGTGATCTCGCAGCCGCGCTCGCCAGCGTTCAATGTCTTCGCTGCACGCGACGAAGCTGTCCGGAAGGGATGGGCATCCCCACATTTCGCGCACGCCGGTAATGCCGTTGGCAATGGAGAGGGGATGGGTGTACTGCGGTGAAATCTTTAGAGAATGGACGTGCATATCCCACAGGCCCGGGATCAGGAACTTCCCAGTACCATCCACAACGACGAGACCGCGTTGCCCGCTTCCGCGGAGACTCGCGCCGATGGAATCAATGCGACCGTTTCGGACAACGACATCACGCCCAGGAACGATCCGGTCGTTCACCACATCGACTATCGCGACATTCCTGACGAGGAATTCGCCGGTTACACCGGGGCGCGGCATCTCGGTCAACGGCCAGTTCAGCAATGTCACCAGCACGACCGAAAGCGCGATGATCAGCCCGGCGAGGATTGCAAGCAGTTTCCTGCTCAAGCCCGGCCACGCGAAGAATCCACGGCGTTCATGACTAGTTTTCATCAGTGCAAAGCGCAAGAGGGCAGAAGCAAAAGCCTTAGCTGCCTAGTGAGGCTAGTTTGGGGACTAACAAAACTCAAGGCCAAGGGGGGAGTCGACGATGCTCACGTTGGTAGTGACCACGAACTGCATTCTGAGGCCAGAATGTGAAGTTCAAGTGAAGGTGAACAATTGCAAGGCATCGTGGTTATGAGGCCTAACGCTCGCCATAACCGGCAGTGAAAAGCGGGGCGACGAAGGCGCGCCGCTTTTCACTGTCCGCGTTGATGGCGTTGTTAGGCATGGGCTTGCTTACTTGTAAGCAATAACCGCGCTGGTGGGGCCGGCGAGAGGAATCATGTCGAATCGCTGGAACCCCGCCTCGCCGCACCAGCTCCTGAAATCGGCGCCCGTATAATCGAAGGCGTCGCCAAACTCGATCAGCATATTCAGCGACATCAGCAGGCCAAACGCGTTTTCCCGTCGGGCATCGTCAATCACGTTCTCGATGGCGATAAAGGCCCCGCCCGCTGGCAGGGCGTCGTAGGCCTTTTTTATCAGGACCTTTTTATTCTCAAGATTCCAGTCATGCAGGATATTGCCCATAGTCACGACATCCGCCTTTGGCAAGTCGTCCTTGAAAAAGTCTCCCGCAATCGGTCTGATTCGACTTTCCATGCCGGCCGCTTTGATTTGTATAAGTGCCAGCGGCGCTACCGGGGGAAGATCAAAACTGGTGAAGGACAGGTGCCGATGGTGTGCGCCCAAAATTCTGGACAACAGTGCCAAGGCCCCACCAACGTCGCTTACTGTTTTGTATTTTGAAAAATCAAACTTCTGTGCCAGTAGTGCAAAGTTCGCCGCCTGGAAACCGGTCATGGCATCGAGAAACTCACCCAACGTATCCGGGTTCGAGTAAAGCGCCTCGAATATCGACTTGCCGCCGTGTTTCACCTCGTTTTGTGGTTGCCCTGTCTTTAATGCTGTCCCGAGGTGGTTCCAGAATCCGAACAGGCGAGAATTCAGCATCTCGGGCATGCCGCCAATGTAAGTGGAACTTTTCTTGTTCAAGAATGCTGCAGTCTCTGGCGTATTCCTATATTTCCCCTCTGGACCAACTCCGTCCCGGTCGAGAAATTTCAACGCCACCAGCGCATCAAAGAAATCATATGTGCCACGAGGATGCAGCCTGAGCACCTTGCCGAGCTGTGCTGCGGATTGTTGTCCGTCGCCGAGCGTGGTAAATAAATCGAGCTCCACCGCAGTCAACAATACCTTCGAAGCCCAAAATGCAGTGGCGGTTTGCATGATATGGGACGGATCGAGTTGCTCTTTCATTACTATTCTCCGCAGATAAAGTATTGATATGCCTAACGCCTGAATTAAGCCGACCCGCGAAGCGGGTTCGGCTTGAATGAATTGTTAGACGCCATCCTGTTTCTCTGCTGGGAAATAGTACACGCGGTGGATCAAGCCCTCTGAGAACTCATACACAGAGAGGCCCATCTGTGATTTCAGCCCGGCTTTTCCCTGCCAGCTTGCGATCTCAACGGCGCTAACCCGGCTTGGAGTTGAGATGGTTCCCGACAAAACGGATTGGCACGTGGGGCACGATTTGAAGTAAGCGTCCATACTTGCAACTAGCTCGCTCTTGCCGCTGGTCTCTACTCCTACGTTGTCACCAGCAATACTCAACCAAGCGACATCCTCGGTTACAAGCCCCGCCATAGCGCCACTGTCGTGTGCATTGAATGCCGCAATGAATTGTTCAACCGTGCGCAAGTGAGACGACCCAGACTCCGAGTGAACGAGCGGGGCGAAGAGTAGTACGAACGCTGTGACAAGAATCCTGGAAGTAGTCATGTCCTCTCCAGTGGCGTCTAACTACCAAGCTCAGCGGCAAAGGCAAGCTGGCGCGCCGCTTGCGAATGCAAGGAGCGTGACAGCTTGGCTATGTCCGTCTGCAGCGCCTTGTTATGCGGCACCTTTCCGATCATGACGCTAATCAGGCAACTTCGCACGAATTGCTCTTGCGGTGTCGTGCAACACTGATGCTTCGACTCGCACTCGTTCGCGTCTTTCTTCATCCTGTGACGGATCATGATATGTCCGGCGAATGCGACCAGCATCTTCGAAAACAGCCAGCTGAGGTGGGCCGATTCCCCAGTCGCTTCCCGGTTGTCTGGGAACAACGTGAAAGTGATAGTGTGGCACTTCCTGTCCGCTGTAGGCTCCGTTATTTTGAAATGTCAGAATACCAAGAGGCTGGAACGCGCCAACCAACGCAGCCGCAACTCGCTTTGCGGCCCGAAGTACGGCAGCAGTTTCGTCGTCTGACAGGTCCAATAACGTACCCACATGCCGACGCGTAATCACGCAGCATTGGCCGACCTCGTACTGATACGGGTTGATCACCGT
>JBGTHC010000056.1:0-4545 GCA_041746375.1 Woeseiaceae bacterium
TGGGGGATGCCGGGTGGGAGGGCCAAAGGCCCGGGGACCGCGAAGCGGTCGAGCCGGCGGGGGCGGAGCCCCCAAGAGGCGGTGCCTAGACTGGTGGGTGAAACACAACGCGTCTTTGCGGCGCCTGAGTTATCCACAACGCAAGTTATCCACAGGTGTTTTGTTAAGAAAGTAGTTAAAGAGGTGTTAAAGGACCAAAATAGGGTGATTTTATCTTATAAATCAATAGCTTACGCATAACGTGCGTCATCGAAAGTACGTTATTTTGTCAGCGAAAGTACGCTAAAGCGTCAACGAAAGGACGAATACTTGATGACCGTCAGCGAAAGGACGAAGAGAGGGTTGCGTCAACGAAAGGACGAAACTATGCTTACCGTCAACGAAAGGACGAATGCTTGAACGAGGACAAAGGGCCTAACGGGCCTGATCGACCAGACCGGCCCGCCCTCCTCCCGATCCGGCATCCCAACCTGGATCTGTTCATCTGTGACGTCCTGGATGCGATCCCCAAGGACGACATGGCGTCAATGGAGCACCCCATCTTCACCCTGGCAACGCAGCCAGACACACGGGTGATCCGGTACCAGCATCGCAACATTTCGATCGAGATCGCGCCCAGCGTCCGCGGCCTGGCCACGATCTTCGACAAGGACATCCTGATCTACTGCATTAGCCAGATGGTAGCCAAGAAGAACCAGGGGCTGCCGCTGGTTCAGACCCTCGAATTGAACGCCCATGAACTGCTTGTTTGGACCAACAGGCAGACCACCGGAGGGGGCTATCGACGACTCAAGGACGCGTTCGAACGACTGCGCGGCACCTCGATCACGACCAACATGAGGGCTGGCGGCGAAGAGATCACCGAAGGGTTCGGTCTAATCGAGAGCTGGCGCATCATTCGCGAGACCGAAAGCGGCAGGATGAGCCAGTTGCAGGTGAGACTGTCGGACTGGATGTTCAAACTGGTCCAAGGGGCCGAGGTCCTGACTCTCTCCCGGGACTATTTCCGGCTCAGGAAGCCCGTCGAGCGCCGGATCTACGAGGTCGCCCGCAAGCACTGCGGTGACCAGGAAAGCTGGAAGGTCTCTCTCCCCCTCCTCCAAAAAAAAGTCGGCGCAAGCAGCCACGAACGGGCCTTCCGGGCCATGGTTCGGGAACTTGCCGAACAGGACCACCTGCCTGACTACAGCCTCACCCTCGAGGACGATCTGGTCACCTTTGCCAACCGTACCGTCGCCAAAACACCGCCCATCGAGTACCCGCGGATTTTGCCGGAGACCTTCAACGACGCCCGCATCGTGGCTCCGGGCTATGACGTCTACGGCCTGGAGCAGGAGTGGCGCGAGTTCTGGGTCGACTCCGGCTGCCCGAAGCTCGAAACCCCGGACAAAGCTTTCGTTGGCTTCTGCAGGTCGCGAGCCAAACGGCACCCTCTCGCCTGAAGCCGGAAACCGGAAACCGATAGACAGGCTAAGGCCGGGCCCCTGCCCTTGTGAAAATACAGTTCCGCCTAAGCCATCAGTAGTAGCTACTAGATACCTTTCAAGTTAACTAGTAGCTATCCAGCTATCCATCGGCACACCACTCACATGTGAAAACCTAGGGGAGTCTCTATTCTGCTATACAGTAGCTACTAGTTAGCTTGTTGGTATCAAACAACTAGCTGGTAGCTATTCGATAGCTACCAGCTAGCATTGAATCGAATCCTCGCCTCCAAAGGAATCCAATGCCAACCGTCGTTTTCGTGAGCCCGAAGGGTGGGGCAGGGAAGACCACCAGCGCCCTGATCCTGGCTACGCAGCTCGCCCGGGGTACAAAGGTCACGCTCCTCGACGCGGACCCCAACCAGCCGATCCGATCGTGGGCCTCGAAGGGCTTCGCCCCGGCGAACCTCTCGGTCGTAAGCGAGATCGATGAGGACAACATCATCCAGGCGATCGAGGACGCGGCCGCCGTGACGCCGTTCGTCGTCGTCGACCTCGAGGGCACCGCATCAACTATCGTGCTGATGGCCGTCAGCCAGGCCGACCTAGTCGTGATCCCGACGCAGGGCTCGCAGCTCGACGCCGAGCAGGCGGGCAGGGCGCTTTCCGTGATGCGCAAGCAAGAACAGATGACGCACCGGGCCGTGCCCTATGCAGTGCTGCTAACCCGGACCAATCCGACGATCCGGACCCGGACGACTGGGCACATCCAGAAATCGCTCACCGAAGGCGGCATCCCGATGTTTACAACCCAGCTACATGAGCGCGAGGCCTATCGCGCCATGTTCAGCTTTCAGCGGCCACTAGAGATGCTTGACCCGTCGGAGGTTTCGAACATCGACAAGGCCATCGCCAACGCCGAAGCGTTCACGCACGAGGTCATCGCTCTGCTGCACGGGCAGGAGAGGGGAGATGACAAACGCGAGGAGCAAGCAGCATGACCGGC
Organism: Woeseiaceae bacterium; assembly: GCA_041746375.1. Taxonomy (GTDB): domain Bacteria; phylum Pseudomonadota; class Gammaproteobacteria; order Steroidobacterales; family Woeseiaceae; genus IDS-8. The sequence goes on from JBGTHC010000056.1 coordinate 2,431, forward strand.
ACCACTGATCGCGCCAACCCGTTCGGCGCGCTGGACACATTCCAGAGCAAATCGCTGCCGAAGCCGATCGACAAGGAACGTATTGCCAAGCTCGCGGAGGACAGCGGCTTTCCAAGCCGGCCAGCCACGCCGGCGCGCAAACCGGAAGCCACAGCAGCGCCCGCGCGACGCAAGGGCCGGCGTTACATGACAGGCCGCAACCAGCAGATCAACATCAAGGCCACAGCCGAGACGATCGCTCGCCTATACCAAGTGGCGGATCGAATGAACATCCCGCTTGGTGAAGCGCTCGAATTGGCAATCGTCGCGCTAGAACGCGATCAGGATCTCTCGGCGAGCACCAGCTAAGGCCTAGTGGGCAACCAAGAGTTCCGCACCAAGTTAATCAGCAGCAGTTGTCGAAACACGTTAGGCAGCGCGACGTGGCAGCAGTGTTGAATTCAATCTCTGAGGTGACGCGGCAGGCGATCGTCGACTACCTGTCTACTGCAGAAGTTGATTGGGCAGGCCGCCTCTCCGAAGATGATTTCCTCGCTCGCCTCTACGACCTTACCAAACTGCCGTCCCATGATCATCGCTTACGCAACGCTGCGCAGGACATCCACCAGCACCGCGTCAACTGGCGGGACTGGGAGGACGATTGGATTTTCTACGACAGCAGATTCAATCTCCTGAGAGCATCCGACTTTGCCTTTCTACGCTTTCTTTCGGAAGGGGTCCATCCGGTAGTTCGTCCCGATAGTGAAGAGGCGCGGGGTCTTGTTTCGGCCTATAACGCCGAGCTGTCCAGGGACGGATGGATGCTCGTGGAAGTCAAACAAATTTCCGGTAAGCCTGTGTATGGGCCACAGCAAGTCGGGCAACGGCTTGCGGTCTTTCCGGAGCCAACAGGATGGCAGAAGGTCGACCGCCAACTCCAAGAAGCACGCCTGCGCCTCGATGCGGCTGACGCTGAAGAGCAGTGGCAGGCCGTAGGCTTGTTATGCCGCGAGGTTCTGATCACCGTTGCTCAAGAGGTTTACAACCCATTTCATCATCCAAGCCTGGACGGTACGGGACCCAGCGGCACTGACTCCAAAAGAATGCTTGAGGCGTACTTCGCAATCGAACTGTCAGGCGGCGCCAACGAAGAGGTCCGTGGCCATGCGAAGGCTGCACTTCGTCTTGCACTGGCACTTCAACATAATCGCACTGCGAACTTCCGCATGGCTGCACTGTGCGCTGAAGCAACTTCGTCCGTGGTCAACATCGTGGCGGTCCTCGCCGGCCGCCGTGGAAGATCGCTGTGAGACTCGGACGGTCTAAACATTTCGACTACTGACAAACAGTCGATGCAGCTTCTTGAGCGTATTGTGGAGAGGATCTACGGCGAGACCGACTTCGCCAGAAGCTTTGCCACAAGCGCAGGCGGCATTGTCGGACTGGTGCTTTATCTTCTCTCGGATGACCCCGTCATCGCCGCCTTCTCAGCCATCATCGCCTTTCCGGTCGCTAGACTTGGAGCCAGCGCTGTGTATCGTAGGGTATCGGCCAAGGCTTCGCGCCACGAACAGGAAGCAGAGGCAGACCGGCAGTTTGCGAAGCTGACCGAAGCAGAGCGCATCGTTGTCTCCACGTTTGTCGCAAGTGAGAGTTGCGTGTTGACCTGGGGCGAAATGAATCGCTCAAGTGCATCATCTAGCGGCGTCGAGTCGCTCTCACAGCGTGGCCTTGTGAACACATCGATGACTCTTGACGGAATGAGGGAGACCTTCGTCCTTGATACCGCGATTTTTGACGCAGGAGTACGGGCTTCGCGGCGTCCGGCCATCTAACGGGTTGTTTACAAACGTCCGCTGAACTCTGACGTTATAGGTGACCATGGCACAGCGCGGTACACCGGAAGCGCTCGAAGCATCCCTGTCGAGATGGCGGGAGGGCTGTCTTTCTCTACTTCAATCGATCTGTTCATGGCGTTGCCGCCGATAGGCGCGGCAACGCTGTTGGGAACGGCGCCCGGATTTGAACCGGGACCTCGGCGCTGTACGATGGAGGCACCATCTCCCACCATGACCACCCTCAGCAGGCGGCATACGCGCCGATGCTCTCTCCAGTTAAGCTACGCCGCAAAACCTT
>JBGTHC010000057.1:0-3993 GCA_041746375.1 Woeseiaceae bacterium
AGCCGGCAAGAATCACGCCGTATACGCCTACCGATGTCAAAGCCAGTACATAAAGTAGCCCGGCATTGATGTCGGCGATCACAAAGGAATCGGTCAGCGGAATAACGGCCCAGGCAGCCAGTGCCGGGACAATCGACAGCAGCGGCGCAATAACAAACAGGAAGCGATTCGACTCCCGTGGAACTATGACTTCCTTGATCAGAAGTTTGATGACGTCGGCAAACGGCTGGCCAAGGCCAAGCGGACCGACGCGATTCGGCCCGACCCGGCCTTGCATAAACCCGATTACCTTGCGTTCGAAGTAGGTCGTGAACGCGACCGTCAGAATGACACAGATTGTAACGGCCAGAATCTGCGTAGTAATCACAGTAACGTGCTGCAACGTCGGTGGCACAACATTCCAGAGATCGACTACGAACTGGGGGATTAGCGCATTCACGCCGCTTCTTCCCGATCCTGGCGACGACGCGCTTCAGGTGTCAGTTGCAATGCGGTTGCGCGGCGGACAACGCCGTCAATCTCGTACATCGGAATGTCGAGGCTGTCCTCCAAGGGCTCATTATCGTCGCGGACCCGTTGCACAGGCTTTTTGCCAGCGTATGAATTGTCAGGCGAAATTGTGCCTAGTTGCTGTTCAGCTTCGATACGTATTGCTTCGCTGGTTTCATAGTCGAAACTCTCAATGCCCAGCAGGTTGCCGAGGACTCGCAAAACCTTCCAACCGGGCCTCGCCTGGCCTACGGGGTTTGCAACTCCGGTAAAGCTCTGCCAACGACCTTCGCAATTAACGAAAGTACCGGAGGTTTCTGCAAATGTGCCAATGGGCAACAGGAGATCCGCGCACTGCAGCTGCGCGGACGATGTAAACGGCGTCATCGCAGCCACGAACGAACGCTGGCTTAATTGCCTGACCGTTTCGTGTCCGGCCGACATGTCCCTGTCCGGCTCAACGCCGAAGAGCAGCACGGCATCGAGATCGGCGCCCGGTATTTCATCGGCGTTCAAGCCGATTGACTTGCGAGTGGCGCCACCTGCCTGCCTGTGTGGCAAGACGCCTGCCAGGTGCGCACCTGCAGAATTACTGCCTTCGGAAAGAAAGCCGAGGCGTGAGCCTGTCGATCGGGCGATCGCATCGGCCAAAGCTCGCAGTGCCGCGAAGTCCGGCCCGCGTCCGGCAATCAATCCCAGTAGTACGAACGACGATTCCGCTGCGGCAAGCATCGAAGCAACGTTCTTGTGGCGTTCCTGGACTTTGACTCCATCGCACAAGGCCTTCACCGCGGCCGGCAAAGCCGCGCCGTTCGCCGCCGCAACGGCCACGGCAGCGAGTTCATCGACGAGGGAGTCATCCGCGCGATACTGTTCAGCATTGAAAAAGTACTCGTACTCATCGTGATTGATAAACGCGACACGAGCGCCGTTCAGCGCTGACTTGCGTACACGATGCGCGATAATTGGCACTTCGCGCCGCAGATTCGAGCCCACTACAACAATTGCCTGGAGCGATTCGATCTCGTCAATGTTGCAACCTAACCACGGAAATACAGGGTCGTTGTCCTGATCGACAAAATTGCGGCGGCGCAGACGGTGATCGATATTCGGGCTGCCCAGCGAGTCCGTTATATGCCGGAGCAAAGCGAACTCTTCGAGCGTGGCACTTGGCGTCGCCAGAACGCCGACGCGCTCGCCGGCACTACCCTGCAGCTTCTGCGCGAGCAATTGCAGCGCTTCGTCCCATCCAAAATCTCGCCACTGGCCGTTTTCCTTGATTCGTGGAGCCAGGAGTCGGTCCGTACTGTACATGCCCTCGAATCCGAAGCGATCCCGGTCGGCCAGCCAGGTTTCGTTGATCGCCTCGTTTTCTTTCGGAACCATGCGCTTTAATGTGCCGCGCAAGGTGTGCGCGTACATATTCGAGCCGACACAATCGTGCGGTGAAACGCTCGCACGCTGCACCATTTCCCACGCCCGCGCGCTGTATCGATACGGCTTGTTGTTCAGTGCGCCGACCGGGCACAGATCGATGATGTTGGCTGACAATTCGTGATCGACACTCTTGGCGACGTAGGTGCTGATTTTCATGTTCTCGCCGCGACCAATTGTGCCAAGTTCCTGTATCCCGGATATTTCTTCGCCGAAGCGGACACAACGCGTGCAATGTATGCAGCGAGTCATATCGGTCGAGATGAGCGGACCAATATCCTGGTCCTTCACGACGCGTTTACCGCTGTTGTATCGAGAAATATCCCGGCCAAAGCCCATGGCCAGATCCTGCAGCTCACACTCCCCGCCCTGGTCGCATATCGGGCAGTCCAGCGGATGATTGATCAGCAGAAACTCCATCGTGGCACGCTGCGCGGCAATCGCTTTCGGCGAGCGCGTGAAAACCTTCATGCCCTCGCCCACCGGCGTGGCGCAGGCCGGCATGGGTTTCGGCGCTTTCTCGACCTCGACCAGGCACATGCGGCAATTCGCCGCGATGCTCAGCTTCCGGTGATAACAAAAACGCGGGATGTAGGGGCCTGCACGGTCTGTGACCTCCATGATCATCTGACCTTTCTTCGCCTGCAGCGGCACGCCGTCGACTTCGAACGTTACGGTGTCGTCGCTCATGCGGCTACCTCCGCCGGGCTGTCCACAATGCTGCGGCCACGATGCCGGATCATGTACTCAAACTCATGGCTGAAATGTTTCAGGAAGCTTTGCACCGGCCAGGCAGCAGCATCACCCAATGCGCAGATCGTATGGCCTTCGATCTTGTTGGCGACATCCAGCAGTTTCTTGAGATCCGCATCCTCGCCGCGCCCTTCTGTAATTCGGGTCAGCATGCGATAGAGCCAGCCCGTTCCTTCCCGGCAAGGCGTGCACTGGCCACAGGACTCGGCCATGTAAAACCGGGAAATCCGTCTTAGCACGCGCACCATGCAAGTGGTTTCGTCCATCACCATGACCGCGCCGGTTCCGAACGACGAACCTGCCTCTTTCAGCGAGTTGTAATCCATCGTGCAGTTCATGATGATGTCAGCCGGCAACACCGGCACCGACGAACCTCCCGGAATGACGGCCTTCAGCTTGCGTCCGCCGAGGACTCCGCCGCAGAGTTCCAGCAAGTCCCTGAACGCGATTCCCATCGGCAGTTCGAAATTGCCGGGTTTCTCGACATGTCCCGACACCGAGAACTGCGCGGTGCCGCCGGAACCTTCCGGCCCAAGAGCGGCGAACCAGGCTGCACCATTGCGCATGATCGACGGCACACTGGCGAGACTCTGGGTGTTGTTAATCGTTGTGGGCTTGCCGTACAGGCCAAAGTTGGCGGGAAACGGCGGTTTGAAACGTGGCAGGCCCGGCTTGCCTTCCAGCGAATCGAGTAACGCCGTCTCTTCGCCGCAAATATAGGCGCCGGCACCCACAAACGTGTACAGGTCAAAATCGATTCCGGAGCCTTGAATATCCTTGCCCAGCAGGCCCGCGTCGTACGCTTCGCGCAGCGCCCCTTCGAAGCGCGGCACCGGTTCATCGATGAATTCGCCGCGTATATAGTTATAGGCAACGGTTGCGCCCATCGCATACGCCGCAATTGCCATGCCTTCGATCAGGGCATGCGGGTTGTAACGCAAAATCTCTCGATCGTGGCAGGTGCCCGGCTCGCTCTCATCGGAATTACAGACGAGGTACTTCTGCACGGGCGCGCTGCGCGGCATGAAGCTCCATTTGAGACCGGTCGGGAACCCGGCGCCACCGCGGCCCCGCAGGCCTGATGCCTTCACCGTCTCAATGACTTCTTCGGGCGTTATTTCACCGGCGAGAATTCGCCGCCAGGTTTGGTATCCTTCAAGCTTTTCATAGGTGGCGAGAGTCCAGGACTCATCAAAGCCGAACGTATTGAAAGAGACGAGATTTTGCTGAATGTCCTTCACTCGAGTGCATCCAGTATCTGTCCAACCGTCTTGGTTGTCAGGTTCTCATGATATTTGTGATCGACCATCATCATCG
>JBGTHC010000058.1:0-5311 GCA_041746375.1 Woeseiaceae bacterium
TACATCATCGAGAACAACGGTGTTTACGGCCTGACCAAGGGCCAATACTCGGCTTCGGCGGACGTCGGTACGGTGGCGAAAAAGGGCCCGGCGAACAAGCAGATGCCAATCGACCCGGTGAGCACGGCGATCGGCCTCGGCGCCACCTATATTGCGCGTAGTTTTTCCGGCGACAAGCAACAGATGGTGCCGCTGATCAAGGGTGCGCTTACGCACAAGGGTTTCGCGTTGCTGGATATCATCAGCCCCTGCGTGACTTTCAACGATCACGAAGGCTCAACGAAGAGTTACGCGCACACCCGCCAGCATTACCACCATGTCATCGACACGGATTTCGTGCCGCCTGCCGAAGAGATTCGCACGGCGTACGACGAGGGCGATGCGATGCCGGTGGAGTTGCACGACGGCAGCAAGATCGTATTCCGCAAGGTTGACAAGCATTACGATCCAACCAGCCGCGCGGCGGCGTTCTCGTTTTTGCGGGACAGCGTCAACAAGGGAGAGATTATCACCGGGCTCCTTTATATCGATGCAGAAACGGGCGACATGCATGAATTGTCCGGAAGCGTCGATACGCCGTTGTCGAAGATTCCCTACAGCGAGCTGAATCCGGGTAAGGAAACGCTCGCCAGGGTCATGAATCGCTACCGTTAACATTGATCGCCCGTAATACGGGCTCCGACAGTTCGCGCCCTGTAGGAGCCCGCCCTGCGAGCGAATAATCAAAGACAGGCAACCGGGGGGGCTATGAACAAAACACGACGACGAGTAATGCAGGCCGGGCTGTTGGGCGGTGCTGCAATAGCCGGCGGCCTGCCACAAGCAATGGCGACAGAGAACCCAACGGGTAGTCAGGGCCGTCCGCTGCGCATCCTGGTACTGGGTGGCACCGGCTTCATCGGGCCGCACATGGTCAGAGAGGCGCTGCGCCGTGGCCACGACGTCAGCTTATTCAACCGCGGCCGCAGCAACGATGAGCTGTTCCCGGACCTCGAAACCTACATCGGCGATCGCGACAACAAGCTGGATGCCTTGAAGGGGCAGGAGTGGGACGCGGTCATCGACAATTCCGGCTACGTGCCGCGACACGTCGCGGATTCGGCGCGTCTCCTTGCTGACGCGGCCGGTCATTACCTCTTTATCTCGACTATTTCGGTCTACGAGAGCTTCGCCGTGGCGAACGACGAAGATTCGCCATTGGGGACGATGCCCGACGAGAGTGTCGAGGAAGTCACCGGCGAGACTTACGGGCCGATGAAGGCCTTGTGCGAACAGCGGGTGGCGGACGAATTTGGCGCGGACCGCCTGACCGTTTTGCGGCCGACCTATATTTGCGGCCCCGGCGACCACACCGATCGTTACACCTATTGGCCGGTGCGCACGCTGCGCGGTGGTGACATGCTGTGGCCCGGCAGCGCTTCGGACCCGATTCAGATAATCGACGTACGAGATCTTGCGATGTTCACGATTGACTGTCTGGAAAACAAGGTGTTCGGCACCTACAACACCGTCACAGCGCCCAACGAATTCAGCATGGGCGATTTGCTCGAGGACTGTGCCGCCGTGACGGCGGCCGCGATGAGCCCGGTCTGGGTCGACAATGCCTTTGTCAGCGCGCACGACCTGGGTGGGGAACTGCCCATATGGGCCGCCCCCGATGGCGATTCCGCCCGGGTGGCGCTGGTAAGCGGCGCACGGGCCTACGCCAGGGGGCTGCGCAACCGACCGACGCGAGAAACCGCGCGGGACACGGTTAGCTGGTGGAAGACCCTCCCTGCCGAACGCACCGCCTCGCTACAGGCGGGTTTGAGCCAGGAACGCGAAAAGGAGTTGCTGACGATGTGGCGGAAGCAGGCGAACCCGGGCTAACCCTTGGAATTCGGGCTAACCGTTGGAACCCGGGTTAACCCTTGAACCCGGGCTAACCCTTAAACCCGGGCCAACCCCTGTAGGAGCGCGCCCTGCGCGCGAATAATCGGGCGGCAGTACTAGCCACATTCGCGCGCAGGGCGCCCTCCAACAGGGGTCTCTACAGCGCCAGCAGGCTTTTATTCCGGACCGGGCCGCTGACGCGACCCGCCCTGCATCCAATCCTGTGCTCGCGTGCATCTTCCGATAGCCAGGCAAACTGTTGCCGGCATTGCCAACGAGGGTTCGTCCATGCAGTCAGACAGCTTAGAGTTATTCATCCCGATCGTCCTGTTCATATCCATCGCGGCCGTTCTCGTGTTTGCGACGTGGTTTCGTCATCGAACCCAGGCTGGATTGCAGCAGACGATCCGCGCAGCGATGGACAAAGGTGTGCAGCTGACCCCGGAAATTATTGAGAGTCTCGGCCAGCCCAAGGCGCGTCCGGACAGCGATTTGCGACGGGGACTGGTGTCGGTCGCGATCGGTGTGGGTTGTGCAGCGTTTGGTTTCATACTGGGTGAGGAAGACGCGGTGCGACCATTGCTCGCGATTTCAGCGTTTCCATTTGCCGTGGGCATAGCCTACCTGATCATGTGGGCCCTGGACGAACGACGAAGGGCGCACTGAGCACGGAGCGTTGCATGTCCAACGCTGACGACAAGGAACTTGTAGCGAGGGCCGTATCGCACCACGATGCGCGCGCTTTTGGCGAGCTTGTGCGTCGTCATCAATCGCAGGTGCGCAATTTTCTGCGCAAGATGACTCGCGATTTCGAGCTGGCGGACGACCTCGCGCAAGATGCGTTCCTGCACGCCTGGGATCGCTTGCATACGTACGCAGGAAGCGGGACGGTCATCGGTTGGCTCTTGAGCGTCGCTTATACGACTTTTCTGCAATCCAGGCGCCGCTCGACTCGCTATCAGCAAATTCTCGAGCAGGTCGGCCACGATCCCGATGGCGAGCAGGTGACCGAAATGTGCGACGAGATCGGCGACCTGGACAAGTTTCTGGCGGTGTTGACGGAGGAGGAACGTGCGGTGATGATCCTGTCGTATGCCTGCGGGCTGTCGCACAGGGAAATCGGCGCTGCTGCAAATCTTCCGATCGGAACCGTCAAATCGATCATTTTTCGTGGCAAGGAAAAAGTCAGGGAAAGTTTTGAAATCAAAGATCATCAAATTGGCTGATCGTATGAAGGATAAAGAAGATCTGGGACTCGAGGCGCTGTTTCACTCGGCAGCGATCAACGACGCCGGCTTCAGTGCCAGGATCGTCCGGCGAATTCGCTGGCAGATACGTGTCCGCCGGTATTCGTTGCCGGTGGCGATGTTGATCGGCGGATTGATCGCCGCGAAGCCGGCCATCGATCTGCTGGTGGTTGCTTCCAGCCTGATCACGGTAATACCTGAGGATTTGCGGACGCTGCCGATGCAGTCCTTACCGCAGATGTCGACGTTGATTGCGGGTGCTGCCATAGCGGGCGTCGCGGCCATGTGCGTGCGGCTGCTGGAACAATAGCACTCGTCGACATCGGGCCGCACAGCGGAACCCTGTCGTTGTCTCCTCAGGATGCCTCATATAGAGTTGGGCGATGAACCTTCGCGAGCAAGTCGAGGCGCTATTGCCCAAATGGGAACGCTGGTATCCCAGCCTGTTCGATGCGGCTTATGATCTCGGCCTGATCAGGCCGGAGGTCTGCGACCCCGATTCGCTGCTCCTCAGCAATCGTCATGCGGGCGTGCGGCAGAAGGCAGAGGACGCACACCGGGAGAAGTGGGGCGGCACAGAATAAATTCTGCCCCGACCATCATGCACGAGCTGCGCAAGCGGAAAATGACCACCCACTTTGATCTGGACGCGATCCGCTCGCGCTTTCCAGCGCTGGCCGTTGTCGATGACGGCCGGCCGCGCGTCTACCTCGATAACCCCGCAGGGACACAAGTGCCGCAGTCGGTCATCGACCGGATGTCGGAATGTCTAGTGAATGCGAACGCCAATCTTGGCGGTCACTTTGTAACCTCGCGACGCGCCGATGCGATCGTGGCTGGCGCTCGCCAGGCGATGGCCGATCTGCTGAATGCGCCGTCCGCCGACGAGATCATTTTCGGGCAGAACATGACGTCACTCACGATGCATGTGTCGCGCTCGATTGGTCAGCGCCTGAAGCCTGGTGATGAACTGATTCTGTCGCGCATGGATCATGACGCCAACGTCACACCGTGGGTTCTGTTGGCGCGCGATCACGGTCTGGTCGTCAAGTGGCTGCCGTTCAATAAAGAGACTTTTGAGTTCGACCTGGCGTCGCTGGACGACCTGCTGACTGAGCGCACGCGACTGGTGTGCGTGGGCGCGGCCAGCAATATGCTGGGCACTATCAATGACATCAAGAGCATTAGTGAAATAGCCCGCGCTGCGGGTGCGCTCACGTACGTCGATGCCGTGCAGTATGTGCCGCACGTTGCCACGGACGTGCAGGAGCTGGGTTGCGATTTCCTGGCCTGCTCCGCGTACAAGCTGTTCGGCCCGCATCAGGGTATTTTGTGGGGTCGAAGGGAAGTGCTCGAGCAGCTTGAACCGTACCGCTTGCGACCGGCCCCGGCGACCATTCCCGGCTCGTTCGAAACCGGAACACTAAGCCACGAAGGGCTGGCGGGCACGGCGGCAGCGGTCGACTACTTTGCCTGGCTCGGCGAGACCATGGCACAGGACTACCTGCCACCGGCAGGCAGACAGACGGAACGCGGCCGCTTTGCGCATGCGGCAATGAACTATCTCTTCGACAACGAAACGACACTTGCCCGACACCTGATCGACGGGCTGCAGCAGATGTCAGGCGTTGGCGTGCAGGGGATAACGCAGGCGGACGCAATGCACCGGCGCGTCCCGACCGTATCGTTCACCGTCGACCACGTAACGCCCGCCGAGATAGCGAAATCACTGGCGCAAAAAAACATCTTTGTGTGGAGCGGTCACAACTACGCCGTCGAACCCGCCATGGCGCTGGACCTCTACGACAAGGGCGGCGTAGTACGCATCGGCCCCGTACACTACAACTCAATAGAAGAACTAGACCGCCTCCTGTCAGCCCTAAACCAAATCCTCCCCCGTAGTTAGTGCCGCGTAGTTAGTGCCGGGGTCCGCAATTCGTAGGTACAGTTCGTAGGTAGTGCCGGGGTCCGCGATGCGTGGGTAAGGTCAGGATCAACGACTGGTGCATTTGGCTCGAAACTACGAATTTGCGACCCCGGCACTACCTACGCGGCACTACCTACGAAAAAGAAAGGCCGCGTTTCCGCGGCCTTCCGTGAGATCGAATATCTTCAACCTCAGGATCGATAAAAGATCCGGATTCCTAACTGAAAGACGAAGGTTGCTCCATCATCCAATCAAGACCCAAAGG
>JBGTHC010000059.1:0-2436 GCA_041746375.1 Woeseiaceae bacterium
TAACTCCAGATTGGCGGACCACTCGGGCGTGGTGAGGAAAGCCGTGAGCGGCTCCTGCCATTGCCGACCGGTCGCGGCTAGCAGCAGCCCGAAGCCGGCGAGGGAGGCGCCCAGCACCTTGAACGCGAGAGGCGTCACATTATCTGAGACATTATCGCTGGCGGGCGGCAGACGTTTCTTACCCCAGGCCGCGATTCTCAACGCGAATGCGAGAAAACCACCCAAGTAGAAGACGTAGTCGAGCGATAACGCGTTCTCATAGTAGAAGAGATTCCACCAATACACGCTGAACGGATATGCCCAGAGAAAGTAAATGCCGCTCCTGTGCAGCAGTTTCCACTGCTGAAAGCTTAGGAGACGACGTCCGAATTGGAACGATGTCAAGACCATCGCGGCAAGAAAGATGTAGCCCGTGCTGCCCTCAAGCTCGTCGCGAAAATAGTAGATTTCGTCAAAATAATAGTCGCGATGAAAGCTCGACATCATAAAGATGAATAAGCCCTGCCACGCCATTGCGAACGCAAAGCACAGTCCGATGTACTTCCGATTGCGCAGTAGCCACACCGAAAATGTGCCCGGAAAGAGGACCTGAACTGCGGAGGCGGCGACCACCAGGTAAATAAAGGGTACCGCGCAGCGCACGGAGAAGCCGATCATCTCCGAGACACCGGGTGGTGAGGACAAATCTGTGCTGCTCATCACGATGAGCATCAATACGGACATGGCAACAGAAACGAGCCAGAACAACGGCCACCCGTTGATCACCTTGCTTCTCAATACAGTTTTAAGATCCATATCAGGTATTCCGGCTGTAGAGGCTGATTGGCGCGGTATACGTCAGTAATGGTCTCATCCACTGCCCGGAAAATCGACCGTGCCGACAGGCCGAGAGGACCTTTTCGCCGCAAATGGTAGGATCGCGCTATGCTGACTACATTGAAGAGCAAAGCGTGGCGGGCGTGCCGTATCGTAATCGTCTTCGTTCCGTGGCTGGCCTCCATGTACATATTCTATTGGCTCGATTCGAGTGGAGCTTGGACGAGCGAGACACCGCATCGCGGCAAGATATCGGTTGCGCTGCTGTCAGCCGGCATGGGATTGTCTTTTCTCATCTACATGGCATTCCAGCGGCGCAACTGCGCATGACTCCGGACCAGTCGTCGGCATAAGCGCTTTTGAGGGCGGTCCGCGTTATGCAGATTAGGCGTCGATAACCGGCACGGTGACTCATCTGCGGGCAACATTGCCGTGACCGATAAGGGCGATGGACGAAATATTTGGACCACGCATCGGCAGCCCGCCTTCACGGGATCAAACCGTTGCATGATCGCGATGCACTCAGTATGGCTCAGCACGATAACGACGAAGCAAGGAGTGTCCGAGTCGCGGGGGTCGGGCAAGCAATTCCGATTTCGTTCAAAGAAGAAGCTTGAGTACCGAATAACTACAGCAGCGATTTCGGATACTGTCCCGTTTTACTATTTGTGACGGTAAACTTTCTAAGTCTTCGACAAGGGGCGAACCATTGAGGCGGACGCGAAACGACATATCCTGTGTTGCAATACTCCTCGCCCTGGCGGCCTGCCAGGGTGGATCGGCGCCGGAAACCGTCTTTCTGGGGCGATTTGTAATGCTGGACAATTCGGCGCCCGAAGTCGCGGCACTCGCGGTCACCGGTGGGCGCATCGTCGCGCGTGGAACGGCGGAGGAAATTCTGGAGCTTGCGGATGAGGACACACGCCTTATTAACGTTCCGGGTGTCGCCGTGCCCGGCTGGGTCGATGCGCACGTTCATGTTGCCGGTCTGGGCGAATTCCTCGAGACACTGAATGTGCAGGCACAGGATCTTGAGTCCATTCGCGCGAAGGTGGGGAGGCCGCAGCGGCAGCGCCGCGCGGTGCATGGATCGTAGGTCGCGGCTGGGACGAGGGCTACTTCGCGGTCAAAAGGGATCCGGCCGCCGCTGATCTCGACTCTGTGAGCCCGGATCACCCGGTCATCCTGTCGGGAATCGGTGGCCACTCGGTATGGGTCAATTCGAAGGCGCTCGAACTCGCGGGTATAGACAATGCGAAGCCGGATCCGCCGGGCGGGCGTATCGTCCGGAATGCCAATGGCAAAGCCACCGGGCTGCTACTGGAGACGGCCGAGGCGTTGGTGACTTCGGTGATGCCCGACACACAAACGCCGGACGTGCTGGAGCGGCGCATGCGTGCGGCGTTGCAACGCTACGCGCGCTGGGGCCTGACCGGTGTGCACGATGCGGGCGCGGGACTTGCGGAAATCGGCGTGTACAAGACACTTGCCGAGAGCAGCGAGCTGCCAGTGCGCGTGTACGCGATGGCGCACGGCGATGCGGCGGTTGAACACTATCTAGCTGACGGGCCGGAAATAGGTTTGTACCAGGGCCGGCTTACGATTCGCAGTTTCAAGATC
>JBGTHC010000060.1:0-15793 GCA_041746375.1 Woeseiaceae bacterium
CTTTACCGGGTCGAGGAATATAAATCGGACCAACTCGGGCGGCGCTGGGACGACCTGTTAAAAGCCGAGTCTGAGTAATTGCTGCTGTGAATGGCCCGATGCCAGGATCCCTGACGGAACCCGTCATCGGGCTGGTTTAACGCGATTCGTGCAACTTGCACATGCCTGTCAACGTCGATTGTTGATGCGACGACCCCGCTTTTCGAGGCGTCGGTCGACACGCGCACCGACGTCTTGTATGTCCTCATGATCATTCTCCCTGTCAACACTGCTAAAGCGAATCTACAGTCCTTACAACGCAGCGGTCGCCGGGCGGTTGACAGCCCGACGATAGGGTGAAGAATATGATGTCAAATAGATTGCCTGGCGTGCCTTGCAACGCGCCGCGTACTGGTTGCCGCGGGCCACGCGAGTGAGTTCCGGCGGTTCGGCCACCAACGCACCCGTGATGGCGATTGTCTTTGACCTGGGCGGTGTTCTTCTTGAACTGCGTGACCCGATCGAGAACTTCGGGCTTCGTATGGCGGAGACCGACTTCCTTGATCGCTGGCTTCTCTCGCCGTCCGTGCGTGCATTCGAGCAAGGCGCCACCGATGCCGAGGCGTTTGCAAGGTCGATCGTCGATGAAATGGAATTGCAAATGGAATGGCCGGTTTTTCTCGAACGTTTCGATGCCTGGCCATTGGCCCTTTTTCCGGACACGCTGGCGTTGCTCGATGCCATTCCCCCTGGCATCAAGCGCGGCCTGCTTTCGAACACTAACGCCAATCATTGGGGTCGAACCGATATTTCCGGGTGCCTCGCGGGGCGGTTTGACCGCGAATTCCTGTCTTATCAAACGCGACTGCTCAAGCCCGATCGGGACTCGTTCCTGCAGGTTCCGGAGGGCCTGGGTTGTCGGGCTCGGCAAATACTCTATTTCGACGACAACCCGCGCAACGTCTCAGCCGCGGCGGCCACTGGGGTGCAGTCCCATCTGGCCAAAGGTCCTGCCGACATTCGGCAGGTGCTTCTTCGCTACAGTCTCGCCTGAGGTCGACCGCGATGCCGGCGCAGGAATCCGGGCACGCTGTAGCGTTCGATAGACGCCAGGCTGAACTCCGTATTTTTCGTGATTGTGTCTGCGGCGCGCAGTGCGCTTTGCACTGCGGGGCCTATACCCTCACCCATGTCGACCGAGGCCAGTCCAACCGCATCGCCGACGATGAATGCGTTGTCCTGCCTTATGACATCACAGGGTCCGCGCAGGTAATAGCTGTAGCCCGACGGATCGTATGTTGTGTCCTTCACAAGTCCCAATTCGCTGAGCCGACGCGTAAACTTTTCCCAGTAGTCCTGCAGACGCGTCGATTGTGATTTCATTGTTTCTGCCTTGCCGCCGAGGCCCACGTTGACGTAGCCGTTCGCTTTAGGCACATACCATGCGTAACCCGGCAGACCATCTCCGAAGAACCACAGCTTGCATTCACTGTTGGTCCAGTCGTATGGAAACTCTTGCTCGTAAGTCGCAATCTGCAGCGCTTTTACTCGTGGATTGCTGTCGTGAAAAAACTTTCGGTACACCGGGCACGACGTGCCGCCGGCGCCGACGAGAAACCGTCCGCGAAACATTCCGTCTATCTCGAAGCCGTCAGCCTGCCGCTCGATCGAGCGTACCTTGTGCGTCACCCATTCTGCGCCTGAGCGACGCAACAAGTAATCGTCGAACTCGAACCGGCGTATGGAATGCTGGGTAGTCTTCTTGCGAAATCGCAGTCCTTTCCAGTTGAATTCAAGGCGATCGAAAGTAAGCAATCGATGCGGATAGGTATCGATGTCCAACTCGAGGTCGTCGACAACCTGCGGCGTGATCCATCCCGCGCACAACTTGGTGCGCGGAAACGGTGCACGATCCAGGATGACCGTGTCCAGGCCCGATTGCCTGAGCTTCCAGGCGCAGGTGGAACCGGCCGGTCCGCCACCGACGATCAGTACATCCGCATGCCGCATTTGAGCGCTATGCCGACGGGTCGTCGGAAGGATACTGGTGGCGTCTCGTCCACGGAACGTCATTGTTGCCGCGCGGCGTGAACACTACCTGGTAAAGCTGCAAGGTTCCGGAGCGAAAGCCGGCCGACGAACCTGCCAGGTAGAGGCGCCACATCCTGACGAACTCGTCGCTGTACATCCTTGCCACTGTGTCCGCCTCAGCTTCGAAATTCTGCAGCCAGCTGCGGCACGTTCGGGCGTAATGCAAACGAAGATTCTCGACATCCAGCACTGAAAACTTGAGCGGTTCAAATACGGCTGACATTTGTGCCAGGCTCGGAATGTGTCCGCCGGGGAAAATATAGCGTGCTATCCATGGATCGGGCGGTCGGGGATTGCTGCGACCGATCGAGTGAATCAGTCCGATTCCATGGGGCTTGAGGCAATGCTCAATCACTGCACCCAGTGCACGGTAGTTTCGCAGCCCGACATGTTCGAGCATGCCGACTGATACGAATGCGTCGCACTGCCCGGTAATATTTCGATAATCGTCTTCAATGAACGTAACGCGCTCGGACAGGCCGCGAGATACCGCCTGCTCCCGTGCGTAGGTCACCTGCTCATGTGAGTTGTTGTAGGCCGTTACAGTGACGCCGTAGTGCTCGGCCATATGCATGGCCAGCGCGCCCCAGCCGCAGCCGGCTTCGATGACCGACTGGCCCGGCCGAAGGCGCAACTTGCGGCAAACATGATCAAGTTTTGCCAGTTGCGCTTCTGCAAGGTTGGCCTCCGGGCGCTCATAATAGGCGCAGGTGTATACCATGCGTTCATCCAGCCACAATTTGTAGAAATCGTTGCCGAGATCATAGTGATGGTGCACGTTGTACCGGGAACGGGAAAACGTGTTTGACCGGAGCGCCGCAAGCCAGGATCGCAGTTGTTGAAAGTGAAAGCCACGGGTGTTGCTTCTGGAATAAGCGCGGCTTGCCTCATTGACGAATTCGTCGAAATCTCCATCGATGTCAATGAGGCCTTTGGCATAGCCCTCACCAAAACCCACGGAGGGTGATTTGAACATGCCGTGGAGCACGCTCCGGTCATGAATTATCATTTTCGCTACCGGCGAACCGTCGGCAAAAAAATACTCATTGCCGTCCCAGAGTTTCAGGGAGATTCGCGGGTTGCCAACGAACGCCATGCAGCGACTGGCAATCGTGCGCTGCAGGTCATTCTCGTCTGCTTGCTGCTTGACATCGACTTTCAAGAAAATCACCCCTATGAACGTCGGCTTGCAACGATCGCATTGTTATCAATTATCTGGCCGGAATTCCGATTCCGCGGCTGCTCTCCGGTGTCAGTGTCGCATCAGGCGACGCAACGGACAAGCGGCAGCCGTCGTACACCATCGTGCGGCTGAAGGTACCACGTAACTAACTGATTTTATTATTTTTATCGCACGAACAGTCGGTGGCCGGCGCGTCCATCAGCGTCAGTCGCGCACCTTGGCCAGCACCGAAAATCCGTCGAAGTGGTATTCACGCAACCCGTCGCTCAGCGTGAAATTCTGCGCCTGGCCGGATTGGATTTCCGCAAATGCGCGCCCGAGCGCGCTCGCGTAGCGACTGTCCGCGATTGGTACGTTATGCGCCGTCATCAACGCGTCAATCTCGCCCGACAGCCCGGCGATTTGCGCCGCGCTCCTCGCGTACTCATCGAAATCCGAACCTTCCAGGTGAGTATAGAGCGGTGCCAGGTAGAACGTATCGCCGGTAAACAACAAGCGATTCTCGCGGTCGATAATGCACAGGGCATCCGGCGCATGGCCTGGTGTCGCCAGTACTTCGAGAACCCTTCCGCCAATGTTGATACGCTCACCATTCGCTACGAACCGGGAAATAGTAAACGGTCGGCTGCGAAAATCCTGCGCCAAGAATCCATCAGGGAACGGCTTCCAAACCCAGCCTTCCTGAACGAACTCGGCGACTGCTTCGGTCGTACTCCCTTCTGCATTGCGCCGCGTGTAGTCAGTATCGAGCGCGTAAATGTCATCGAACTGGTAGTTGCCGCCGATGTGATCGTAATGCGTGTGGGAGTTGAGGACAATGACATCCAGGTCAGTCAGTCCGGCCACGACCCGACGCATATCTCCGATGCCAAGTCCTGTGTCGAATAGCAGCGCCCTCGTTTCACCGACGATAAGAAACGAAATGACCTCCTCGAACTGGCCAGGCTCATAAATGGCAAAGATGCCGTCCGCGACCCGGTACACCTCGAACCAGTCCTGGTCCTGCGGGATGAGTGCGTATTGACTCCATTCCGGACGGGGCAACTCGTTCCACCATCGGTCGTTCTCCGCGCCACGATTCTGCACCTGCTCATTGTCAGATGCGCGCTCCGTTACGTGGCCCGATGGCGGTTCCGCGGAACTCGAATCGTCGGTGCCGCAAGCGGCAATGCCGAGCGTTGCTGCTATCAGGATCAGGCAGGCCGTTCGCGTCGCTGGACGGTGCATGACTGTGCTATCTGCCTCAGCCACGGGAACGAAGAGAATCGCGAATTTCGGTTAGCAACTGCACCTCCATCGACGGCTTCGGAGCTTGCTCGGGCGTCTCTTCCTGTTTGCGTTTCAACCGGTTCATGCCTTTTATGACAATGAAAATGGCAAATGCGACAATTACGAAATCGAGCAAGGTATTGATGAACAAGCCGTAATTGATCGTGGCCGCTCCCGCTTCCTGGGCTGCTGCGAGCGTCGCGTATTCCGGGCCCGACAGGTTAAGGAACAACTGGCTGAAGTCGACATTGCCCATCAGCAAGCCGATTGGCGGCATGACTACGTCGTTAACCAGCGACGTTACGATCTTGCCGAACGCGGCCCCGATAATGATACCGACGGCCATATCGACGACATTGCCACGCATGGCAAATTCTTTGAATTCCTTAAACATTGTCTTCCCCTGATTTTTTGACGTGAACTTTTTGCTTTTGTTTGCAGGCAAGTCGCGCGGCCGGCGATGTCAGCGCGGCCCGGCCGCAATAATAGCAGTCAGGCAGGCGCGGCGATAAGAGAGAGTCGCGGCTCAGGCGGTGGAGACGATGTGTAAATCCGGGTTTGCGCGGTCCCAGTCGTTGCACCAGTCCAGAAACTCCCGCTCCGGCATGGGCCTGGCAATGAAGAAACCCTGCGCAAGATCGCAGCCAAATTCGCGTACCAGCGCGAGCTGCTGCTCGGTCTCGACGCCCTCCGCCACGACTTCGAGATTCATCGCTTTGCCCAGCGCGACGATAGCCTGTACGACTCGTTCATTGTTCGGCGAGTCTACAAGGCGCTCCATAAACGACTGATCGATTTTGAGCGTTTGCACCGGGAGTTCGGCGAGATAGCTGAGCGACGAATAGCCGGTACCGAAATCGTCAATGTGAATGCCGACTCCAAAACTGGACAGGTCGTTGAGTAACGGACGAGCCGCTGTCAGATCCTCCAGAAGTGCCGTTTCCGTCAGCTCCAGGTTGATCAGTTTCTGTCCCACACTATTGATCTCGAGGATCGACTTGATCAGTTCCACCAGTTTCTGGTTACGCAGCTGATGCGCCGAAAGGTTGATGCTGACCGGAATGTTCCATTCGACTTTTCGGCGCCATCCGGCGACCGTACTGCATACCTTGCGCATAATGCACTCGAACAGAATATCGGAAATTCCCATTTCCTCGCTCAACGGAATGAATTCGCCCGGACTGACGATGGTTCCATCCGGGCGGATCCACCTTGCCAGCGCTTCCACGCCAGCAATCCGCCCGCTCTTCAGGGAAATCTGCGGCTGAAAGTATGCGGTGATTTCGCCGTTCTCGATCGCTTGCCGCAACTCACTTTCCATATCGAACTTGTGCCGGGCGCGGTACTGCATCTCGCTGTGATACAGAGTGATATTCGCGTTGAGGCGCCGCATTGAACGGTGCAATGCGGCTTCCGCACAACGGAATACGGTTTGCGGATCCTGCCCATGTGCCGGATACCACGCCACACCGATACTCGCTTTTATAAACAGGTCGCGACCGTTGATGGTGAACGGTTCTTCGACGCTGGAACGGATGCTTTGCGCCAGCTCGTCAAGGCTATCTGTTTCCTTGAGCGCTGGAACCAGGCACGCGAATTCGTCGGCGCCGAAGCGACCGACAACCGTGCGCCTGCCTTCGAACTGACGGGCCAAAGCGCGACCCAGCCGGTTACCTATCGCTCGCAGGATAGCGGTACCCGATTCATAGCCCATCGTTTCGTTGAGGAAGCTGAAGCGCTCGATATCCAGCAATATTACAGCGGTCCTGTCGCTGCCAGGCGGCGATGTCTCGATCAACTGGTGCAGTTCGTCGATGAGTTTGAGTCGATTCGGCAACCGGGTCACCGGATCGAAATAGGCAAGGCGGTGCAGCTCAGCCGTTCGATCCTGTACCCGCTGCTCCAAAACTTCGTTGGCCCGGCGCAAGGCAAGATCCGCGTGCCATTTGCCGCACAACGCGGCGGCGAGCTGTCGACATTCGACGGCATGAAACGGCTTCTTGAAGAAGAAAATCCGGTCTGGTGGAGGTATCTCTCTTCCCAGGTTGTCAGGCTGTGGGCTCAGCGAGCCGGTTACCAGTACGATATTGATGTTCGGATCGATGCGCCGGATCTGGCGTGCGGCTTCGACACCATCGATGCCCGGGGGCATGCGAATGTCCAGAAAAACGATGGCGAACGGCTTACGTGCGTTTACCGCGTCCTGCACTGCACGCACGGCAGTTGCGCCCTGATCGCAGGCATGGACATCGAATCGCGCAGCGCCTTTTTCGTCCGTGTCCTCGCCGAAAAGCACTCGCTCGAGATCGCCTAATGTCGTAGTGGCAGCATCCGGCTCGAATTCGCTGCCCAGACAATGCAAGTACTCGCGGATAAGCAGTGCATCGTCGTCAACGACCAGAACGCGATTGGTTGCAGGAATGTCAGACATCGAACTGATATCGTTCTCAGTACGTTCCGACCAGCTCGGCAACATCTTCAGCAAGCTGCATAAATGAAATCGGCTTGTTGAAATAATGTAGCTTCATTGGCGGTGGCACCCGACGCTCCAGTTCGTCCCGGGCGACGTCGGAGAATCCACTTACGAATATAATCTCCACGTCGGAATCGAGTTTTCGAATCTGGCTGCCCGCCTCCACGCCATCGATTCCCGGGGGCATACGAACGTCCAGGATAATCACGTTGAACGGCCGCCCGGCGTTCGCTGCCTCTTCGGCAAGATTAATTGCTTGCATACCCTGATTGCACGCCACTACTTCGAATTTTGGTGCATCGTCGATATCCGTTTGCGGGTCGAACAATTCGGCCTCGAGTGAGTCGAGAGCCTTCATGTAGTCGGTTGAATCGTTGTCGCCGAATGCCTTCCGGTAGCAATCGAGTATGAGCTCGTCGTCGTCGGCGATCAGGATTCGAATGTTGTTGGACTGCCGTGTACTCATCGTGATTACTCCTCAGGCAGCGGGCAACAGTACGCTGAATTGCGCACCGCGCCCGGGACCCGGGCTTTCGGCGACGATGCGCCCACCCATACCAGCCAGCGCGTTTGCGCTCCAATGCAGCCCGAGCCCACTCATGTGACCTTTCTTGGATGAAAACCCGCGCTGGAAAATCTTGTCGTTCTGGTCCGGCTCGAAGCCACAACCGGAGTCTTTAATGGATACCCGGATCATTGGCTGCTCATCGACTACCTCCGTACTCGCAGCAACGTCGATGTTGCCGGACCCGGGCTGCTGTCGCTTGATGGCCTCGTGCGCGTTCAATATCAGGTTACCCATGACCTGCAGCAACCCGACACGATGGCCTCGGACGCGATACGAACGCAGTCCTGCCTGCAAGTTCAGTTTTATGTCGGTGTTGGACCGGTCCGGAATAACCAGCGCGGCCTCCTCGATGATATCGCCCAGTTCGAGGCTCTCGACCACAGGAGCAACGTTGGTTATTTTTTCCTGGTCCATCAGAATGGCTTCGACCTGCCGCGCCTGCTTCGACGCCACCTCGAGTTCCTTGACGGCCGCCTCGCCGGACTCGCGCACATGACCAAAGGCGGACTCAATATACTTGACCAGTTTTTCACGGCGGTCGGGCGGGCAGTCCGCCGATGCAAGCTCGCCCACCGCCTGCACCACTCGCAAGTTCCCGGCGAAGCGGAAGTTCTTGGACAGGCGGTCGATGCCAT
Organism: Woeseiaceae bacterium; assembly: GCA_041746375.1. Taxonomy (GTDB): domain Bacteria; phylum Pseudomonadota; class Gammaproteobacteria; order Steroidobacterales; family Woeseiaceae; genus IDS-8. The sequence continues at coordinate 8,199 of JBGTHC010000060.1, forward strand.
TGATCAGCGGAGTCATGGCATTGCGTATATTGTGCAGAACTTCTGCGGCGGTATCGGCCTTGCCCGCCTTAAATGACTGCTCGAGCAGCAATTGACGAGCGGAATACAGCTCGGTCGTCATCATATCGAAAGCATTGGCCAGGACGCCTATCTCATCGCCACGTTGTTCGTTTAGACGCAAGGAAAGATCGCCACTGCTTCGAATGCCGCTGATGTGATTGTCGAGTCGCGTCAGTGGGACAACAATAATACTGCGCAGCAGGAGCCAGGCCGCAATCGCAACTACAACGCCTGCGATAAGCAGAAACAGCAACGCGCCATTGACCGCGCGAGTGCCCAGAGCGGAGATCTTGCGCGGCGTATCAACCTGCAATGCGAGATAAGGATCGCCGAACAGGTCATTCAACAGCGTGTAGGATGCGACGGTCTCGTTCGTCACCTCATGATTTGCAGAATCGGGACCCGTTGCAATTACGGCATCGCGCTGTTTCGCGGTGAGGATCGCATTCTCATCCAGCGTGTGCCAATCGAGCTCCACTTCGGTTCTTTCACGCAAGTCGGCGCGGCGCGAGTCGTCGAAGAAGCGGCCCATGATCATGGTGCCGGCTATTGGGCCCACATTGCCGCTCTTCAGTATCGGCCGTGAACTCAACATCATGGGTCCAAGCGCGGTTTGCAACAGGCCATCGGCGCGACTTGTCAGGTCATAGTGTCGAACCAGTTTCCCAGCTTGTGGATGCGACGGCTCGAACACTCCCAGCAACGCGGGTTCAGCGAATTTGCCGTCGTGCTCTACCTGACCCCACAACAGCGTTCCCGCCGTGTCATAGATCAGCATAAGATCCAGGTCGAGATTTTCCAGCGTCGGCCGGTCCAGGTTCGACTTTTCGAACGCAGGGTATTCGCCGCGCACAAACGCGTAGGCATCGTCCCACGGGGCCCAGTCGCCGACGATTGCTGCGAGGTTGTCGAGGTCGTTGCGGATAGCGCGTTTGGCACGAACCAGGTTGGTTTCTGCGGCCGCGATTTCCATGCTGTCAAAAGCCGGTGCCACCGTTGCATTAAGAATCAGGTAACTGAGCAGAACCAGCAAAGCCATGACGGTCAGCAGGGTAACTGACACTTTCTGTTGCAGTGATAAATTGGAGACTGCCCTAGACATTGGTCGGCCCCGGAACCAGACATAAGCTCAACGCAGCGGGAAGTCTAGTGTTCGGTCGGCGCGGTCGCTGTGATGCAGTCCGCTTTCCTGCATTTTGGGACCATAATCGGCGGATGGGGCTAAGATGTGAAATCCATACGGTGTTGCCCTATGACCAAGTGCAGTTGGTTGGCGGGTGGTTAGCGAACGAAGTGGCAATGTGGCGTGTTTCGGCCTCGGCCGGGGGGTACGCTTTGGCGCAATGGCTCCCTTCGGTCCATTGCTTTATTTGCGCCAAAGCGTACCCCCCGGCCGAGGCCTAAGGTGGTGGTTGGCTTCGTTTCTCTTAACCTGGCGCTATTGGCCCTTTGGCCTCATTCACGGCGGTATCTATGAAAGCATCCGATTTGCTGGTGAAGTGCCTGGAAGAGGAAGGGCTGGAGTACATCTTTGGTGTTCCGGGGGAGGAAAATGCCGATTTCATGATTTCCCTGAAGGGTTCCTCGAGCATTCGCTTTGTCCTGACGCGACATGAACAAGGGGCGGCCTTCATGGCGGAGGTCTATGGCAGGCTGACTGGTAACCCCGCCGGGTGCCTCGGCACACTCGGGCCCGGTGCAACCAACCTGATTACCGGCGTCGCGGACGCAAATATGGATCGTGCACCCCTCCTCGTCCTGACCGGCCAGGGGTCGACGGACCGTCTGCACAAGGAATCGCATCAGATTATGGATGTCGTCGGCATGTTCAAGCCGGTAACCAAATGGGCGACGACAATCATGAACCCGAACACCATTCCCGAGATTGTGCGCAAAGCTTTTCGGCTGGCTCGCACTGAAAAGCCGGGCGCGGTACACCTGGAACTGCCCGAAGATGTGGCGGCGATGGACAGCGGGGAATTGCCGCTAAAGCCGCGACGTTTTCGTCGTTCGGTTCCGGATAGCAAGATTGTCGATAAAGCATTCGAAATGCTGCAGGCCTCACGACGGCCGGTGATCCTTGCGGGCAACGGTTGCATCCGCAAGCGCGCCAGCAAGCAACTTCGCCGGTTCTGCGACAAGACCGGCATTGGCGTCATCAGTACTTTCATGGCCAAAGGCTCGGTCGACATGGACGCGGAGTATTGCCTCTACACCATCGGACTCGGCAGCAAGGATCGGGTATCGCGCGCTATCGACGATGCCGACCTGGTCCTCGCGCTTGGCTTCGATATGGTGGAATACCATCCACAGCGCTGGAACGACAAACGCGACAAACGCATCATCCATGCCGATTTCCTGGCGGCCGAAATCGACGCCCATTACCATCCGGAAGCTGAACTGATCGGCGACCTGGCACACACATTGTGGATGCTCAATGAGCGCATCGATCAGCAAGGTACGCCGCAGTTCGACCTGGATGGACAGCGCGCCTGTCGTGCTGCCATGGCGAGAGATTTCGCCGAGTACAAGGACGATGACACCGAAGGCCGGATTCGCCCGCAAAAAGTGTTATGGGACGTGCGTCAAGCGATGCGCCCTCACGATATTCTGCTGTCCGATGTCGGTGCGCACAAAATGTGGATCGCACGTCATTACCAATGCCACGAACCCAACACCTGCCTGATCCCTAACGGCTTCTGTGCCATGGGTTTTGCGCTACCCGGTGCCATCGCAGCACACATGGTGCACCCGGAGCGACGTATCCTCGCCATCGCCGGTGACGCCGGATTTCTCATGAACGGCCAGGAAATGGAAACAGCGCGGCGGCTGAACAGCAACATTGTGGTCATGGTCTGGGAGGACAACGCGTATGGACTCATCTCCTGGAAACAGGAGACGCATTTCGGCGAGCACACGGACTTAAGTTTCGGCAACCCTGACTGGCTGATGCTGGCCGCGGCGTTCGGTTGGCACGGGCACTATGTTTCGAAGAGCCGAGATCTCAAGGACGTTCTTAAAGCCGCGTTCGAGGAGCCGGGACCAACGCTAATCGTCATTCCTATTGATTACCGTGAAAATGAGCTGCTGACGAAAAAGCTCGGCGAGATTACCTCGGGACTTTAACCCACTACCTTTGGGTCGCCTGCAGAATCGCCGCAGGAGCGCGTCCTGCGCGCGAATACGAAAAGGTACAATCGGCCTCGCATTCGCGCGCGGGGCGCGCTCCTACGGTGGTTCTGCGAGCTTTGTGCCCGGCCACTACTACCCGCCTAACGCCCGACGCGAAAAGGCGCGGGATCGATCGCCGTTGGCGTGCCGCATATGAGGTCGGCGAGAAGCTGTGCCGAGCCGGTTGCCATCGTCCAGCCAAGCTGCCCGTGGCCGGTATTGACGAACAATCCGTCGACGGTTGTCGACCCGATGTACGGCTTGCCGTCGCTGCTCATCGGGCGCAGTCCCGCCCACGGTAGCGCGAGCGCATGATCGAGATGCGCATCGATATCGGGCATGAGCGACTTCAGGACCCGCATCAGGTTGTCGATCCGGCCCCGATCGATATGCGTGTCAAATCCGTTGAACTCGGCAGTGCCAACCGCACGCAGGCGATTGCCGAGTGGAGTCACAACGGCGTGCATGGCATCGTCGAGTACCGGAATCCGCGGGCCACGCACCGACTGTGGCAATGGCAGTGTCACAGAGTAGCCCTTGACCGGTTGCACTGACACTGAAATGGAAGCTGTTTTCAGCAGTGCCGCACTGTGCACGCCGGCGGCAACGATAACCCGCTCTGCCGGTATGATTTCCGTAGCGGTCTCGACAGCGCAAATCCGCTGATTTTTTACTTTGAGTCCGCGGATGGACTGGTTGAAGTCCAGCGCAACGCCGCTCGCCAGCAGCTTCGTCTTCAATCCCTGGCAAAAGAGATGAGCGTCGCCGGATGCGTCGTCATGAAAATGGATTGCCGCGGCGATTCTCTTGTGAATCCCTGCCAGGGCAGGTTCCGTCGCCACCGCCGCCTCGGCATCCAGGACGGAAAAGCACATGCCGGCCTCGGCAAGCTGTGTCGACACCGCGAGTCGTGCCTGCATTGCTGCGTCGCTGCGAAAAACGGCCAGTACACCACGGTTGGCTGCATAGAAGTCGAGATTCAGCCGCGTGGCCAGCTTCTGGTATTCCAACATCGAATATCGCGCGAGCTCGAAATTTTGCCGGCACGCCCGCAGGTATCGATCAGAGCTTGAATTGCGCAGGAAACGTATTCCCCAGGGCAGCAGCGCCGGCACTGCACGTAATCTCAGTTTCATCGCAGAGTGCTTATCAAACAGCGAGGCAGCCAGTTGACCGAGCACGCCGGGACCATTCCATGGTTCCGGCATCGATGGTGTCAGCAGACCACCGTTCGCGAAACTGGTTTGGAGACCCGCGTCAGCGCATCGCTCCAGCAGGCGAACTTTTTCGCCGCGCTCCAGCAAGGCCATTGCGGTGCTGAGCCCCAGCAGCCCGCCGCCGATAATCAATGTGTTCACGCGAGCGTCAGCCGGTCATTCTGAAATGCCCATAACGAGGACAACGAGAAGCACCGGTGGGATTACAAAGCGAATCATGATGCGCCAGAAGCCGAAAAACAGGCCGTCGGCGACGCCGATTTCATCGAGCTTGAGTTGTTTCGGGACGAACCAGCCGAAAAACACAGAGGTCAACAGACCGCCTAACAGTAAGAGGATATTCGCCGCCAGAAAATCCAGTGAATCGAATATTGTTTTGCCAGCGAAAGCCGGAATGAAGTTCAAAGGATAGAAGTCAGACCATGTGCCAAGCGACAGGATAGTCAGAATCCCGAGAAGCCAGGCAGCAACTGTTACCAGCAGGATGCCCCCGCGGCGTTTGATGCCCCAGTGCTCGTCCACCCAGGAAACCACGGCCTCCGCACAGCCGATGCACGACGACAGCGCCGCAGCGATGAGCAATATGAAGAAAATGCCACCGACGATCTGGCCGCCGGGCATTTGTCCGAAAGCAAGGGGCAGCGTCTGGAAAATCAGTCCTGTACCGCTCGACGGCGGCAAGCCGAACGCAAACACCAACGGAAAGATGGCAAACCCGGCCAGCAGCGCCACACCGGTATCGGCCAGGATAATGGCTGTCGCGGAGCCGGGAATCGAGTAATCATCCGGCAGGTACGATCCGAACGTGATCAGGGCGCCCATGGCAATACCGATCGAGAAAAAGGCCTGGCCGATGGCGACCATTACGGTCTGGAAGGTCACTTTGGAGAAGTCAGGTTCGAGCAGGAATTCCATGGCCGCCGCCATATCCCCTGCCAGGACACCGTAAATGACCATGAATACCAGGGCGAGAAACAATGCCGGCATAAGCACTTTGACGGCGCGCTCGATGCCCGCCTGTACACCTTGCCGCACGACCAGGTACACGAGTACGTGGACGACCGTATTCCAGAACAGCAGTTGCCATGGGTTGTTGAGCAAAAGCGCGAACATCGAATCCGACGCCGTTCGGTCGATGCCTTCGAACGACCCGTTCACTGCACGAATGAAGTAGTCAAGCGTCCAACCGGAAATCACGGTGTAGTAGGAGAGGATGATGAATACGCAAATGATGGCAAGCCCGCCGACGTTGCCCCACCCGCTGCTCGTGCCGGCTTCTGAGGCGACGGCACGAATACTTCCGGATGCACTACGTCGGCCGCGGCGTCCGATCGCCAGCTCGGCAATAAGCAACGGCAAGCCGATGCCGAACGCACAAACGAGATAAACGAACAGAAAAGCGCTGCCACCATTTTCGCCGGTTACGTAAGGGAATCGCCAAATGTTGCCGATACCGACCGCAAATCCGATCGCTGCCAGCATGAAGCCCAGCCTGGATGACCATTGTTCGGTCGCGTGTGCCGATACCGCCATGTGACCCTCCGCCTGACGCCGTGCATGTATACCCGGACTGGTTCACCGGTTCGATTGCGCAACATTCTCGCACAACTGTATCGTTTATTTGATTGAAGTGGCACTTCTTCCGGCTAAGCGCTGCAGAACAGCACTTCGTTGAGGCATAATTCAGCGCTCCGTATCACGGTGTGCACCTCCATTCCCTGAAAATCAAAAGATAAGGAATAACGATATGACACGCAGAGGATTCTTTCTGACTGCATGCCTGGTTGCAACAAGTCCGGCCACTGCTGACACACTCTTGCATGCGGGGCGGTTGATTGACGGCGTCTCCAGCCGGCCGACGTCGGAGGTTACCGTGCGCATCGACGGTGAGATGATCGTCGCCATTGAGAACGGTTATGCCATCGCAGCCGAAGGCGATACGGTAATCGACCTGCGCCAGCAAACCGTGTTACCCGGACTTATGGACATGCATACCCACCTGACCGGCGAATATTCAAAGGACAGCCGGCTGCGCGGTTTCATTACGAACGAAGCGGATTTCGCTTTCGATGCCGCAAAGTATGCGAAACGGACGCTGGAAGCCGGCTTTACTGTCGTCCGGAACCTGGGCGATGGCTTCAACGTCTCGGTCGCATTGCGCAAAGCGATTGACGACGGTGATGTCCCGGGACCGATGATTATCACCGCGGCGAAAGGGCTCAGTTCTACCGGGGGACACGGCGATCCGACCAACGGCTGGGCCGGACACATCATGGGCGACCCGGGGCCGAAGGAAGGCGTAGTCAATGGTGTCGACGATGCGCGCAAAGCCGTGCGCCAGCGTTACAAGGACGGCGCGGACTGGATCAAGATCACTGCGACCGGCGGCGTTCTGAGCGTCGCCAAGAGCGGCGAGAACCCGCAATTCACAGACGAGGAGTTGCGCGCCATCGTCGAGACGGCGCGCGATTACGGTATGCGCGTTGCGGCTCACGCGCATGGCACCGACGGCATGAAACGCGCGGTGATCGCGGGCGTTGCTTCGATTGAGCACGGCACGTACATGGATGACGAAGTCATGCGGCTGATGAAGGAGAATGGCACCTGGTACGTACCGACGATCCTGGCCGGCAAATGGGTTGCTGAAAAGTCCACTATTGACGGATTCTTTCCGGAACTCGTGCGGCCCAAGGCAGCGGCAATCGGGCCGCTCATCCTGGATACCTTTTCGCGAGCATACAAGGCAGGAGTGCCTATCGTGTTCGGCACGGATTCAGGCGTTTCCGCGCACGGCGACAACGCGCAGGAATTCGCATTGATGGTGGAGGGTGGGATGCCGCCGATGGAAGCGATTCAGTCAGCAACGAGCGTTGCGGCCGAGTTCCTCGGTATTTCAGAAACGCACGGCAGCATCGAGGCCGACAAGATGGCGGATATTGTTGCTGTCCCCGGCGATCCGCTCGACGACATTCGCGTGCTGGAACAGGTTTCATTTGTCATGCGCGGCGGCAAGGTTTACAAGCAACTATAATCGCTCGCGGCGCAGCGCTCGATTCGCGCGAACGCGATGGATTCATAGAGGCGCGGCCGTTTTGTAGGAGCGCGCCCTGCGCGCGAATGCGGAGGCGAACAATCAAGGTCTTCCCA
>JBGTHC010000061.1:0-8535 GCA_041746375.1 Woeseiaceae bacterium
CCTCGGCAAGCAGGCCGGCGGCGGCAGCGACGACGGTGGCGAGGTGGGCGCGGCAGGCCGCGCACCGAGTGAGCAAAGCGAGGCGCGCGCGTCGGTGGACGACCTGTCCGAGGAGGAGATCGCCGAACGCACACCCGCCGATATTCCGGATCTGGTGAGTGAGGATATCGTCGCGAAACAGCTTCGCGAAGCGGCGTTGGCCGAAAACGACCCGAAGCTTCGCGAGCGACTCTGGGAAGAATATCGAAATTATAATCGCTTGTAGAAACGACCGGCGGATGGCGGGCGCACGCCCGCAACCCGGTTGGGATAAGGGACTCTGACGCGTTATGAAACACATGCCGCATGCACTGATATTGACGTTGCTTGTCTGTACCGGTTGCACGGTTTCCGAAGTCATAACAGCAGAACGCACGCAACTCGAGGTAGCGTCGCTCGAGGTTCCGGAAAACATGCTTCTGGACGTCGGCATCGTGTCCTTCGACGCCGGCATACCGGAAGACAATGACGCCGATCGGTCCGGCATCTACCAGGAAGTTCGCGAGGCTGAAGCGCGCTACCTGCCGTACCACATAAAGACGACACTCCAGGGCACAGGCTTTTGGGGCGCGGTGCGGGTCATTCCGTCGCGCTACGTTTACACCGATGTCATCCTGTCCGGCACCATTGACCAGTCCGACGGCGAATTTGTCACCTTACGGGTCATGGCCGAGGACTCGATGGGCCGCGAGTGGTACGAGCGCGAATACTCTATGCAGACCGGAATTACCTCGTATGCCGATTATCGGGATCGTAGCGAAGACCCGTACCAAAAAGTATTCAACGATATAGCGAACGACCTGAAGGCTCACGTTGCAACCCTTGCACCGGAAGAGATACGCCGTATCCGCCAGGTATCGGAACTGAAGTTTTTCGCAGACCTCGCGCCCACTGCCTACGGCGACTACCTGACGACCGGTAAAGACGGCTTCACGACCGTGGAACGCTTACCTGCGTTGAACGACCCGATGGTCGACCGGCTGCGGCAAATTCGCGAACGCGATCGATTGGTGATTGACACGCTCAATGAGCACTACGCCAATTTCTATTACGGTATAGCGATTCCGTACGAATCATGGCGCGAGACCTCGAGGGAGCAGGCCATCAGTTATCGGCAGGTACGACGCTCGGCAACCATGCGTGCGCTGCTCGGTGTCGTTGTCGTTGCGGGGTCGATGAGCATTGATACCAGCAGTTCCAGCGGATCGCGCGCGCGTGCCAAACAGGCCACGCAGTACGTCGGTATCAATCGCGGCATTAACACCATCATCAGTGCCTGGCAGTTGCGCTCCTCAGCGGATTTTCATCGTGAAAACATCAAGGAATTGTCGGAATCCTTTGGCGCGGAAGCGGCACCGATGGTCGTCAAGGTTGAGGGCGAGTCGCGCCGGCTGACCGGCACAGCGGAAGCGCAGTACGAAAGCTGGCGCAAGCTCCTCAAGGAAATCTACCAGGCCGAAACCGGATTTTCCGAGGCAATCGATGTAGGCGCACCTGCCAGGTCCCCGCAGCCGACCGGTTAGTTGTCGCAAATCCTATGCGGGTACTGAAAGAAGGTACACGGCTGGCTGACAGATATACGCTGCTCCGCCGCCTGGGCTCCGGTGGTATGTCGACTGTCTGGCTGGCACGCGACAAGCACTCGGAGGCGGACGTCGCGCTCAAGTTCCTGTCGCCGGAGCGGGCCGAAACCCCGGCAAGTCGCGATAGATTTCGCCAGGAATGGCGCATCGGCAGTCGTTTGATGCACACGCATATTGCCCGCGTGTTCGAGTTTCACGATGATCCCGATGGCCCCTTCTATTCGCAGCAATTTATCGCCGGACCCGAAATCCGCGTACTGACCGGCGCACCGGCGGCGACATCGCTGCGGCCTATCTGCCTGATTGCCGATGCGCTGCGCTACGCGCATGGCAAGGACATTGTGCACCGCGACGTCAAGGCCGCCAATGTCCTGCTGGATCGACGCGGGTTGCCTTATCTCATCGACTTCGGCGCGGCAGGTGCGACGCGCTCAGGCGACGGCGGCGGCACCCCCATCGCTGCAAGTCCCCAGCACATGTCGGGCGAAAACGCACATCCTGCTGACGATATCTATGCGCTTGGCGTATTGATTCACGAAACGTTGACCGGTAACCCGCCGGACGCAAATGCGAAGATGCCGGATGCCCTCCGCGAAGTGCCCGCACTGACTAATGCCGCAGGCACCGCCAATGCGGGACTGCGAGCGGACCTGGTCGCAAGTCTCGTCTCCGACATGCTGGCGCCGCAAACGGACAAGCGACCCGACGCCGGCCAGGTAGTCGAGCGACTTCGCGAGGCCGGCGTGCAAGCCGGTCCTGCTCCAACGCATATGCTTGGTGAGATTGCATCGGCCGACACGACAATTGCGATCGAAGCAGTAACTTCGCCCGCGAGGACGCGCTCAACCCATGGCACCGCGCCTCCTGTCGCGACAGGCTCAACGCGCGGTGTATCCCGGAGCCTGGTATGGGGCGGCCTGGCTGTTCTTGCAGGCATTTTCCTGTCGGTTCTTTTCTGGCTGCCGCCCGCACCTGAAACCAATACGCAAGCCGTGACTGAACCGGCATCCGGCGAGCAAACTACGTTGCCTGGCGACGCAGAGACGAACGGAGACACTGCCGGCGCTGCCGCGGCGCGCGACGATGCCGATCCAGCCGTGCGCGCGGCGACGGATGAAATACTCGGCGAGTTTTTGTCGAAGCTTGAGCGCCTGCGGCTGCGCGGCATCGAACGCTGGGGTGGGCAGGCTTACCTCGAGGCGCTCGATCTTTATGCACAGGGCGATGAGGCCTTTCTCGGTCGCAACTATCGCCTGGCGGGTGAGCGGTACCGCGCGGCCAGCGATCTGCTGGACCCGTTCTTCGATCGGATCGATGCAACATTCCGTGAGACACTGCAGGGAGCGCGGGAGGCATTCACACGTGGCGATCATGCGGAGGCGGTGCGACTTTTTGACCTGGCCGTGGCGATTACGCCGGGCAGCCGCGAAGCGCAGGACGGCCTGGTGCGCGCCCGCAACCTCGAAACGGTTTTGCGGCTGACCGAACAGGGTCTCAACCTGGAGAAGACTCTCGAACTCGAGGCGGCACGCACGGCGCTGCAAAATGCCCTTGACCTCGATCCGTCATGGCAGCCGGCGCAAGTGGCGCTTGAACGGGTTCGCGACGCACTTTTGCAACGCAGCTTCGAGCAACGGATGAGCGAGGGTCTCGAGGCGCTCGCGGCCGGAAATTATCCGAGTGCGCGAGCAGCGTTCGAGGCGGCGAAAGCCTTGCGGCCCGGGTCGCGTCAACCGGTCGACGGTTTGCTGCAGGTCGACCAGGAAGTAAGACTGGGTTCGATTCGTCGCCTGGAGACCGAGGCACTGGCGCTCGAAGGGAGTGAACAATGGCAGGACGCGATTGCCACGTATGAGGATATTCTCGAGGTCGACGCGGACTTGCAGTTCGCGCGCACGGGTCTTGCCAACGCGCAGGAGCGAGCGATGATCCACCGGCGCCTGCAGGAATTCATCGATGCGCCGGACTCTCTCAGTGCGCCGGCCACGATGCAGACTGCGACGCAGCTGCTGCTGAACGTTACGCGAATTACGCCGATGGGACCGCGGCTCGAGAATCAGAAGAACGAGTTGTCGCGCCTGTTGAAACGCGCCGCAACGCCGCTAACCGTGCAACTGGTATCCGACAACGCGACGGACGTGTCGATTTTCCGGATTGGTCATCTTGGCGCTTTCGCAACGCAGGAAGTGACATTACGTCCCGGTGCGTATGTTGCCCTTGGCAGCCGGCCGGGATTTCGTGATGTGCGGCTGGAGTTCCGCGTGGCACCGGAGATCGAAATGTCACCGATCGTCATCATGTGTGAGGAACGAATTTGAAGGTTGCGGCAGTCGTACTGAAGGATGCGGACGGAGAGCGGCGCATCGGTCTCGACCAGTTGCCGCTGCGCCTGGGAACGGGCAGCGACTGCCAGATCCGGTTGCCGGGACCCGGCAACGCCGCCATCGCGCTTCTGGACGAACTCGACGGGGTGCCGTTCCTGCAGCCGGTCGGCAAAGCCGGCCAATTGCAATTGAATGGGCAAGCCCTGATTACGTCCCGACGGCTCAACAGCGGCGACGAGCTGAGCTTCTTCGGTTCGCGCATTCTCATCGACGAACAGGAACTGAACCTGCTGGTGCAGGTCAGGCTCGAGGACAGTGTCTACCTGACCCGACCACCCGAATCGCCCATTGCCGCGGGCGGCGCTGTGGACGAGACCATCGCACCGACGGCGTTTCGACGCGCCGCCGACCTCGGTACGGCGCCGCTAGCAACCAGCGGCTACCGTTGGCAGACTGCCGTGGCGGTCGGCCTGGTTGTATTGACGGTTGTTTCCTACCTGTTGTTCAGTGCCCGCTCGATCCAGTTTGATGTGCAGCCGCCACCGCCGGATGAATTGGCGATCACGGGTGGCTGGTTCCGGCTGCCACTGGGTGACCGGGTGCTGTTACGGCCCGGTGACTACACAGTGGCTGTCGAGAAAGAGGGATACTACCCTCAGCAACAGAGTTTTGCGGTGGGTGACGAGCCCAGCGGTACCGTCACTATTGCGCTCCGCCGGCTTCCGGGCCAATTGACCGTCATGACCGAGCCGCCGGTTGCTGCGGTGGTAACGGTCGATGAAACGTTGGTCGGGGCGGCCCCTCACGGGCCTCTCGAACTCGAACCAGGAAATCACTCCGTAGAAGTGACCGCCGATCGCTATCTGCCGTATCGGGATCGGATCAACGTTCCCGGCCTCGGCCTGAGCCAGCAGCTTGTTGTGCAACTGGTGCCGCGTTGGGCGACAGTCGCGATTTCATCCGCTCCGTCCGGCGCCGCGATTTACGTCGGTCAGGACCAGGTCGGCACGACACCGGCGACCATCGACTTGATGGAGGGCTCACACGAGCTGAGCGTCGTCCGGGAGGGCTTCAAGGCCTGGGATGGCGTTGTCAGCGCGGCCGCTAATGAACAGAAGGTATTGCCAACCATCGAGCTCGAACCGGCAAACGCCCGCTTGCAGGTGGCGTCAATTCCGGTCGGTGCCAATGTTACGGTGAACGGCCGTTACCGGGGCCAGTCACCGATCACGCTGGCGCTGTCACCCGATATCGACTACGAAATCCGATTGTCAAAAGCAGGCTACGGATCCGTCGCGCGGCAGGTGCGGCTCGCGGCGGCTGCCTCGCGCGAAATTACCATCGATATGACGGCTCGAACAGGCACAGTTAACGTTAACGTGCTGCCGGAGGATGCGGCGATTTTTGTCGACGGTCAGCCGCGCGGCCGCGGCTCCGCGACGTTCGAACTTTCGGCGGCCCCGCACCGAGTCGAAGTGCGCATGGAGGGGTTTCAGACTTTCAGCCGCGACGTCACGCCGCGACCGGGCTATCCGCAGGCAATCGATGTGCGTCTGCTGTCCGACGAAGAAGTTCGACGGCGCAGCGTGGCGGCGACGATGACGACTGTGCATGGACAGGTTTTGCGGCGCGTGGAAGCCGGCGATCTCGTCATGGGATCGTCGCGACGGGAACAGGGTCGGCGTGCCAACGAAGTAATCCTGCCGGTGCGTGTCACCCGGCCGTTTTATCTCGGCGAAAAGGAGATCACGAACCGCGAGTTTCGTCGCTTTCGCGAGAATCACAATTCCGGCGGCGATTACCATGCAGCGCTGGCCGGCGACAATAACCCGGTGGCCAACGTTACATGGGCAGACGCAGTCGAATACTGTAATTGGCTCAGCGCACAGGAAGGACTGACGCTCGCGTATCAGAAAAAGTTCGAAAAGTGGGAGCCGGTCTCACCGGTGCCCAATGGTTATCGCTTGCCGACCGAGGCCGAATGGGCACTCGCCATGCGTTACCAGGGGAGGCGCGAACCAGCGGTGTTCCCCTGGGGCGACCGTATGCCGCCGCCGCGCGACAGCGGCAATTATGCCGATCAATCGGCCAGCGATCTCGTGCCTTCGGTACTTCCGGGGTACGACGACGGTTTTGCATCGACCGCACCGGTTGGTTCGTTTGCACCGAACGCTCTCGGCTTCTACGATGCCGGCGGTAACGTAGCAGAGTGGGTTCAGGATTATTATTCGGTGCCGACCCCCGGCCGGACCGAGCCGCTGACTGATTCGAGCGGCCCGGCCGGCGGCACGCATCATGTCATACGCGGATCGAGCTGGCAGCATTCCGGAATTCTCGAGTTGCGGCTCGCTTATCGGGAATTTGGTACCGAAGGACGATTTGATGTGGGCTTTCGCGTTGCGAGGAACGTCGACTGAATCGCGTGCGGGACATTTAGCCCTGTTCGCGGTCTAATTTCCGGGCACCGGCAAGTGCGGGTTTTCGGTAAGTCATTGGGATTGATGTCATTGGGTATTGATTATGCGTAACACGATGCTGGTACTGTTGTTGCTTCTCGGCAGGTCTGTCTGGTCGCAGGACCAGGGCGCGGCGGCCGAGGCGCCGGTAGCAGATGACACGCCAATTGAAGTTCCTGCTGTGGACGACGCGGCGGATCCGGATGTGCCTGACGAAAACGCAGAAGATGCCGATCTCGACGAGCAGACCTACGAGAGGGATGACGATGTATTCGTGCCGACGGAAGAGATACCGGTCGACGAATCCATTCCTTTTCCGACCGATATTTGAATTTACCCGGGCAGCACATCGCCAACTCGAGTTATTGCTGATGCAGAAGAAGAATATTCCTGTCGAGTTCGTTTATCAGTTATTTGCATTGATTATTGCGATTATCGTTGTGCACGCCTTTTACGTGGCTATCGTACGGCCGAACGCTAACGCGGTGGTTGCAGAGCAAACGATTCAAAGCGAGCAGAATCCTGACTATGTTCGCGAACGCTCGGTCTGGGTGCTCATCAAGGACTGGGAACAGGAAGCCTGCTTTATATTGATGTACTGGGCGCTTGCCATCATGGCCTACAAGGCAAGGGAAACGTTTCGCGAGCGGCGACTGCTGGACATGGAACTGATTCCGATCGCCGAGGGCATGCGCATCTTGCCCGAGGATACGCGTGAATTTGCTCGTCAGGTCCAGGCGCTGCCAGCCAAGCATCAGAAAATGCTGCTGCCGCGCGCGCTGCTGAACGCGCTGCGCCGCTTTTCTTCGACTCGCAATATTCAGGACGTAGCGTCCAGTACACACACGATCTGCGAGTCGGAAGCAGAGAAACTGGAATCCGAATTGTCCATGATTCGCTATATTTCCTGGGCAATCCCGTCCATCGGCTTTATCGGCACCGTACGCGGCATCGGCGAAGCGCTGGCACAGGCGGACAAGGCCGTACAAGGGGATATTGCCGGAGTAACGCAAAGCCTGGGTGTCGCATTCAACTCGACTTTTATCGCACTGCTTATCAGCATTTTTCTGATGTTTCTCGTCCACCAGTTGCAGTTACTGCAGGAGCGGCTCGTGTTCGACAGCGAGAACTATTGTGACGACAAGCTGATTCGTCATATGAAGTCGGACTGAAGATCCCGGGTGGTCGCGTAATGGCGGTGCAATTTTCAGCTCACGTCAACGACGCAGGCATAACCCTGATGCACGGCGAGCAGATTATCTATCGTGAACCGGGGTTCGCGCTGCTCGATGACAGCGACCTTACAACCGGAAAGAATGCATTCCTGAACGCTCGCATCAACCCGCGACGAGTACAACATCGCTTCTGGTCGGAGCTCGCTTCAACACCGTTCGCCGACCGACGTTTCAGCCACCTGAGTGCAGCGGATCTGGTCAGTCGCCAGCTCGAACAGATGTGGAGCAACGCAGGCGCGAGTTCATCCAGCGGGCTCGTTTTGGCCGTACCGGGCAGCATGGAAGCGGCGAACCTTGGCTTGCTGCTCGGAATCGCAGCCGATATCAAGCTGCCGGTCGTCGCATTGGTGGACGCGGCAGTCGCAGCAACCCGGCGCGAGTATCGCAATGCAGTGCCGGTTCATGTCGATATGAGTTTGCATGCCACGACATTGACCCGCCTCGCGCAAGCCGGACAGGCGCAGGTCGAGCGGGTCGAAGTACTGCGCGATTGCGGCCTGTACGCGCTCTACGACGCCTGGATCAATGCAATCGCCGAGGTGTTCGTCCAGCAGTCAAGATTCGATCCGCTGCATACGGCCGAAACCGAACAGATGCTCTATAACAATCTGGCTGGCTGGTTGGCAACCGCCGCCAGCCGCGACCGGGTCGTGCTCGAATTGCGCCACGGTGGCTTGAGTCACAAGGCAGAAATCGAGTCGCTCTCGTTGATTGGCGCAGTGGCACCTTCCTATCAGCTCATCAGTAGCAGGCTGCGGGCCCTCTACCGCGCCGAGGAAACGCCTGCGGTTCAGGTAACCGATCGTATTGCACGCCTGCCGGGCCTGGCGGAAATGCTGCGGGCACGCGTCGGCGGCGAGCTCTTTACTCTCGAACCTGGCGCGACCGCGCGCGGCGC
>JBGTHC010000062.1:0-1960 GCA_041746375.1 Woeseiaceae bacterium
TCGGCGGGTTACGCGACGACGAACGAGCAATAACAAGCGAATCGTGTTATGACAAAATCTGAACTCATTGAAATGATCGCCAGAAAGCAAAAGCATCTGCCGGCCAAGGACGTGGAGCTGGCGGTCAAGCACCTGCTGGACCTGATGAGTGATTCGCTGGCACGTGGGGAGCGCATCGAGATCCGTGGTTTTGGCAGTTTTTCGCTGCATTTCCGGCCGCCACGCATCGGTCGCAATCCCAAGACCGGCGAGGCAGTGGCGTTGTCCGGCAAGTACGTCCCGCATTTCAAGCCCGGCAAGGATTTGCGCGAACGCGTTAATACAAGTCGGGAGTTCCCGATAAAAAGCTGAGGCTCGCGACGCCGTCCGGCATGGGCAGACCGGTTTCCGGTTAGGGCTTTTCCGCCGGGCCAGTTAACATATTAAGACCTATCCCGAATCCCGACTGAGTGCAGTCTTGCGCTGACCTTTGGGAGCATGGACAAGGAGCGGGTGAATGCTCAAGAAAATCGGTGTGATCCTGGTTTTCCTGCTGGTTTTCGCAATCATGCTGGTGTTTGCAAAGCTCAACCCCGGCAGCGTCGACATCAATCTCGCGTTTACGGCTGTTGAGGCATCCATTCCGCTCACCGTAATCGTCGTGTTTGTTACCGGTTGGCTGTTCGGGCTTCTATGCACCGTCATGTTCGTTGCGCGGCTCGTCAACGAGAGGCGCCAATTGCGCAAAGCGCTGCGCAATACAGAGTCCGAGGTCAGCAGTCTGCGCAGCCTGCCCATCAACGATGCCGACTGAACAGGCATTTCTCCTTGCCGGTCTGTTTGTCCTGCTTGCGGCTGTTGGCTGGGCGCTCGGACGATTTGGCGAACGTGAGGAGCAGGCCGGCGCACCACCGCTTAACATCGATTACCTGAAAGGACTGAATTTCCTGCTCAACGAGCAGACTGATCAGGCGCTCGAGCATTTCCTCAAGATGGTGCGGGTCGATGATAAGACGATCGAAACACACTTCGCGCTGGGCAGCCTGTTTCGGCGACGCGGCGAAGTCGACCGTGCCATTCGCATCCACCAGAACATAATCGCACGGCCCGACCTCGCGTCGGAGCAGCGGGACCAGGCATTGTTTTCGCTCGGCAAGGACTATCTTCGAGCGGGATTGCTGGACCGCGCCGAGAAGCTTTTCGTGCGATTATCCCAAGGCTCGCGTTACCAGGTCGAAGCTCTCGAATTGCTTTGCCGCATTTACGAGCAGGAGCGCGAATGGCAGCGGGCGATCGATTCCGGCCAGAAGCTGGAGGTGCTGAGCGGCAAGTCACTGGCATTGCAGATTGCGCATTACTACTGTGAGCTTGCCGAACAGGCCGCAACGCGGCATGACTACACGGCGGCCCGGGCGTTTGTGAAAAAGGCCCAAAGCGGACGGCCCAGGACATTGCGGGGTGCATTAACCCGGGCCGAAATCGCCCAGGCGATGGACGACACCAAGACGGCGCTCCGGCTTTATCACCGGATCATCGATGAGAACACGTATCTCATCACCGAGGCGCTTCCAAAGCTTGTGGAAATACACGAGCGCCAGGGAACCCTGGCGCAATTGGAACGTGACCTTGAAACAATGCTGGCAAAGAGTCCCGGTATGGCCACCGACGTCGCTTACACAGCAATCGTGAACAACATCGGCAGTATCGGCGTCATTGACCGTTGCGTCGAGCAGTACATGCTGAACGAGACGACTTTGACGGAGTTCATCGACCTGCAGCGGATTCACGCCGGCGACACGGACGATCGGGACGCTGCAATTGCCAAGGTGCGCGCAGCGCTCAGCAGACTTGCAGCGTCGACTCCCCGCTACAAATGCACGGAATGTGGTTTTTCCAGCCAGCGTCTTTTGTGGCAATGTCCGAGCTGCAAGAACTGGGAAACGCAGCGGCCGTATTCGCGCGTGCAATTCGATTCACTCCT
>JBGTHC010000063.1:0-5559 GCA_041746375.1 Woeseiaceae bacterium
GGACTTTGGTGCCGGACAGGAACACATAGTCTTCCGGCTTGTGGTCGGGCGCTTCATTCATCATCACCACCCGATTGAGCTTCTTCGACCAGGCAGTGTGATCGGCTTTGAAGATCTGGATTTCCAGTGCTCCTGCCGGTACCTGTTCGTCGAAAATCGTCTGCGCGTCGAAGGGACCGTAGTAGTCGCCAACGCCTGCGTGATCACGGCCCACGATCAGGTGCGTAGCACCCATGTTCTGCCGGAAGATGGCATGCAACACCGCTTCCCGCGGGCCGGCGTATAACATGTCGAAGCCATAGCCGTTGACGATCACGGTATTGGCGGGGAAGTACACGTCGACCATCTTGCGGATGCAGGCATCCCGGACATCGGCCGGAATATCGCCGGCTTTGAGCTGGCCCAGCAGCATGTGAATGACGACGCCGTCTGCCTGCAGACGTTCCATCGCCATGCGACAAAGCTCTTCGTGCGCCAGGTGCATGGGGTTGCGCGTCTGGAAGGCAACGACGGTCTTCCAGCCTCGCTCGGCGATTTCAGCGCGAATCTGCGTCGCTGTGCGGAAGGTGTCGGGAAAATCCTTTTCAAAGTAGCTGAAATTCAGCACCTGGATATTGCCGGATACGCAATGGTTGCCCTGCTTGCGAAATACTGAAGCGCCAGGATGCGCGTCGTCGAGAGTGCCGAAAATCTGCTTCGTCATGGTTTCAATCTGTTCTGCACTGACCGGTTCTATGGCCTGCACATCCATAACCGCTATAACAGGTTCACCCGCGACGTTCGGGTCGCGCAGTGCAATGCGGGAGGCTCCCTTGATCCCGCTGATGTCAGCGGTCAGGTTGAGAACCGGCACCGGCCAGAACAATCCGGCGGTCGTGTGCATGGTCTCAGCCACTGAGAGGGCGTCGGCCAAATTCATGAAGCCCTTAAGCGGGGTAAAATAGCCGCCACCAAGCATGACGGCGTTTGCCGCCGCGGCAGAGTTCAGCAGCAGTGACGGGAGTGTCTGTGCTTCGGCAAGCAGAGCTTTCCGTTGCGTTTCGTCAGACACAAAAAGAGGATTCAGGGCATCAGCCCCATGGGGTTTGATCACGGTCGTTCTCCAGGTATTCGGTTAGATTGCTGCGGCTGCAGCGGTGGCAGCCTTGTCGTCGGCGCGAGTAAAGTACTGCTGACGAATGATTCCGTGCTGCAGCAGGTAGTCGATGACAATCGCGACCTCCTGCTCGAGCGTCATCTCATCGGTGACCAGATGGATTTCCGGGCTGTCCGGCGCTTCGTAAGGATCGCTGATGCCGGTAAAATTCTTGATTTCGCCCGAGCGCGCCTTTTTGTAGAGGCCCTTGGGATCGCGTTCTTCCGCGGTTGCCAGTTTGCAGTCGACGAAGACCTCGACGAAGCTGAGGCCAGCGGCGTCATGTAAACGCCGGACCTCGTCACGATCGCCCTTGTACGGGCTGATGAAGCTCGACAGCGAAATTGTGCCGGCGTCACCGAATAGTTTCGCGACTTCACCGATGCGGCGAATATTTTCCTTCCGGTCTTCTTCGGAGAAGCCGAGGTTCTTGTTGATGCCGAGCCGCACGTTGTCGCCATCGAGACGGTACGAAAGCTTGCCCATATTGAAAAGAGCGCGCTCAAGCGCCACTGCAATGGTGCTCTTGCCGCTGCCCGACAAGCCGGTAAACCAGATTGTCGATCCCTTTTGCCGGAGAATTTCGTAGCGGTCCTCGCGTGAAACGTCTCCGCCGTGCCAGGTCACGTTTGTTGCCTTTTGTTCAGTCATTGTTCTTCCCTGCTTTCCTTGGTGGTTAATGATCTGCCGAAGCCGCTGGTCGCGCTTCGACGTGATTTCGATCGGCCTTGCGTCGCTCGGAAAAGCCGTGCAACAGAAGGTCAGTGCATTTCTGGATGATGTCGAACAGATCAAGGTCCGGATCGCGAACGATGACGTCACCCCACGCATTGCAAATGCCGATGACGGCTTGTGCAGCGAAGTGACAATCGATCGAGTCGCGGATGACGCCCTCGCGTATGCCTTCTTCGAAGATGTTTTCGAGCAGCTGGCGATAGCCGCTGCCCATTCTCTTCAGGATCGTGCGCTTCTCTTCCGGCAGATAAAGTCGCTCGTCGTTGTAAACCTTGAGCGCCTCGTTCTTTTCCCGGTAACTCGACAGATGGGAGGTCAGCGTGGCCATCAACTTCGCTTCGAACGGTTGGTCGCTGGTTGCAATGCGCTCCATCCGGTGCACGTAGTCGCTGATGCCGAACAGGCACACTTCGCCAAGCGCTTCTTCCTTGGACTTGAAGTAGTAGTAAAGACTGCCCTGCTTGATACCCATGCGCTCCGCGATGTCCCTGGTACTGGCACCATGAAAGCCCTTGTCGGCAAATACCGCGGCGGCCGACTTGATCGCGGCGAGTCGCTGGTGCTGGTAGCGGGAGTTGTCGGAGTTCGGGTTCACGAGGGCGGAATTCTATAGTTCTATAGAAAACCTGTCAAGTGAAATGTGAAACACAATAAGAACATAGGCTTATTATGGTCAGAATTCGATTATTCGATTGGCTGACGGGAGCGGCAGCCCAGAAATAAAGAACCCGCTGGCGCATTGTTGATGCACCAGCGGGTAAGTGCTGGGTTCGCGTTAAGCACTCGTTGAGCAATCATCGCTTCAGGGGCAGAAGCAGTTGTGCTGGGGGAACCAGTACCACGAATCCAGTTCGTCTGAACATACGCTCATCGAGCGTCGATTCTCTGTGCGCTCCCGCACATAGGTTCAGAATCCCGTGTATAGCGACTGGCGGGGCCGGGCTCCGGGCAGGCAGCGTGGGATGTCAGCGTTTACCTTTGAGCTTCTGCGCGGCGCGATAGCGCGCTTCGGCTTCGGCCAGCTCAGCCTGCGCGCGCGCCAGATCGGTTTCATCAGAGACGCCTTCCAGCGCTTTCTCGGCATCCTGCTTCGCGGCAAGGGCTGCCGCTTCATCGAGCTGGTCGCCGCGCATCGCGGTATCCGCCAGCACCGTGACCAGGTGTGGCTGAATTTCCAGCATGCCACCGGTAATGTAGAAGAGGTGTTCCTTGCCGTCCGCGTCTTCCACACGCACTTCGCCGGGCTTCAGCGTTGACAGCAGAGGCGCATGGCGCGGGGCGATGCCGACTTCGCCGAGACGCGCCGGTGCGTACACCATTTTCGCGTTTCCGGAGTAGATCTCACCCTCGGCGGAGACGATGTCGACCTGAATGGTGGCCATGAGTCAGTGCGTCCTTTGTTTTACTGCATGGTCTTGGCTTTCCCGACTGCTTCGTCGATCGTGCCAACCATGTAAAAAGCCTGCTCGGGCAGGTTGTCGTAATCCCCGTTCACAATACCGTTGAAGCCGCGAATCGTTTCCGACAGCTGCACATACTTGCCCGGTGAACCGGTGAAGGTCTCCGCGACAAAGAACGGCTGCGACAGGAAGCGTTGAATCTTGCGTGCGCGGGTCACGGAACGTTTGTCGTCTTCCGATAGTTCGTCCATGCCGAGGATCGCGATGATGTCCTGCAATTCCTTATAGCGCTGCAACACCGCCTGAACGCCGCGCGCGCAATCGTAGTGCTCCTGGCCGATCACGTTCGGGTCGAGGATGCGGCTGGTCGAATCGAGCGGATCGACGGCCGGGTAAATGCCGAGCTCCGCAATCTGTCGCGACAATACGAGCGTTGCGTCAAGGTGAGCGAAGGTCGTTGCCGGAGACGGGTCGGTGAGATCGTCGGCCGGGACATACACCGCCTGGAAGGAGGTAATCGAGCCGGTCTTCGTGGAAGTAATTCGTTCCTGCAGTACACCCATCTCCGCCGCAAGCGTTGGCTGGTAGCCCACCGCGGACGGCATGCGGCCGAGCAGCGCGGATACTTCCGTACCGGCCAGCGTGTAACGGTAGATATTGTCGATGAACATGAGTACATCGCGGCCTTCGTCGCGAAACGCCTCCGCCATGGTCAGGCCGGTCAGCGCCACCCGTAGCCGGTTGCCCGGCGGTTCGTTCATCTGGCCGTACACGAGCGACACCTTGTCGATAACGCCTGAATCGGTCATCTCGTGATAGAAGTCGTTGCCCTCGCGAGTACGCTCGCCGACGCCCGCGAATACCGAATAGCCGGCGTGCTCGGCCGCGATATTGCGGATCAGCTCCATCAGCGTCACGGTCTTGCCCACGCCGGCGCCACCGAACAATCCGATTTTTCCGCCTTTCGCGATCGGCATGATCAGGTCGATAACCTTGATGCCGGTTTCGAGCAGTTCCGTTGCGGCAGCCTGTTCTTCGTAGGTCGGCGCCTCGCGATGGATGGGCATGGAAATTTCGGCACCGATCGGGCCTTTGTTGTCGATCGGATTACCGAGTACGTCCATGATGCGTCCCAGGGTCTTTTCACCGACCGGGACCATGATGGGCTCACCCGTGTTGCTGACGCTCATACCGCGTTTCAAGCCCTCGCTGGGACCCATGGCGATGGTTCGCACCACGCCGTCGCCCAGCTGCTGCTGCACTTCCAGGGTGATTTCGCCTTCATCGATGATCAGTGCGTCATAGATGCCCGGGATCGCATCGCTCGGAAACTTGACGTCCACGACGGCGCCGATGATCTGCACGGTGGTTCCTGTACTCATACGTTTACTGCTCCAAACTGGATCGCCCGTTATACGGGCTCCTACATGTCTAACCTGAGACGGCGGCCGCGCCGCCGACGATTTCTGAAATTTCCTGGGTAATTGCCGCCTGGCGCGCCTTGTTATAGGCGAGCTGCAGTTTCTCGATGATTTCGCCGGCATTATCGGTCGCGGATTTCATTGCCACCATTTTTGCCGCCATCTCACAGGCAAAATTTTCCACCGCGCCGCGATAAACCTGTGACTCGATGTAGCGCATAAGGACATCATCGAGCAACTCCCTGGCGTCGGGTTCGTAAATGTAGTCCCAATGCTGCTGAAGAGTTTCTTCGCCGAGATCAATAGAGCTTACCGGCAGGAGTGTTTTCACTTCCGGTCGCTGACTCATTGTATTGACGAACTCGTTGTGCACCAGGAACAACCGGTCGATTTTTCCTTCGCTGTAGGCGTCGAGCATGATCTTGATCGAGCCGATGAGGTCATTGACGTGCGGCCGATCGCCGAGGTGCGTCGCAGTACCGACTACATTGCCGCCAAGCCGCCGGAAAAATTGCACCGCCTTGGCGCCTACCAGTGCGAGATCGACCTCGGCGCCCTCCTGTCGTCGGCGCGACAATTCGCCGATAACAGTCTTGAACATATTGACGTTCAATCCACCGCAGAGGCCGCGGTCTGTCGAGATGACGATATAACCGACGCGACGTGCTTCGCGCTCAACGAGATAGGGATGCTTGTAGTCCGGATTCGCGTGCGACAAATGACCGACGACGCGGCGAATACGTTCGGCATAGGGGCGCGACGCTTCCATCTGCTGTTGCGCTTTGCGGATCTTGCTGGCCGCAACCATCTCCATCGCCTTGGTGATCTTCTGCATGTTTTTCACGCTGCGGATCTTGTTGCGGATTTC
>JBGTHC010000064.1:0-28011 GCA_041746375.1 Woeseiaceae bacterium
GCGTTGCACGACGCGTTAATGAAACGGCTGCGCAGTCTTGGTGACTTCGAAATCGCGCCGAAGAAAACCTATCTCAGTTTACGCCGCAAGAAACAGTTCGCCATGGTGGGGCCGGCGACAAAGTCGGAAATCGAGGTGGGATTGAATTGCAAGTCACTGACGGGGGGCAAGCGCCTGAAGAAACTGCCGGCCGGACGCATGTGCAATTACGCCGTGCGTATCAGCGAGCCAGGAGAGATTGACGGCGAGGTGCTGGCATGGGCACGTGAGGCGTACGAAGCCGCTGGCTGATTTCCCGAAGTCCTCTGGATGAACGGCGAATGACCGGCTCACCGACCGGAGAGCAGCCCGTCGCGTGCCATCTGTCGCGAAATCGCTTTCGCCTCGTCCACATAGGCTGAGTAATCCCGCTCCATTTCACCTTTGAGCACGATCTTTGAGCGTGTTTCAATTTTCCACACGCGTTCCCGGGTCAGCGCGGAGATCAGTTCTACCAGCAGCGTCAGGTCGTGCTCCATACGGATGTCCGGCGGCTCGGTGTACTCGGTGAGTTCGACGCTGAACACATTGTAGTAGTAGGTCGGCCTGATATTTAAGGACGCCTCAGGCCGCATGGTCATCTCAGTACCCTTGCTATCGAGGTGTACGAGCTGGGTGACCAGAACAGAATCGGCACCCACCTCTTTCACCATTTCGATGAATGTCTCCGGCACAACGGGTGTCAGGGTATTCATCATCGACGTGCTCGCTATTGCTTCGGTACCGTTTGCTTTGAGCTGGGATACCAGCTCGGTCTCAAGGTAGCGGCGCATGTCGAAGGATTCGAACAGGGAGACGACGAGAATCTTGTCGAAGGTCTCGTCGGACGGCTGCGCACCGTCGACCCGTGTGACCTCGGGTCCCGCCGAACAGGCGACCAGGCCGCATGCCGAAACTGCCACGAACCACAATCTTACACATGTGCTTTTGAAATTCACTGCCGACTCCCCGGTCAATCCGGAAAGCCGCATCATGGGCGTTAGGTCAATCCCCGTCCAGCACCTTCTCCGCGAAGCGGTTAAAGCCGGCTCCGCCCTGTGAGCCGGAATCGTAGCCGTACCCGTATACCGTGGCGCCGTCCGGACGTTTGTACACGCTGCCGCGTACCCAGCCGCCGTCAATTCCATCGACTTCGAGCGTCGGTGACTGCCAGCCGCCGGCGTCGTGAGTACTGTAGATGTTGCGATCGGCATCAGCGATGAACAGCACGTGCACCGTCTCGCCATCGGCTACCGCGTCGGCACCGGCCTGTTGCGAATCGACTGCGTTCCGCACGACAGGGCGATCCGTTACCTGCACGGCCGCTGTGGGCAGTTCGTCGCCGGTTACACGCCGCTCCCAAAGGGTGCCGTCGGCCAGCCGATAAATAATGACGGTGGTGTCCGTTTGCGGGATATATACCAGCGGCAGCACGGAGCCAAAATCATCTTCGGTGGTATCCGCGCCTGTCGCGAGCTGATGCGGTTCTGTCAGGGTGCCGTCAGATAGCAGCTTGCGATACCAGATTGTGCCGTCCTCGCGGTAGTAGCCAAGATGCGCCTCGTCGTTGGCGCCCAGCAAGGCCTGCGGGCCTGCCAGGTGGGGTACACCGTCGTTGCCACCGATGACGATCTCGTCACTCCAGTCGCCTTCGGGCGAGCGAACGGCGTAACCGATCGTGTTGCCAAGATGAAAGATGACCATGCTGCCGTCGGAGCGCACAACCAAAGATGCCATTTGCACTCGTGCGATTACTTTCGTCGCGAGCTCGTCCGTCACCGCCCAGGTATCCGGGTGTGTCGGATGGTCGGACGTGCGAAATGCGTGATGCAGGGTCGCCCCGCTCACCTGGTGGACCATTTGAATTGTGTTGTCTGCCAGCTGTCCGTCCACCGATTCCAGGTCGCCGGTCTCTGGCCGATTCTCGCCGTCGACTTCGCGCCAGCTGCGCCCGCCGTCGGTCGACTTCACAACCATGAACAGGTTGTCGCTCTCAGTCGGCTCCATAATGAAGTACAGGTCACCGTTGCCGGCTTGCCAGGGCCCGATCCGTCCGGGAGTCTCCACGAAGGTGCCGCCGAGATGGTAGTCGGGAACTTCGAGAGTGAGCGACGGCTTCGCGCTTCGGCTGATCGCCTTGCCACTGGCATCGGTCATGCGAAACTCGAAGGTGTCGCCGCCTTCGGTGGTGACTGCACGATCCGCGAATCGCCGGATAACTAAAGGCCACTCGAATTCGCCATGCCGGCCGGAGGCGTTCCATGGCGGCGTATGCTCGGAGAAACTGATGCCGGCGCCAGCTTCGAACCGGGAAGTTGCACCGCGCAACAGGTCGTTGGTCGCATCGCCGTGACTATAAGCATCGGTTGACACGATACTGACGGGCGGTGAGCTGGGTCGCCCTTCGATCACGAAGGTGCGAAACTCCGCGCGACCTTGCGACGGAATGAAGAAACCGAGATCGGATTGCGGAACCGAATATCCTACGGGTTCCGATAATTCCAGTGCGTCATCCCCGAAATTTACTTGCAGCAGTCCTGCTTCTATCTTGACTTTGACCTCCTGCCATTGCCCGGCAACGAGTCCGGCCGACTTCTGTGTGACAAGTGTTTCCGTGCCATCGTTAAAGCGGGACGCGCGAATTGTGCCTGCATCAGTGTCCAGCAGCACACGCCAGTAATTGTCTGCATCGACATAGCCGAACACGATACCCATTTGAGCCGTTCCTTCAACCGGCACACGGTATTCGGTAGCGAAGGAAAACTCCTCCAGATCCCACGGCGGTGGATAAAGGCCGATGAGCGCTTCGTCATCGGCTCGGGCGCTCATGATCTGCCGTTCGCCCTCCTCAACCACGGTGATATTCGCATCGTCGCCTACGACCGCGCGCCAGCCTTCCGGAATGACGCCAGCACGCGCGTCCGTAAAATCCATTTCTACTTCTCGCAGCGGGTAAGGGAAATCGTGTGCCTCAACAGGCAACCAATCGCCCTCGTTCTGCCGATACTGGAGTTGCAGCCCGTCAGTCCGCGCAACTGACTCGCCGGGCTCTACTTCGAAACGCAGCCGAAAAGGCTTGTCGACCGAGACCGTGACATTCTCATTCAGCCCAGCGGCCCAGCCCGAATCGGCGTTGAGTGGCGTTGAAAAGTCGGCACGAACCCGAAAGCCCGGCTCGTCGGCAGCGATGGCCGCGCCAGCGAAACAGGGCAAGGTGGACAGTGCGAGCAGGATGAGGGTTCGGGTCATGACGGCTTTCCATGGTTATTTTTGGTGTGTGGGCGGGCATCGAGACTGTTCCCGCAGAACGACCCACGAACCAAGTGTAGCGGCTGGAGATTAAGTGACTCTTAAGACCAGCGGTGCTCAGATAGCGGTTATTGGGAGAGCCTCTGGGGTGTTTCGATCATCCAACAGCTCATCGGGCGTAACGTCTGTCGGCCGATTGATCACGAGACCCATTGCACAGGTCGCGTCGTATTGGAGCAGCAGCACTACGGTTCTGCCAAAGTAGTCGCCGTGCAGATCATCTGCAGCCACCCGGAACTTTCCGGTCGCGGGGACCTGGTCGGGACCGGCTCGTGCAGACAGGCAGCAAACAGCAAGCGCGAAAATCAACAAGTGCTTACGCATCTATGTCTTCCTGCCAATTGCGAATTCAGGAAATCGGAGTGCTATTATTAGGTGTACGCGTATGATTGTCACACCAGGAATTTCTGTGGCACACACCTGCGGCGGGGCAACTCCGCATGTGCGAGGCAAGACTCCATGCTTTGTAGAAACTCCAGCCTGTATCTGCTTTTTGCCCTGATTCTTTCGGCGGTCTTTGTCTCTGCCTGCGGGAAGTCCGATGTGACGGCGTCTGCCGCTGCACCAAGGGAACCCGTAACCTACGAAAACATCAACGCAGTAGACACGTACGCCAACCCCGATGTGCTGGTCGATACCGAGTGGATGCTTGCGAATCTGTCCGATCCCGGTGTCCGGGTCATCGACGTAAGTTCGAAGCCGGAAGTCTATGAGGAAGGCCACCTGCCCGGCGCAAGCTACGTTCAATGGGACACGCAACTCGTCGATCCCGAGAACCCGGTGGAGGGCAAGATACTGGCGGGCCAGGCGCTGTCAGAACTGATGAGCAGCCTTGGAGTGAGTAACGATCATACGGTCGTTTTTTACGACAATGCGAACAACCTGTTCGCGGCACGCGCCTTCTGGGTTCTCCGGTATTACGGACACGCGGACGCAAGGATTTACAACGGCGGACGGAAGAAATGGCTGGCGGATGGCAATGCCCTGACCACCGAATCCACAACCGTGACCGCCACCAACTATGTTGCCGGCGAGCCCGATCCGCAGATCGCAACCGATTGGCAGTATGTCGCAGACAGTATCGACGATCCCTCCGTGCGCTACTGCGACGTCCGTCGTCCCACCGAGTTCTCGGGCGAGGAACTGTTGTCGGAACGGGGTGGCCACGTCCCGGGCGCAGTGAACGTCGAATGGACCCGCACCGTGCAGGACGATGGTACTTTTCTCGACGCGCAAACACTGGCCGACCTGTATAAGGACGCCGGGTTCACTCCGGACCAGGAAATCATCACCTACTGCCACTCCGGCGTGCGCGGTGCTCACACCTGGTTCGTACTGAGCGAGTTACTGGGGTATCCCAGGGTCCGGAACTACGACGGTTCGTGGGCCGAGTACGGCAACCGGGCGGACAGCCCGATGCAGAACTGATAGCGCCGCATGGCCGAATCGCTCGCCTTGCGCGGCTGGCAAAAACTGTCCGGCACGGCTGCCGGGCGCTGGCTGTTCTCCCGCGTCGTGTGTTTCAAGGCGCCCTATTTCGGATCCATACATCCGGTCATCGATCAGCTCGAACCGGGCCGGGCCGTTGCACATATGAAAAAGCGCCGCGTCGTGACCAATCACCTCGGCACGATACACGCGATTGCGATGGCCAACCTGTGCGAACTGGTTGCCGGCACGCTTGCCGAAGTCAGCATCCCGGGTTCGATGCGCTGGATTCCACGCGGCATGAACATCAGCTACCTCGCAAAAGCGGCATCGGGCGTGACGGCAACCGGCACGTTTCCATCGGTATCCGGGGGCACAGCTCAGGATGTGGTGGTGCCGGTCGATGTCGTTGATGAAGCCGGCACCGTTGTCGTGCATGCGGATATTACGATGTACGTATCGCCACGCAAGCCGGGTACCTGACCACCGGAATTTATTTAACGTCCGCTTCACTCGCGATGTCGACGACAACTACGCAGTGACGCCGTCGATGAGCCTAGTCTCGCCGGTGACTTCGACCGTCAAGAACTCGCCGTCTCCCTGGTTAACCCGGCGATTGCCCGTCTTGAGCGGAATCCAGGGATTCGGCGTAATGGTCGAGCCGATCAGCAGCGGGTCGACGAAATTATCGGCGAAGTCTTCGCCGAAGGCGTGCCTCTCTCGACGACCGATTTACGCGCGGGCCACCGTCCAAAGCATCAGGAACAACAGCTGACGCGGGCACCGCTACGGGGCACGCGGCCACGGTCATCAGAGGAGAACTACAATGTTACAGAAAAGACGGCTGGCTTATGCCGGACTGGCCTGCTGCATCGGCGCAGCACCCGGTGCGTTTGCTGACAATCACGACGAGGAGGAGGAAATACCTTTCGACGTTGCGGAGATCTTTTTCGAACTGAATGACACCGACGGCGACCTCGGCATCCATGCCTTGATCGACGGCGATGCATGGAAACGTCTGACGATCGAGGATCGGCGGGAGCGTCAACAGCTGAAGATCCAGGTCAAGGGACGATTGCGCCAGCAGGGTCTGACGGAGATATTTTTCGAAAGCGCCGAACCGCCTTTCGATGAACTGGCCCCGGAAGAATTTTTCCGGCGCTTCCATGCGGGCATATACGAGATCGAGGCCAGGACACTCGGAGGCGAAGAGCTCGAAAGTGAGACCGAGCTGACGCATCGCATGCCGGCGCCTCCTGAACCGACGGTCAACGAAGTGCCAATGGCACAGCAATGCGATGACGAGGAGCCCGGTTATGACGCGCCGGCGTTCGTGTCGGGTCCGATCGTGATCAGGTGGCCCGCCGTCACGCAGACTCATCCTTCGATCGGCTCGCCGCAGGGTTCCGGCGACATAGAGATTTTCAACTATGAGGTCGTCGTCGAGGCGGAACTGGATGAACTCGCAGGTCCGGACGGCGAAGCGTTCGTTTCAGTTTTCAGCGTCGTCCTGCCGCCCGACGTCACAGAAATGACCGTCCCGGCCGAGTTCCTGGCGTTGACCGACAGCTTCAAGTACGAACTGCTGGTGCGCGAGGCGAGCTTCAACCAGACGGCCGTGGAGAGCTGCTTTCTCCTGGCCGGCGATTGAGGATGCGGCCGATCCGGGGCAAACGGCAGGCGCGTCGCGGGTGCGCCCTCGTCGGCGTTGCGTTCCTGTGTGCCGCGGCAGGAGCCGAACCGGCGCGCATCTCGGTAACCGTCGAGAAGGATGCGATATCCGTCGCGGCGACGGACGCGCCATTGCGTGAGGTACTGGAGGTCATCGCCTCCCGATGTAACATCGAGATTGCATCGACGCAGCCGCTGCGGCGGCAAGTGACCCTGGCCCTCGATGGTCGCCCGTTGAACTCACTGATCCGCAGCCTTTTGCGGGATGAAAGTTTCATCTTCGTTGATGTTTCGGCGGAGGGCTGGCAGAGGAGCCGGCTGTGGATCATCGGTCCCGCCGGAACGGATACGACCTACGAATGGCGGATCGGCGACGATTCGCCGGGCGGCCTGGACCAAGCGCTGGTCGAGGTCGGCAGCTTGGATTCGGAGCGACGCGTGCGGGCGCTGGCCGCTCTCGCCGTGCTCGGCGGCGAGCATGCGTCCCTGGCCGCGGTCAGCGCGCTCAGCGACCCGGCGGCTGCCGTGCGGGAAGAAGCGGTGTACGCTGTCGGGAGCATCGACGGGGCCGAAGCCGCCGGCCAGCTGGCGCAATCGCTACAGGATCCATCGCAGAGCGTGCGCGAAGCGGCTGTTACCACGCTCGCGGAACTCGGCGGACCGGAGGCGATGGCGGCGCTCGAACAAAGCCTGGCCTCAGGAGATGAAGCGTTGCGGATGTCGGTTGTCGAGGAGATGGCCGATATAGACGATGCATGGGCGACCGACCTGTTGCAACGCGCTGCGCGCGATGCTGCGCCGCAGGTTGCGGATGCTGCCGCCCGTAATCTTGCGGAACGCAACGTAACGACCGTGGCGCGCGGCAGGCATGGCAAAACCGGTCGCTGATACAGACATGATTCCGGATTAGCCGGTGCAACCGTGAAAATCGGCCATGTCTTTCTCGACAAACTGCCCGGGGATGACTTCCAACGTTTCGTATTGCTGCTCGAGGCGCTGGGAAAACACGGCCTTGAGCAGTACGCCATCGTGCGCCACGCCGATCTTGCCCGGCGCCTGGCGAATTGTGAAGGGCTTACCGTCGGTTACGCCGTGCGTTCACCAGTGCTGGCATATTGCATGATGCCGTTCGTTGAAGTTGCGCATGTCCATGGCGAGCGCAGTGCCGAAACCGGCCTGTTGCTGACACTGACCCGTTCGATACCGTACGTGATCACCCGCCACTGCAATGCGCGGCAACGCAGCATACTTTGCACGCGGTCTGTATACCGGCGGGCGGCCGGTATTATCTGCCGGACCGATGCGGAAGCCCTGCTGATGCTGGAGTACGCTCCCGAATCGCCGGTCGACGTGATTTCACCGATCCTGACGGCTGCCAGAGACGATCTGGAAGCCCTGGGCCAACGCTCGGCAAGTGAGCATTTGCGTGTGTATCGCCGCGTCGTGGCTCAATGGCAAATTCCGACGTTACTGCTGTGAAAGCGTATTGCTCAGAATTCCCACAGCACCCCGACGGCCGGCAGCAGCGGCATCCAGTAATCGAGACCGCGTTCCAGGCCGCCTTCGTTGCCACTGCCGTCCTCGGCCAGATCCCAGTCGAGGCAGCAGTCGTTGCGGCGGTTCAGTACGTTGGAAATTTCCACGAACGCCGAAAGCGAGCCTATCGGCACATCGAAATGTCGGCTGGCGCGAACGTCGACGCTCGCAAAGGATCCATGTTGCCGGCTGTTGCGCGGGCCGGGTACGGCGACAGGCATCGGCTCGCCATCGGCAGCCGTCCCCTCCTCGATGAGCGTCAGGTCGGTGGTCGGCCAACCGCTGTGAACGCCGGTAGCCAGGTTCAGATCCCACCTTTCGTTCGACCAGCCGATGCCGGCCTGCACGTTCTGGCGCTGATCCCAGCTCCGTCGCTCATCGGCACCGTTGATGCGATCCGTGACTTTCGACCAGGTATAGGCAGCCCACCACTCCCAGGGGCCGGTGCGGCGCCCGACTGACAGTTCGACGCCGCGCGACCGCGCGGAGTCTGCGTCGATGCGTATCCGGTCCGGCTGCAGTTCGGGGATCAGAGCCAGCGGATCGAACAGGTTCTCGAAACGCGGCCGCACGTCGCGCATGTGCTTATGGAACAACTCGAGTCGAACGTTGAAATCCTCGGCAAGCCGGTGCCGGAATCCGGCGATGAGCTGGTCCGCGCGTTGCGCAGGCCAGTATCGCGTGATGCCGTCTTCTATCTGCAGTTCGTGGATGCCCTGCGACTGATGGTAGCGTCCCCAGCTCAGGCGGAATTCGGTGCGCGGACCGAGCTTTTGCAGCAGATGGAGCCTGGGACTCAGCTGCGAATCGGACGGCAGATCCGTATAGGTCTGGTCGTCCCAGCGCAGACCCCATTCGACGATCGTGTTTTGCGAAAGCTTCCAGCGATCGGCAATCCAGGCAGCGTAGCTGCCGCCCTCGGGTGCTGCGGCGAACGTTCGGGTAATTTCCGAGGGCTGGTCCTGATAAAGAGCCGGCAATCCGAAATACTGCGCTGTGCCGGCATAGTCGAAATCGGCAAGGTGGTGGAGCGCGCTTAGGCCCCATTGCACGAGGTGCGAATCGGACGCGCGCCAGGTCCAATCCTGGCGAAATCCGATCTGGCGAATGTCGCGAAAATCCTGCACCGAGGCGACCACTTTTTCCTCATCGTCCGTGACTCCGTGGCGGCGGTTACGATACGAAATAGCAGACAGGACGGTGGCACTCGACAACGAGTCCGACCATCGACTGTCGAGCTGCAGCCACAGGTGCGCGTTTTTCGTGCGGCTGTCCACCTGCTCGATCTCGGCCGGGTCGCTCTCCAGGATGACGGTGACCGCGTCGTTCGCGAACAGCGCGTTGGCCGACAGGGTGAAGTCGGGCGACAGGTCGACCGACAGTTCCGCGAACACGTCATAGTAGGCAGGGCGGCCGAACTGCGGATCGATCACGAGATCGAGATTGCCGCGCCGGGCAGTGACCAGCCAACGCCTGTTTTCGGACCTGCCGGCCAGCAGCAGCGAGGTGTTGAAGACGCTGACGCCGATTTCGGTATGGCGCGGTTGCGACGGCTGCATGGATTCCATCAGTATGAAACCGCTCATGCGGTCTCCGTAACGCACCGGGAACCCTCCCGTGTAGACCTCAACGTCCCCGATGGCGCGCGAATCGATGGCGCTGAATACATTCTGATAGTCGCGTACGTGGAACGGGTCGAACAGCCGCTGGCCATTGAGAACGATGCCGACCTCGCGCTCTTCGCCACCACGGAAGTGCACCATCGCAGAGGCGCCGCTGGCCGCCGTGCCCGGCAATCTTTGCGCAACGCGTACCGGATCGTCGCCGATGTCCGGCATGGTCCGGATCGTCCGCTGGTCCATGAGAAATTGCGAAGAGCCAACGTCGCTGGCGACCTCGTAGCGACTGGCCGACACGGTGATTGATTCGATCTCGCGTGGCGATTCCTGCAGATCGACTTCGAGCACGGCCGTCGCGCCCGGTGTGACGCTGATATCCCTGGACAGGCTTTCGAAACCCGGCACCGCAATGGCGAACCGGTAGGCACGCGGCGCGACATCGACGTATTGATAGACCCCGGCGGCGATGCGGGTAGCGGCAGGCAGCACCGGCTCGACCGTCATTACGGGTCGCTCGATGGACTGATCCCTGTCAGCGGCGCGGATCATGAGCAGGATGCGTCCGGGGCGCACTGCGCTGTCCACGATCCTGACAACGAGGAAGACACCGGCCTCTGAGCGGATCGTGAGGCCGTGTGGCTCGAGCACCTGTTGCGCGATCTCGATCGGTTCGCCGGGAGACGGCTCGGCGGTCACCTTCAGGTCGGGCGTAACGAGATTGGTGCTGTACGCGAACGGCTGCCCGGCATTCCGGAATGCATCGATGATTTCGGCAATCGGCCGGCCGAGATAAGGACCTTTATCGTCACCGGCGCTGACGCCGGTCGGCGGCATTAGGCAGGCGGCCAGCAGAACAGCACGCAGCACCGTCATCGTCTCGACTTCCCGGGTCCGGTTGAGTGTCGGGGATTGTTAGTTGGCGGTCCTGGCATGCGATGTGCTGACAGCGATGAATCCGTCCTCGATATGAGCCTCGAGATCGGTGGTCTGCAGCCATATGGGAACAGCCTCGGTTGCCGGAATGTCAACGCGACCTCTGAGGATGCTGGTTGCCGCAAGCCGCTCCGCCGCGGCGCTGGCGAAGCGAATCTCGAGCCCGCTCTCGCGACTGGCCCAACCGAGAAAGTCGCGCACGCTGCGGCCATCCATGTCGGCTGGCGGCGATGTTCGCTCGATCCATGTCCAGGTTTCTCCATAGGGGTCCATGCCGACAATCACGGGACGGCCGGTCCCGGTCAACCGCAGCTGCTGCCCAGCACCGGCTATTGCGTCGTAATGAGTACCGTCAATCGACACCCGGCCCTCCCGCACGCTGACCGCCAGCGACCTTCCGCTGGCGTCCGCCATGTACCGGGTACCCAGATGCGTGATGACGCCGAACTCCGTGCGAATCAGGAGCGGGCCGCTGGCCGGCCGGCCGTCAACACCGAACGATTCGGAGTCGAAATAAACACGGCCGGAATGCAGTTCGATTTCGCTTCCCGATTTGAACGTCACCCGGGTATTGGCATCGATCCTGAGCGAGCCGCCTTCCAGCCAGGCAAGCGCCATGCCTGAATCGCTGCCGGTCAGTATGGTTTCGTCCGCGCGTAGCTGCACAAGTCTTGCAGCGACGTACAGTTCGGACTGGTCGCCAAGGGTGTAGATCGATCCGAAACTTCTCGCGATTGTCGCAACTGCTACCCGATCCGGGCCAGAGACCCGCAAGGTACTCAGCAGCACTCCGAGTGTAACGACGACACTGGCGGCGAGCGCAAGCGCAACCGCGCGACGGTTCGTCCGGCGTTTGCGGACGATCGATCGCCACTCCGTGTGAACCGCAAGCCGCATCAGTTCGGCGTCATGGGCGGCAGGCACGGGTCGCGGCGCGGCCTGACCGAGCAAGCGCTCCAGCGACTCATCCGAGCGCAACGATTCGTTCCGATCGGTCATGTTCGAGCTGCTCCGTTCACAGGTTGGCGGACTCCCACCATCAGCGATTTGTAGACCTCGGCGAAAGCCCGCTTCGCTCTTGCAAGAAGCGATTGCGTGGCCTCGTGCCCCAAATGGAGTTGTGCCGCAATCTCTTTCACCGATCGGCCTTCGATGTATTTCCACTCGAGTACATTGCCGTACCGGGGAGGCAGCCGATCCAGGGCGACCTGGATGAGCCGCAGCGTTTCCTGGCGCTGGTAGGCGACTTCCGGACGTTCAGCGTCGGGTACCTGTATGGATTCCACCGCGGCACGAATCTCCGGAAAGTCTTCAGTCAAGACGATGTGCTTGCGGTAGTGCCCGCGTCGGCTCAGCCAGTCGGACAGTTCGTTGCGGCAGATGGCACACAGCCAGGTAAAGAGAGCGGATTCGGCGCGATAGGTATGCAACTTGCGAAGGGCCCGGGTCAGCGACACCTGGGTAATGTCCCTGGCGCCGTCCGGATCGTCGGCTACCCGAACGAGGGCGAACCGGTAGAGACGGGCCGAGTTCTCGTCATAAAAACGGTCGAATGCCCGCTCGTCACCGGCAAGCAAGCGTCTGACCAGTTTCATGTCCTCTCGGTAAACCGCCATGTGGTTTCGATCCCTGCGTCATAGGCTTGGACGGCCTGAGAGCCGGTTTTCGGTCGCGGATCGCGGCCTGCAGACTGTCGCAAGCCCCATCCGCAGCATTCTACGCCCGTCGCAGTGACCCGGCCGGCGGCAATGGCAACTTTCGCAGGGGACTCCGTCGAAATGGCTCTAAACGCGGAATCACCATGACCGGGACTCCGTACCATTCCTTTGGCGATCAACTGACCGCGCGTCGGCGCAATCTCAACATCGTCCAGGGTAATAGGTGAATCGTC
Organism: Woeseiaceae bacterium; assembly: GCA_041746375.1. GTDB lineage: Bacteria > Pseudomonadota > Gammaproteobacteria > Steroidobacterales > Woeseiaceae > IDS-8. The sequence goes on from JBGTHC010000064.1 coordinate 12,406, forward strand.
CGCTACGTTCCAGGCATGTTTACCCCATTGCTGTAGAAAATAGGGACAACCATGAGTTTCCGCTTAGTGCTGCAGGTAATCCAGGAAGTCTGCTTGCGAAAGCGGTTTCGAGTAGAGAAAACCCTGCAGAACGTCGCACCCGTACCGCCGCAGGTTTTCTGCGCAGGTTTCGTTTTCGACGCCCTCGGCAACGACCTCCAGGTTGAAACTGTGCGCAAGATCGATAATCGACCTTACAAGGCGATGGCTGGCATTGTCGTCCAGCATCGCAAACACAAACGACTTGTCGATTTTTACCTCATTCGCCGGAATATCCTTGAAGTAGGCGAGCGATGAATTGCCGGTGCCAAAATCGTCGATCGAGACACGCACGCCGGCCTCTCTCAGCTCATGCAACACACCGAGAGCAGTTCCCGCCGTCGAAATGATGCCGTTTTCCGTCACCTCCGCGGTGAACTGATCCATGCCGATGCCCCAGATCGCGGCAACATGTTCGATCGTGGAAACGATATTGCCCTTTTCAATGACGATCGGCGAAAGGTTGACCGCAACGGTCAGTTCATGCCCGTGCGCTCGCCATTCGGCGGCATCGCGTGCTGCACTGTGAAGACAGAACGTAGTCAACTCATCGATCATCCCGGTGCGTTCTGCCGCCACTATGAAGCGATCCGGTGAAACAGCGCCGATTCGCGGATTTGCCCAGCGCAGGAGCGCTTCGCCACCGCAGGGCCTGAGCGTTCTGGCGTCGAGTTTCGGTTGGTAGCACAGATGAAATTCGCTGTTCTGCAGGCCCGGGCGCAATTCGGTTTCGAGATCCCAGTCGGCAATGATCCGGGTTGTGCTTTCCGGGCGGAACACGGCGAACGCCGTTTGTTCCTTTGCTGCAGTCTCGACGGCCATTTCGCCGTGTCGTAACAGGAGCTCGGCGCTGTCGCCGTCGTCCGGAAAGAGCGCCACGCCCATGCGGATCTCGAAGCAGGTGCCGGAATGCCCGCCCGTCACTATTTCGGCGGCAATTCTATCAATCCGGGTCGCAGCCAGCACCATATGACCGATATTGCGGATCCCGTCCAGCACAATGCCGACGCGGTCCCCGGACAAGGGCATCAGCCAGTCGTTTTCACGGAGAATACCTTGCAGGGCAATGCCGAACTCGTGCATCAACCGCTGACCGGTACCGTAGCCGGCGCCGGTATTGATACGACCGAAGTTGCGGACATGCACGACAATCAGGCCGCAGGATCCCGCGCCGTGCAAGCGCGAACGCAGATAGCGATCGAGACGGTCAAGGAAAAGGGTATGCCCGCTCGATGTCAATGCGGGGACGAGGTCTGCGACGGCTGCGGTCATCCGAGGAAGTACTCCGACGGATCGATCCCGAACGACCCCGGCTCCAGGCCCTTGTCAATGTAGAGGACGTCGTCGGTGTATGCGCTCCTGGATTCCAGTTGCAGGTCGATTATCGGGAAATCCCGGCGCATCCGTTGTTCCGGATCGAGCAGGAGCAACACTTCCGGCTTGAGCCGGTGACGCGGGTTCTGCGCGATCACGACGGCCACCGATGCGTCGTTCAATTGCACCAGCGTGCCGGGCGGGAAGAAACCGATCGACTGGATGAACTGCTCGACCATTTCCGCCTGGAATCCGCGGCCGGCCATCCTGTTCAGCGAGCGCAGGCAGTCGTAGGATGAAAGCGGCTCCGCATAAGGTCGCCTCGACGTAACGGCATCGTAGTAGTCGACGATGCCGGCGATGCGTCCGTGCACCGGTATCTGCTGGCCCGCCAATCCCAGCGGGTAGCCGGACCCGTCGTGACGTTCGTGATGCGTACGAACCATTGCCATCACTTGATTGTTAACGTCAGCGGATTCTTCGAGAATCTCGATGCCAAGTTCGACATGGCGACGCGCGATCGCCATCTCGGTATCTGTCAGCCGGCCTGGTTTGACGAGAATTTCGCGCGGCAAGCGCGTCTTCCCGATATCGAGCAGCATGGCACCCAGACCGGCCGCTTCGATGGCGTCTCTCGGCATGCCGATGTGCCTGGCCATCACCGTGGCCCAGATCGCCGAAGAAACGGAGTGGGTGTACAGGTAGTCGCTCGTTTCGCGCATGCGCACCAGCCAGGCCATGGCCGAATGGTTCTTCATGACACTGTCGACTATTGGCTGCACGGCCCTTTCGGCCGTCTTGAGATCGAGCTTGCCGCCGTTGCTCAGATTGTCCATTACTTCACGGACGAGCAACGACGCCTGGTCGTGATGGTCTTTCGCTTTCGTCAGCTCGCGGCGCAGTTCGCTGATATCGGAGTACACCGAAACCACGTCATCGCGACTGCCTGGCGCCACGCTGGCCGGCGCAGGGGTGCGGTCTTTCTTTTTCGCCAGATTGACCGGCGGATACTCGGGCAACGCCACAGTCGGTGGCAGCGCGCCGGATTCGGCCGCCAATGCCTTCGACAATGCGAGGATGTCGACAGTCGCAGCCGTTTGATCGATATCGATCACAACGCGCTTGCAATGCCGGCGAAGCTCCCGGATCTCGTCTTCGTCGCGGATCAGGAATCCCTGAAAAAGAAACGGCGTCTCGAGCCACGGGCGGTCGAGCGAGGATACGTACATGCCAATCTGCAGTTTTTCGACGCTGACCTGCAGATTGTTTTTGCTCAATGACTTAGCCAGTTCAGACACAGCCGGATTGCGCCTCGGTCGGTGGCCCGGGTGGGCAGTACAGGCACTTAAACAGAACGGGAAAGGCGTGTCTTGGACGGCGTTCACAGTAAATCGCAGCCCAGCAGCCTGCCGGACCACGAAAGGCTGCCTCACGACAGGATCGCACCCCGCGATGGATCAGGATAAACAGGTCATGGCCGGCAATATCTGGCAAACGGCGCGGGTGAATTATTAATCCTGGCCGCTCCGGCTGAACACTGCTCGCCCCCCGGGCCGGATTTGTCTATTCTCTGCGTCATTGCACGCAGGAGACCGTCAATGCGAGTTGTCAGTCAGTCATTCGTAGCACTGGGGTTGGTGCTCATTTGTCAATCGGCGGTGCCGGGGGAACTCAATGTGCACGAAGATTATTACGCAGGATTTTCCCAGGGCGCCTATTACGGCTTGCTGTTGGCCGGAGAGGAATACGAGGTCGCCTGGTGCATGCGAGGCGAACTCGTCCACGAAGCAAAAGGTATGGGCCAAGGTTTGGAATTCCAGAAGACGATGGAACGACTTCTGGAGGATTGCCGGGAGACCTATCGTCGAAGCGCGCAGCCGTAATCGTCTCATCCAGTCCTGATCCATGACGCACTCGCTCGATCGCCTTCCCCGGGAACGTACCGTCTTCGACGACTGGCGATCGATCGGCATCTCGCTGTACATGGCACTGGTTGGTTACGGCGTCCTCGTCGGCATTCCGGTGATCAGTACGGCATGGGTGACACTGCTCGGGTTCAGCGAGGTCGAAGTCGGCCGGGTTGCCGGCGCCGATCTGGGTGGTCTCTCGGCCGGGGCGATCCTGGTTTCACTGGTTGTCGCCCGCTTCAATCGACGCTACCTCGCGGCAGCAGGCGTCGCGCTGGCCGTCCTTGCCAATGCGCTATGCACCGTTTTTGTCGATTACGAGCAAGTGCTCTGGCTGCGCGTGCTCGCGGGCGTCGGCAGTGGCATTTACACGGCGATCGCCGTTACCACTCTAGGCGGTTCATCCCGCCCCGCCCGCGCATTCAACATGCTGCTGTTTGCGTTCGCGTTCTCGCAAGCGCTCGAGATGCATGTGCTGCCGCAGTTGTCGATGAACGGCATCTATATCGTGTTCATCGTCTGTTACCTGATCACGCTACCTTTTCTCGGCTGGATTCCGCCGCGACCGGTACCGGGACCGGCATTGACTGAGCCGTCTTCCGAAGATGCCGGGGAGCGCCCGCTGTCGCCCGCCGTGCTCTGGCTGTGCCTCGCGGCAATATTCGTTACCTACATTAACATCGGCGCGTACTGGACCTACATCGAACTTGCCAGTCTCGCAGCCGGCGTTGCGGAAGACTGGATCGGACGCATACTCGTCTGGGCATCGTTCCTCAGTATTGCCGGTTGCCTGTTCGCGACGATCGTCAGCAATCGCTTCGGCCTGGCGCAGCCGTTGCTCTTGTCGCTGGTAATCATGGCGTGGATCGTCGGCATGCTCTCGACAGGTATTAACAGCAGCAACATCCTGATGAGCGTATTCATGTTCAATTTCCTTTGGATCTTTATCGACGTCTACCAGATGGCGACGGTTGCGAATGTCGATCCTTCCGGCCGGTTCACATCACTGATGCCTGGCGCGCAGGGGCTGGGCCAGATCGTCGGTCCCAACCTGGCAGCTTCGCTTCTTGCTGCCAATCTCGGCTATAACGCCGTTTTCGTCATGTGTGCTATCGCTTCCATGGCTGCGATGACAATCTACGGCTTCATGTACCTGCACCTTCGCCGCGTGCAGCCGGCCCTGGCTGACGCATCGTGACTACGGCAACTGCGAGCGACTACCCGGCGTCTTATTACGCAGCGACCGCCAACGAGCGCGCGGTGTATTCGCGCCTCGCGGGTGCCGTCGACACCGATATATGTGTCATCGGTGCGGGCTTCACCGGCCTGTCGAGTGCGATCTGCCTGAAGGAACGTGGCTACGATATCGTGGTACTCGAAGCAACGAAAGTTGGCTTCGGCGCATCCGGCCGTAATGGCGGCCAGGTCATCGGCGGCATCAGCGGTGAGGAGCGCATCGGTCGGCACCACGACGGCAAGGTCGATGATCTGCTCTGGGATATGCGCTGGGCGGGTCATCGCATAATCCGTGAACGGGTGACGCGATTCCGCATCGATTGCGATTGGAAAGCAGGCTATGTCGACGTGGCCATTAAACCGCGGCACCTGCGCGATCTGGAGCGTGAGGCCGAGCGCCTTGCCCGCCGCGACTTTTCCGATGAGTTTCGCCTGTTATCGCAGGCAGAAACAGAGGGGACGATCGGCAGTACCGCCTATATCGGTGCGCTGCTCAACATGCGTAACGGTCACTTGCATCCATTGAACCTTTGTCTCGGCGAGGCTCGCGCTGCGGCATCGCTCGGCGTCACTATTCACGAACATTCACCCGCGATATCCATCGAGCCGGGAAGCAAAGTGAAGGTTCGCACGGTCGACGGCAGCGTTACCGCGAATTCAGTGATCGTTGCCGGCAACGCATACCAGCACTTCGAACCTCGGCTGCGCTCGCGTTTCTTTCCCGTACGCAGTTTCATCATTGCCACGGCGCCGCTTACGCCCCAGCAACTTGAAACGGTGAACCCGCACGATCTCGCCGTGTGCGATCCCAACTTTATATTGCAGTACTTTCGCCTGAGCGGTGACAAGCGGCTGTTGTTCGGCGGGCGCTGTGATTACTTCGGCGAGGATCCTGCAAGAATTGCCACGGAACTTCGGCCGCGCATGGAGCGAGTCTTTCCGCAGCTGAGGGGCATCGGTATCGACTATGCCTGGGGCGGCACTATCGCAGTACCCATGAACCGTGTGCCGCAACTCGGCCGTCTGGCGCCGAACGTGTATTTTTCGCAGGGCTATTCAGGCCATGGCGTCAACGTCACGCATCTTGCCGGCGAAGTTCTTGCCGAGGCAATCGCTGGAACACTGGAACGATTCGATGTCTTCGCCCGGTTAAAATCGAAGCCAATACCAGGCGTCACACGCTTCGGACGTCATATGGTATCGCTCGGCATGCTTTACTACGGCATAAAAGACAGGCTGTAAGGAAAGGCACCGAACCGATTTCATTGAGGCATTGACAGCCGAACGAACATTAATTCGGTTCTATCTCATTAACGCGATTGCGTGCACCCGTTACCAGATAGCGTAGTCGACTCTGGTACCACACCTTGCCAATTTTATGTCTCTCGATTTGGACTTGATTTTGCTCCAGTCACCCTGGACAAGCATAACTCCGCCGGCGGCCCGGCATTTGCGCTTCATCAACTCGTATCGGTCGGCCGCCCTGTTCTGCGCGTCGATACGTGTGTACTCCATGGACTCGCGATCCACAGGCGGCGTTGCGCAACCGGCGATGATAAGCAGCGAAGCAAGTATCGCTCCGATTCCCGAACGTTCCAGGCGCCGACGACGTTTATCTCCGTGCATGGCACAGCTCCTCAATCAACTTCAGGCACGCGTCGCCGATCGGAAATATCGAAACTACGTGCCTGTAAAGCTTGGATGTCCAGGGCTGGGAAGTGGTTGCGTCAAAGAATCAAACGATATACATCGCCCCAGACAGTCGGTTCAAGCCGTTTTATGCTTTAATTTGCTTATAACCTGATTCGAGGATAACGATGAAAATCTTTATTTCGTTCGCGATGGCTTGCCTGCTGTCGCCGCTTTCGATTGCTGCCGACCTTAACGACGACGTCAAGTCGGATTACGACAGCTACCTTGCCGATCTCTTCGATCACTTTCACCGCAATCCTGAATTGTCGCTGGTCGAACACAAGACGGCAGCGCGCATGGCCCATGAGCTCCGGGACGCCGGATTCGACGTCACGCAGAATGTCGGTGGCCTCGGCGTCGTCGCTATCATGAAGAACGGCGCCGGCCCGCTCGTTATGATGCGCGCCGATATGGACGGCCTGCCGGTCGAGGAAAAATCCGGTCTCGATAATGCGTCGAAAGCGACCCAGGAAGACCCGATCACAGGGAACATCGTTCCTGTGATGCACGCTTGCGGGCACGACGTACACATCACCAGCCTTGTCGGTACCGCCAGGCAGATGGCCACGCGCAAGGACGAGTGGCGCGGCACGCTGATGCTGCTCGTGCAGCCTGCGGAGGAGCGTGTACTCGGCGCGCGAGCAATGAAAGATGACGGTGTCTGGCAACGCTTCGGCACGCCGGACTATGTACTGGCATTGCATGTCTCGTCACAGGATGTAGCGGGTGTCATCAATATCTCCGAGGGAAGTCCATACGCCGGCGCCGATACCGTCGACATTGTCATTCACGGCGTGGGCGCACACGGTGCGCATCCGCATTCGGGAAAAGACCCGATCGTGCTCGGCGCGCAAATCGTTCTGGCACTGCAGACGCTGGTGTCGCGTGAACTGGCGCCGCGCGAACCCGGCGTGGTGACAGTCGGCTCATTCGTTGCCGGCACCAAGCACAACATCATTTCAGACCGGGCGCATTTACAGCTGACTGTTCGCAGCACCAGTGAGGAAACACGCACCTTGCTGCTCGAAGGCATTGAACGCATCGCCGTTAACATGGGACGTGTTGCCGGACTGCCGGACGACAAGCTTCCGGAAGTAACGGTGTCCGAGGAGAGCGTACCGCCAACCACCAACGATGCCGCACTGGCGCGGCGGCTGAAAATTGCATGGTCCGAGAGCATGGGTGACGCCGCCGTCGTGGACATTCCGACCAAAGGCATGGGTGCTGAAGACTTTCCCTTCTTTACCGTGGATCCCTCGATCCCAAGCGTCTACTGGGCCATCGGCGGCACACCAGCGGAGGACTTTGAGCGCGCCAAAGCGGGCGGCCCGCCGGTGCCAAGTCACCACTCGCCGCTGTTCAGGATTTCCCCGGAACCCGCCGTGCGCGCGGGCGTGGAATCGACCGTTGTGGCTCTCATGACCCTGATGCAGGATTGATCGGGAGCCAATGCAGCTCGACTCGATAGAGCACTGATTAAAAAAGGAAGCGTGTATGGTCGTGTTGTTGAGCATCGCGGCGACGGCCGTGGCAGCACTGATCACGTTCGTGCTCCTGAAGCGCCGGGATACGCCCGATTTCGCGGTGCCGAATCCCGGCAATCATGGCATCGGCGAGCTGCTACCGGTCATCGCCGGTCTGACACGGAGTGTTCTGTTCCGCGATAACGAAATTTCCGTTTTGCAGGATGCGGCCATCTTTGACGCAATGTTTGCGGATATAGATGCCGCGCAAGAGAGCATTCATTTCGAAACTTTCGTCTGGTCGGACGGAGTTCTGGCGCAGGAATTTGCGGATCGTCTCTGCGACAAGGCAGCTCAGGGTGTGACCGTTCGATTGCTTATCGACGCTGTCGGCGCAAGTGCCTCAAGTGCCGAGCGCCTTGACCGGCTCCGACAGCGCGGAATCGAGCTGGCAATCTATCGGCCGTTGCGGCCATGGAATGTCCTGAAGATGAATCACCGCACGCATCGCAAGTTACTCATTGTCGATGGCGCCGTTGGCTATTGCTTCGGCCACGGCATCGGCGATGAGTGGTATCGGGGAAAAAGCGGGAGCCGCTGCTGGCGCGATACCGGTGTAAGGTTGCGAGGCTCGGCCGTCTGTGGTTTGCAGCAGGCATTTTTCCAGAACTGGCTGGAGACCACACATTGCGCTCCGTTGGAGCCACTGGCGTTCCGAGAAGCAGAAAAAGCGGGCAATGACACCGTGCACATCATCAGCAGTGCGCCGGACGACAGTTTCTCCGACGTTGCCCTCATTTTCAGGCTGGTCACGGCTGCTGCCAGGAAGGAAATTCTTTTGCAGAATCCTTATTTCGTGCCCGATGCCGGCTTGCTCGCCTGCATAACACAGGCGGTCACGCGTGGCGTCAGTGTGAAACTGATGTTGCCTGGCGGTAAAACCGACAGTCCGTTTGTCGCCCGGGCAGGGCGTCACCTGTACCGGAACTTGCTGGACGAAGGTGTCGAAGTTTACGAGTACCAGCCAACCTTGTGCCACCAGAAAATTGTTGTGGTCGATGAGTGCTGGTCGCTGGTGGGTTCAACCAACATGGACGCACGATCCCTTGAGCTGAACGGTGAGCTCAGCGTCGGCATCGACTCGAGAGAGATTGCCGCGGTTCTCAAACAGGCGTTCGAACGCGACCTCAAAGATGCCCGCCGCATAGAGGCGCGCGATTTGGCCGCGTCACCGTGGCGCCAGCGCTGGTTCAATGCACTGGCCTATCAATTCCACGAACAACTGTAGACCGCTGTGTCAGCGCAGTCGGGTAGCAATCCCGTTCAGCGTTTCGCTTAATCCGGCGCGACGCTTCGTCGTGAGGGCGTCGCCGCCGCCTCCATCAAGGCCCGCTGCCAGTGATTGCAATCTCCTGGCCAGTTGCCGATCTCGCCCGCCCTCCTCAAGCCGCGACGCCGCAGTATCCAGCGCCGCGGTGAGGTCGGCCACGACCGACGTCGACAGCGCATCGCTGCGCTTCAGCTGATCGAGATACGCGCGCGCAACGACGGGCTCGGCCGGCCAGGTAACGCGGAACTGTTGCTGCGGATTGAACAACTCGCCCTGATCGGCGACCTCCGCCGCGGCGATTTCGTTCTCGGTGAGGTACTCGCTCGGCACGAGCGCCAGCACGTCCAGTCCACGCATCGTCTCTGTGCCGTAGATTTTGCCGCGGTACCAATAGGTCGACCAGTAACCGCCGAAGATCAGGTCTTCGGCGTCGATCGGACCGCGGTCAAAGTACGCAATCTCGACCGGGTTTGCCGAGTCGGTGAAATCAATGACGGAAACACCGCCCTGGTACCAGGCTTGTACAAAGAGGTCACGGCCCGGAACCGGCACAATCGAACCGTTGTGCGCGACGCAGTTCTCCTGCTCGCCCTGCGGCGCCGGCAGTTTGAAATGACTGCGGAACTCGAGCTTGTTGTCGACGATATCGTAGAAGGCGTTTGCTCCCCACGTCAGCGGATCGTAAGCGCGGCAACGCGCGCGGGTTCCCCCACCCCATTCGTCAGTGAATACGACTTTCGTTCCGTCGTTGTTGAAGGTCGCCGAATGCCAGTAGGCAAAACCATTGTCGACGACGTCGTCGATCCGATTCGGGTTCAAGGGATCCGAGACATCGAAAATAATGCCGTTACCCGAGCACGCGCCGGCGGCAATCTGTTGTTCTGGAAATACGGTGATGTCGTGGCACTGGTCGGTCTGGTAGGTTTCCTGCGTGGCGTCACCATGGTCGCCACCCCGCCACAGGCCCGCCAGGACGCCCGTGTCCGGATCGCTGAATACGGCGGGGCTGTCAACGATGCTTGCGCTGGCCGGATCGTCGACCGGAATCTCGATGACGTCGATACGAAACAGTGCAGTCCGGTCGTCACCCGGGATCTCCCCGATGCAACCCTCCATCTCTTTTTCGTCACGCACCGTCGAGGTGCCGGAGTTGTAGACCACAATTTTGCCGTCGTCATTCGGGCCGGCGACGACCGAGTGCGTGTGCGAGCCACGGCAAGTCTGCACCGCGCCGACTTGCACCGGCCGTGTCAGGTCGCTGATATCGAAGATGCGCAGCCCGCGGAACCGCTCCGCGCTGACGTCCTCGCTCACCCCTTGCAGGCCGCAGTCGAGCCTCCCGCGCAACTCTTCCACCGACATCAGCAGGAGATCACCGACAATGGAGACGTCGCCCTGCCCGCCGGGGCATACCACGGAGCTCAGGAGCGTCGGCATCCCGTCGTCCTGCAAGCGATAGATATTGAAGCCGTGGTAGCTGCCGGCCACCATGACGTCGCCGGCGAACGCAATGTCGGTGCTGGAGAAGCTGAGCAGCGGTGCTCGCCCGTCCTCGTCATATTTTGGTTTCTCGGGTTCTTCACCGGCTCTCATTTCCGCGTCGGATTCCTGCTCTGCGGCAGGCTCGTCGCCGCCCGGCTGCAGGAGGTGTTGCGGCAATTCCGCCGGATTGCGCGGGTCAAAGAAGCCGGCCGGTCGTTGCAACGATGCCAGAAGCTGCATGTTACGACTCGCCTGACCGGCATCGAGCAGGCCCCCCGTCAAGCTGGAACGCGGGTCAGTCGACAGTCCGACGAGCAGCGCATTCATGCGCTCGATTTCTGTGGTCTGGTCGTTGGTGACGTCCGTCGTGAACTCGTACAGCACCGGGTCGTACGCCGTTCCCGGCTGCTCGAGCAGTTCCTCGACCATCCGGACCGCGCCTTCGTGATGCGAAATCATCAGTGTGAGGAACAGCCGATCGAAATCCGTACCCTCCGATCGGGCCAGTTCCGCCATCTGTTCGGCCGTTGCCATGCCGGCCATGGCGTGGGTGGCGTGCATTTGGTCATGGGCAGTCGGATCCGGAACGCGCTCGCCGCGCGCACGCAACCACTGCTGCATGAACGCGATCTCGTCCTCCTGTGACGCATTGACGCGCCCCGCCAGATCGATCAGCTCCGGCCGGTTTGTGCGCTCGCCCGCCAGCGCAGCTATCTGCAAAGCCTGGTGATGGTGCGGAATCATGTCCTGCATAAAGCGCACGTCGGCGGGCGAGTAGCTCGTATTGGCAATCTCGAGCGCCTCCTCGGCACTGAGTGTGCGCGACGATTCTCCAGGAGCGCCAGGCTGGACGATGGGCGCATCCTCGGCTATCTGGGCAGCAGCGACGGACAATCGGCCGAGCAGAAGCACGCTTGCAACAGCGCACACCAGCAGTCGAGTGAGAGAGGGAGTTGTGGTCAACGTTTGTGCTCCTTCGCAGAAATGCGCTGGTCGTCGTCGTTGGATCTCTTGAATGTGGGAATCTACCAGAAGGATGACCGCAACGTACGAAATCGGCTGTCGCTTACCCGCAACGCTCCGACGCGATACATGTTATTTTCAACAAGCCGAGTACCGACATGCATTCGACATCACGCTGGAGTAACCGTTCAGTGTCACAAGGCAGCTCGTTGCAAACATTTTGGCGCGGTTTCGACGCACCCCGCCACTACGACGAGATGATTGGTCCGGACGGGCAGGTGCGCGCATCGGCAAGCAACCTGGCACGTCACCTGTTGTCGCTGTCGGTGGACGAAATGCGGCGACGCCAGGAAGCCGCAGAGCGCGCCATCATGGAGATGGGAATTACCTTCACCGTGTATTCCGAGGGCGAAAACATCGATCGCGCCTGGCCGTTCGATGTCATACCGCGCACGCTGTCCGCAGTCGAATGGCAACGCACAGAGATCGGCCTGATCCAGCGACTCACTGCACTGAACCGTTTTATCGACGATATCTACCACGAACAGCGCATCGTCAAGGATGGCATCGTGCCGCGTTGGGTTGTCGAGACCTCCGGAGCGCGACTTGCTGCCTGTGTCGGCGCGAACCCGATACACGGCGTATGGGCACACATCTGCGGTAGTGATCTTGTGCGCGATGCCGATGGCACGCTTTACGTACTGGAAGACAACCTGCGCGTGCCGTCCGGCGTTTCTTACATGATCGAGAACCGTATCGTCATGAAACAGATATTCGCGGAGTTATTTGCTGGCCGGGATATTCAACCGGTCGAGGATTACACCTCCGCGCTGTACGACATGCTGGCTTCCCTGTCACCACGACCCGGCGACGAACCCGAGATCGTGGTGTTGACCCCGGGCATATTCAACTCGGCATATTTCGAACATTCGTATCTCGCGCAAAAAATGGGCGCTGAACTGGTTGAAGGCGCCGACCTCGTAGTAACTGACGACGACTGCGTGCACATGAAGACCGTCGATGGTCTGGTGCGCGTGGATGTCATTTATTCCCGCGTCAACGCCGAGTTTCTCGACCCGGACGCATTCCGCGCCGATTCCCTGCTCGGCGTGCGCGGCCTTGTGCGCGCCTGGCGCGCCGGCAAGGTTGCCCTCGCCAATGCGCCAGGTACCGGCGTTGCCGATGACAAGGTCGTATACGCGTTCGTGCCGGAGATGATTCGCTACTATCTGGGCGAGGATGCGATATTGCCGAACGTCGAAACCTGGTTGTGCTCGGACGACAAGCACCGCAAGTACGTGCTCGGCAACCTCGACAAGCTGGTCGTGAAACCCGCCAGCGAGTCCGGCGGGTACGGCATGTTGATCGGGCCGCATGCCACGACCGCACAGCGCCAGGAGTTTTGTGGCCTGATCGAGAACAATCCACGCAACTACATCGCGCAACCCACGCTCAGCCTGTCGACGGTGCCTACACTGGTGAGGGATTCGATAGAACCGCGTCATGTTGACCTGCGGCCTTTCATACTGCAGGGCAAGAGCAGTTACGTGACGCCCGGTGGTCTGACCCGGGTGGCACTGCGGCAGGGTTCCCTCGTCGTCAATTCGTCGCAGGGCGGTGGCAGCAAGGACACCTGGGTGACAGGTAACTGACGATGCTGGCGCGGGTGGCAGAGCGAACCTATTGGCTGGCGCGCTATCTTGAGCGTACCGAGAACCTGGCACGCCTGTGCAACGTCTTCGGCAAGCTGTTTCTCGACCTGCCGCGCTCGTCACTGCTTGGCTGGTCGGAAATCCTCAAGATAATCGACGTGGATCCGGCATCGGCCGGTGCCGATGATCTGCACACGGATACGCAGGCAATCGAACTCCTCATAGCACGCCGCGACAATTCGTCTTCGCTCATCGCATCGCTGGCAGCGGCGCGCGAGAACGCGCGGACAGCGCGCGATGTCCTGCCGACGGAAGCCTGGCTCACGATCAACAAGCTTTACCTGGCGACCCGCGATGCGGAGGTTACCGTTGCGCCCGGCGGCAATCTGCACCAGTTTCTGTCCGGTGTCGTCGAAGGCTGCCAGCAGATGAACGGCTTGCTGGCCGGCACGATGAGCCACAGCACGGCGCATCAGTTCATGCGCGCAGGCCGACACCTTGAACGCGCAGACATGACGACACGCACTATCGACACGGCCGCTGCCATGCTTATGTCGGGGCGCCGCGAACTTGAGCCTTTGCGGTTGAGCCTTTGGGTTGCCGTGCTAAAGAGCGTCAGCGGCTACCAGATGTACCGTCAATACGTGCGGCGGCGCATCCTGGCGCCGGATGTGATCCGCTTCCTGGTCGAGGACAGGCTATTTCCACGCTCGGTAACGCACTGCATCGACCAGATTGCTGCTACGCTCGAATCGTTGCCGCGGAACGAGGCGCCGATGAAGTCGATCGCGCGCTTGCGCAAGCGCTTGCTGAATATCGACACGGCATCACTATCCAGCAACGATCTGCACGAGTTGATCGACCGATTGCAAGCCGATATCGCCCGCCTGCATGATGCCGTCGCGGACAACTGGTTTCGTTTAGGGAAAGACGAGTGAAACGATTTAATTGTTCTTGCGGCGCTTACGTCTATTTCGATAACAGCGAATGCACAGCTTGCCGCAAGGAGCTGGGCTTCGATACGCTAACCATGCGGATGATTGCTGTCGACCATGTTGGCGACAGCACGCTCACCGATTCTTCCGGGCGTGAACTATGGCATTGTCGCAATCGCATCGAATACGACATCTGCAACTGGTTTGCGGACGGCCAGCCGGGATTCTGTAAGTCCTGCGCGATGAACGCAGTCATACCCGATCTCGGTGTGCCAGGCAACCGGCAATTATGGTATCGCCTGGAGAGCGCCAAGCGCCGGCTGCTGTACTCGCTGCTGTCGCTTGAATTGCCAATGACGGCGAACGGCCAGCGTAACGACCTGCGGTTTCATTTTCTCGAAGACAAACGGCGTAATCCGAACGCACCGCATGAATTTGTGTCGACCGGGCATAGTAAGGGCATCATCACGATCAATGTTGCCGAGGCGGACACGATCGCTCGCAACAAGATGCGGCAGTCGATGCAGGAGCGGTACCGCACGCTGCTCGGCCATTTTCGCCACGAATCAGGACATTATTTTTTCGATTACCTCACTGCCGGCGCGACAGCGGAATTCATCGACCTGTTCGGGGATCCGAACACGGACTATGCGGCGGCCATGCGGCGCCACTATGAGTCTGGCCCGCACCCCGACTGGGAAAACCTGTATGTAAGTGCCTATGCGTCATCGCATCCCTGGGAGGATTGGGCAGAGATCTTTGCGCATTACCTGCATATCACCGATACGCTGGAGACGATCGACTGGGTGATGCAAAACCCCTCGGACGGCGACTGGATCGATCGCTGGCTGGTCGAGTCCGTCGGCATCAACGAAATCTGCCGCAGCCTCGGCCTCAACCGGGCCTATCCGTTCATTCTGAAAGAACTGACGATCGCCAAGCTGCGCTTCGTGGAACAACGGGTCGCTACCGTTCGCGGATTGACAGGGAATTAATTTGTAACCGTAGCGGTCAATAACTCATCACGCGGCGAGCGCGGCGAGAGAATCCGCACAAAGGTGCGAAACGAGATGAATACAGCCGAGATGAATACAGCCCAGATGAATACAGCAATGAGATCGCTGGTAATTGCAGTCGCCGTCCTGTCCCTTGGCTGCACTGAGACTGAAACGCCAGATGTGGCGGACACAAGAGGTAAGGCTGCTACGGAGGATTCCATGCAGAACACGCTGCTGGCCGAGTGGACCGGCCCGTACGGCGGTGTGCCGGCTTTCGACAAGATGAACCTGGCGGATCTGCGGCCCGCCCTCACGCAAGCCATGGAGCTCAGGCTTGCCGAGATCGGCGCGATCGTCAGCACCGACGAACCGGCGACCTTTGAAAACACGATTCTTGCACTGGAGCGCAAGGGTTCGGTGTTCGATCGCGTCAGGATGTATTACCTGATCTGGAGATCCAATCTGTCTACGCCGGAGTATCGTGAAATCCAGAGTGAGATGGAGCCACTGTTATCAGCGCATCAGTCATCCGTAATTCAGAACGATGCGCTCTTCG
>JBGTHC010000065.1:0-55631 GCA_041746375.1 Woeseiaceae bacterium
CGACCGCAATGGCGTGTTGTGAGCGGCGGGTCACGGCAGTACGTGGATAAACTGGTACATGGCTTTCGTGATCGCATAAAGCTCGCAACACCGGTGCAGTGGATTCGACGCCGGCGGGATGCAGTAATTGTCAAAGCCAGGAATCATGATCCTGTGCAGTTCGATCATGTGTTTGTCGCTACCCACAGCGACCAGGCTTTGGCAATGTTGGCGGACCCGACTGAGCTTGAGAAGACGGTGCTTTCGGCGATGCCCTATCAAATAAATGAGGCGGTGTTGCACACGGATGAAAAGGTACTGCCCAAGCGCCGGCGTGCCTGGGCCGCCTGGAATTATCATATTCCCGTTGATGGCCGCGAGGAAGTCGCTGTCACCTACAACATGAACCTGTTGCAGAGTCTGCCAGGCGCTACGCAATACTGTGTAACGTTGAACTACAGCGATCGTATCGATCCGACGAAAATCATTCGACGATTCAGTTACGATCATCCGGTTTTCCGGCGGGAGTCCATAGAGGCTCAGGCTAGTCATGCAGCGCTCAATGCCGGGCGGACCTTTTTTTGTGGCGCTTATTGGCGGAATGGTTTTCATGAGGATGGAGTGGTCAGCGCGCTCGCGGCAATCCGGCACTTCGAGGAGGCGACGGCTCGTGAAAAGCTGCATTTTCGAAGGGCGAGTTAAGCACTCCCGGCGTTTGCCGGTGTCGCATCGCTTTCAGTATCGGATGTTCATGATGTACCTGGATCTGGCGGAGATCCCGGCACTTTTCTCACGGCGATGGCTTTGGTCGGCATCCGGACCGGCCCTCGCGCGATTTCGCCGCTCGGACCACCTCGGTCCTGATGACGAACCACTGGATCTGTCGGTTCGCCGCCTGGTGACGCGTCGCACCGGCATCGAACTTCGGGGACCTATCCGATTGCTGACCCATCTCAGCTATTTCGGCTATTGCTTTAACCCCGTCAGTTTCTACTACTGCTTCAGCGAACACACAGAAGAGATCGAAGTAGTTGTCGCCGAGGTAAACAATACGCCCTGGGGCGAACAGCACTGCTACGTGTTGCCGTACAAAGAAAGCATTGCGAGTGGCCCGGCGCGGCAATTCTGTCCCGCCAAGGAGATGCACGTTTCACCATTCATCGAAATGGACGTCGACTATGACTGGTACTTTACGGAGCCCGCGGAGAGGCTGACGGTATTCATGGCGACTTCAAGGAATGGTGAGCGATTTTTTGATGCTTCGATGAATCTCGCTCGTAAGGAAATTACGTCGAGCGCGCTTGCACGAGTGTTGGCTGCCTATCCGCTGATGACACTGAAAGTCATTGTAGCCATCCACTGGCAAGCCCTGATTTTGTGGCTAAAGCGATGCCCGGTTTATGAACACCCGAGGAAGGGTTCAACAGAATTATCGGAACTACCATGAAAGAAGTATCGATTTCGTCCGAAAGGTATCTTACCAGGACACCGAAACCCGCTCGACTTGACCGCTTTGCACGACATTCGGTGTTTCGGCGTCTCCGTACGATACGCTACGGTTCGCTGGCGATCATTGACGGGGGAATAACCGAGCATTTCGGCGAACCCGAGAACAAGTCTCAGCTGTGCGCAACCGTGCGTGTGCTTGATTCGCGGTTTTACAGCGAAGTGGTATTTGGCGGGACGATCGGCGCCGGCGAAGCATTCATGCTCGGATACTGGAGCTGCGACGATCTCACCAAGGTCGTGCAAATCCTGTTACGTAACCGGCCGGTAATGGAAGGTATGGAGTCCGGCACAGCGCGTTTGACCCGCCCAATACAGAAATTGTTCCACTGGGTGAATCGGAACACTCGAAAGGGGAGTCACCGGAACATTTCCGCGCATTACGATCTGGGCAACGACTTCTTCTCACTGTGGCTCGACCAGCGAATGATGTATTCGTCCGCGGTTTTTGAGCGACCGGAAATGACGCTGGATGAAGCATCGCACGCCAAGCTGGACCGAATCTGCCGGAAGTTGCAGTTGACGGATGGTGACGAGGTGATCGAAATTGGTACGGGGTGGGGCGGATTTGCTATTCATGCGGCCAAATATTTCGGTTGTCGGGTGACAACGACGACAATTTCTAAGAGTCAATATGAGTACGCGTGTGCCCAGGTCGAGGAGCATGGACTCGGCAACCGTGTCACACTCCTGCTCGATGACTATCGTGATCTGCAAGGAACCTTCGACAAACTCGTGTCCATCGAAATGGTCGAAGCTGTCGGGCACCGTTATCACGGTACTTTCTTCAGGAAGTGCGCCGACCTGCTGAAGCCGGATGGCCTGATGTTACTGCAGTCGATTACTATTGCGGATCAACGCTATGAGCAGGCCAGGAAGTCGGTCGATTTCATTCAGCGTTATATCTTCCCCGGTGGCTGCCTGCCGTCTGTGACCGCGATACTGGAAACGCTGACGCGCGAGACCGATATGCGCGTGACGCATGTCGAGGATTTCGCTACGAGCTATGCGAAAACGCTTGCTCACTGGCGTGAACGCATGTTCAAGGTCATTGACGATGTGCGCTATCTCGGCTATTCGGATGAATTCATACGGCTATGGCACTACTACCTCAGCTATTGCGAGGGCGCGTTTCTCGAGAGAGCAACCGGTGTTGTGCAAATGCTGATGAGTCGGCCGCACTTCCGGGAGGACACTTTCCGACCCTGACAGGCCGAGAAACCGGGCACAGAGCTGTGGTAGCCTGCGTACACCCGAACTGATTGCGAGAACAAAAGTGAACTATCGGATTCTGCAGCTCGTTTCCTGCTTCCTCCTGCTATCGGTGTTCGCCGCTTGCGGCGGCAAAGACGCGCCACCTTCCGGCGATACCGCCATAAGCGACAGGGATATTGAATCTCACGAGCGCGCCGGACAGGGTAACCCCGCCGCGGAACGAGCGGCCGGGGAGATCACGGCAGTTCTCATGCGTCGGCATATCGTCGAGCTAGCTGGTGACAGCTATGAGGGACGTGGCCCCGGCACCCGGGGGGATGTAGCGGCCCGGGATTACCTGATTAAAGAGTTAGGTGACATCGGCTTGCAGCCAGGCGCCGTCGATGGCAGTTGGCAGCAGCCGTTCGAGCTGGTTAGTGTAAACACCGGGCAGCCTGACGAATGGACATTTCAGAAAGACGACCGTTCGTTGACGTTGCAGCAGTGGGACCAGTTCATTATTTCGAGCGGCGTCCAGCAGGAACGCGTCGATGTCGAGAAGGCAGAACTGGTTTTCGTCGGCTACGGGATACAGGCACCGGAGTATGACTGGGATGACTTCAAGGGCCAGGACCTCACCGGCAAAATTCTTGTCATGATGAATAACGACCCGTCCTGGGATCCGGAACTTTTTGCCGGCGAAACTCGCCTCTGGTACGGCCGTTGGGACTACAAGTACCTGAGTGCAGCTCGCCAGGGCGCCGCCGGCGCCATTATCATCCATACCTCGCCGTCGGCGGGCTATCCCTTTCAGGTCGTGCAGACGTCATGGACAGGAGAACAATTCGAACTGCCGGCCGGCGATGAACCGAGAACGAAGATAGAGGCATGGGTAACGGAAGACTCTGCTCGCGCGCTCATCGAAATGGCCGGGTATGACCTCGCAGAGCTGCAGACGGCAGCGGATAACCGTGATTTCCAACCGGTGCCGCTGGGTATTGAAACCTCCATCGGCATGGACGTTACCCTCGACCGGGTGGAGACGGCCAATGTACTCGGGCTCATTCCGGGTAGCGATCCAGAGCTGAAGGACGAGGCGGTTATCTACACGGCACATCATGATCATCTGGGAATCGGCACACCGAATGATGCGGGTGACAGCATCTACAATGGCGCGCTGGACAACGCGTCCGGCGTCGCACAGTTAATCGCCATCGCCAAGGCCATTAAGGCGCTGCCGGTAGCCCCGCGGCGCACCATACTGTTTGCATTTGTCGGTGCGGAAGAGCAGGGGCTGCTCGGTTCGAAGTATTACGCCGAGAATCCGACGTTTGCGCCCGGCAACATTGCTGCCAACCTGAATTACGACGGTGGCAATATCTGGGGACATACGCATGACGTCACGTTCATTGGTCTGGGCAAGTCGTCCATCGATGCGATCGTTGAGGCTATCGCGGATGAGCAGGGCAGAGTAGTCAAGGCCGATCAGTTTGCCGACCGCGGCTATTTCTATCGTTCAGACCAGTTCAGCTTTGCCAAGATCGGCGTCCCGGCCATGTACCTCGATACCGGCACGGAGTTCGTCGATCGACCGGCGGAGTGGGGTAAAGAGCAGGTCAATCAATGGACGGATGTGCACTATCACCAGCCAAGCGATGAATTCGACGACAGCTGGAACTTTGATGGCATGATCGAAGATGCCGTGCTCGGGTTCTGGACCGGGCTGGCGATCGCCAACGCCGACGACATGCCGGAATGGAACCCTGGAGACGAGTTCGAAGCCGCCCGCCAGGAAGCACTCCGCGCCCGCGACTGAACATCCTGGCGGCGAATGCCACCCGGTTTCGGGATAAGGAAATCAATCACCACCTAAGGATTCTCCCGGCCGAGACCGAGACGAGCGCCACTCCCTGCTGCAGCCGCGTCCCTCCCGAAGGTTTCGAGTACATTAATTTTCGCGGACTGCGCCCTGTATACGGCGCCTGGCAAGCCGTCGTCTGCTACACTCCCTCCATGACATTTCGCTGACACTTTTGTTACGAAATGGTTAATTCTGTCATCCCCGAACCGGCTTGTGATTCCTGTCACGCGCTGCCGGCGGTCCGAGGAGTAGGCTTTCGACATGTTCGTCAAAAAGTCGATAATCCTGTTGCTTGCCATGAGCCTGTCTGGCTGCGCATCCAATGGCGTAATGTCGTCGCGAACCTCGGTGAATTCAGGGTACTGCCCGGCGGGAACCGTGAAAGTATGCACGAGTCTCTTCGAACTCTCGAAAGAGCGTAACCCGAGCTGTTCTTGCAGCGAGCTGATCACCCGCCGCTGAGACCGGCGCGAATCCTGCCCTTTCGCGGCCTCCAGATTGACCGGGATTATCCAGGTCAGGGGCACGAGCGCTGTAGACATTGTCCGTAAACGGTCGATAATGCGCCATGTCAGTTCATCCATTCTGAACGGATAAACATGAAATTTACTTTATTTTCAATATTTTCGACTATGGCAATTCTGGCGGCATGTGCGAATGACGAGGCGGGGCCGCCTGAGCCGGAAAAGCGACCGGAACGGCTGGAAATCCACGGGGATTCCCGAGTCGACAATTACTTCTGGCTGAACGACCGCGACAACCCGGAGGTGATCGCCTATCTCGAGGCCGAGAATGCCTACACCGAAAAGCAGCTTGCCCCACTTGCCGGGTTACAGAACACTCTTATCGCGGAAATGAAATCGCGTATCAAGCCGGATGACATGTCAGTGCCCTACAAGGAGGGCGAGTACTATTATTACTACCGTTACGCGGAAGGACATGAGTACCCGATCTATTGTCGTCGCAAAGGTTCACTGGAAGCGCCAGAGGAGGTTCTGCTGGATGTCAACGCAGGTGCCGAAGGTCAGGAGTATTACGCGGTACGCGGCTTTTCGGTAAGTCCGGATCACAGCAAGGCAGCGTTTGCGCTGGATACGCAGGGGCGACGAATTTACACAATACATTTTCTGGATCTCGAAACCGGCAAGGCATTACCTGGTTCGATCGACAATGTCACGGCCAATATTGAATGGGCCAATGACAGTCGTACAATTTTTTACACAAAACAACACCCGGAAACTTTGCGCTGGTATCAGGTCTACCGCCATCGACTGGGCTCAACCGCGCACGACCTGGTCTACGCGGAGAACAAAGAGACGAATTCACTGTTCGTCGAGAAGTCCCTGTCAGGTAAATACATATACCTCACCAGCGCCGAAACAGTATCCACCGAGGTGCGGTACCTGCCGGCGGATTCTCCGGAGGAAGTTCCGCGCCTGTTTGCACCAAGAGAGGGTGAGCACGAATACTATGTTACCGATGGCGCGGATAGTTTCTTTATTTTAAGCAATGATGGTGCAACAAATTTCCAGATTCTCAAGGCTCCGCTCGAGGCCACTGCACGTGAGAACTGGCAAGTATTCCTGCCGCATCGCGACGACGTCTTGATTGAAGGATTTGACGTTTTCAAGTCGCATATCGCAGTAAGCCTGTTGCGCAATGGAATGACACAGATTGAGGTCATTGATCGCAATGATGGCGAATCGTACGAGCTGGTCTTCGATGAGGCCGTGTATACCGCCTATACTGATGACAACTATGAGTACGATACGAACACGCTGCGTTACATCTACGAGTCGCTGACTACGCCGGAATCTACGTACGATTTCGATTTACACGCGCGGGAACATCGACTGATCCGGGAGGAAGAGATTCCCGGGGGCTTTGACCGCAGTAATTATCAGGCGGAGCGCATTATGGCGCCAGCCAGCGACGGGACGCTTGTTCCGGTATCGCTTGTCTATCGCAAGGGTATGCAAAAGAATGGCCGCAACCCGCTGCTGCAGTACGGCTATGGCTCGTACGGCGCAATTATTGATCCCGATTTTGATCCCGATCTGCTGAGCCTTCTGGATCGCGGGTTTATTTTTGCCATCGCTCACGTTCGCGGTGGATCGTTGCTTGGTCGCGAGTGGTACTACGGGGGAAGACAACTCAGCAAGAAGAATACCTTCACCGATTTTATCGACGTCAGTCGGTACCTGATTGCAGAGGGTTATACATCGCCGGAGCATTTGTACGCGCGAGGCGGAAGTGCCGGCGGATTGCTGATGGGAGCGGTGGTCAATATGGCGCCTGAATTGTACAACGGTGTTTCTGCTGCCGTACCGTTCGTCGACGTTATTACCACGATGCTGGACGACAGCATTCCATTGACAGCCGGTGAGTGGGATGAGTGGGGAAATCCGGCAGAAAAGGAATTCTACGACTATATGCTGTCCTATTCGCCGTACGACAATGTCCGAGCGCAGGACTACCCGCACATGCTCGTGACGACCGGCCTGCACGATTCACAGGTGCAGTACTGGGAACCGGCCAAATGGGTGGCAAAGCTGCGGGAACTCAAGACAGACGATCACCAGCTGCTGTTGAAAACGGACTTGCAGGCCGGGCATAGTGGCAAGACCGGCCGCTTCAACAGCCTGGAGGACACCGCGCTCTACTATGCGTTCTTCCTGGGACTCGAAGGTATTCTCGAGTAGCTGTCCGAGCAGCCGATGGGGAATCGTCGCGAAGGGTGCCGGTACGAATGCTGCCGACGCACTTCACGCATCGTCGAGCCGGACGATCAGAATGTCGCACGGCAGGTCGTCGAGCACTTTCTCTGCCGTATTACCGATAATCTTGCGTGCAAGCCCCCAGCGGGCGATCGCGCCCATGACCACCAGGTCGGCTTTTCGTTCGCGCGCGAAGAAGGGCAAAGCGTCGCGCGGATTGCCCTCCACGAGATGGGTATACACAGAATCGATGCCGTTCGCCTTGGCAAGCGCATCGAGTTTCTGTCGCCGCCTACGCTTCAAGTTGTCACTTATTTCGTTCGCGGGCAGGCGAATGGGCTTGAAAGTTCGTGTCGCTTCCGCGCCGATGCCTGTCAAGGCCTCAAATGCATGCAGTAGCAGCACCTGCCCATCGGATTTGCCAGCGACGTCCATGGCATTTTCGATAATCTTCTGGTCGAGGCTCGCCGACTTGTCGTCCCTATGGGCCGGATCGACTGCGGCAACGATGACCGGCGTTTTGGCGATCTCGTGCGGTTTGACCAGCCACAACGCATAGGGGCAACTGCGGATAAGCTGCCAGTCAGTATCGACGAAGACGGCTCGTTTGGCCTGGCTGTGATATTGCGTGCCTTTGACGACCAGCCACGGGTTCAATTCGAGTGCGCGTTGCACTACGGCATCGGCAATCGGTCGCTCTTCCAGCACTTCCGCAGTGACCGTTACTCCCGACTCGCGTAACGGACGGGTCAGGTCATCAAGCAGTTCTCTCTGCGCCCGGCGGATAGTCGTCGCAATATCTTTTGCTTCACTGGTCAGGATGAAACTTTGCGCGAGAGTATTTGCATCCGTATCACAAAGTAACAGTACGACCTTGCTGTTGGTAACGCTCGCGAGCCAGCCGGTACGCGCGACAACCGGTTGGGGATCGATATCAGTTTCAACCACCACCAGGATCGTATGTGAGTCTGTCATTACTTCCTCAACTGAAAAGCGTGCGAAGTCGCTCCTGGTCGAATTCTGTCGGGTTCTTGGGGACCTCACAACATAGTTCGCGCTTAAGCGCTGCAGAAAGCTTGCGTCGCAGATAGCCGAGAAAGGTAGGTTCTGCAACCAACACCAGTTTGTTGAACTGGCCGGCCGCGTGCGACTTGGAGAGATACTGAGCAATTTCCTGGGCAAATGTCAGCAGATCGTGTTGCCGGGCGGACACTTCCGGCGACATTGCGTGTCGACCTCGTCCGAGCCTGTCGAAAGATCGTCCCGGCGTATCGCTGTTGTAATCCTGTTCGCGCAAAGTTGCGTCAGGATTCTTGAAGGTTTCGAGAACGGTCCACGGGCCGAAACGCTTGTCGGTCAGAAAAAGCCGCGCTTCGGCAGCGCTGCAGGCAACGATGCAGGTCGGGACATTCGGCAACAGAAAACCATCAGATTTGTCCTGCTTTCGAGTCATATCATTAACTCTGGAGACAGCCTTTCATTGGTAGTGTGTGGTACCGGGAATATTGGGTCAGTTCCTGGTGCATCTACCTGTTTGCGTGGCTCTCATACTGCAATGGATGCAACTCGCCGTCAAACGCACGATAATTACCCAGGGAAACGGGCGGCCGGTTGCCGGCGACACGCGATTGATCGGGCTAATACCGTGTGCTCCAATCGAACAAGCAGATAACAGATGGGGGATGCGATGCGATTCATGAACTATTTGGCCGCGGCGGTCGCTGTTTCGGTACTCGCTGCATTCCAGCCAGTTGCGATAGCGGCCGATGCGGATCTGGTGCTCAGGAACGGCATCGTCTGGACGGTAGACGATGATCTGCCACGCGCCGAAGCAATTGCCATAACGGGTGCTTCGATCGTCTTTGTAGGCAGTAACGACGGCGCGTCCGCGCATGTCGGCCCCACGACCCGAATCATCGATCTGGGAGGTCGACTGGTCGTTCCCGGGTTCAACGACAATCACGTCCACTTCGAGAGTACCGGGCAGCTGTTGTATGGCCTCAATCTTCTCGACGTCGCGGACGAACGTAATTTTGTTGCCCGCGTACGGGATGTGCACGAGCGTTATGCACCAGGGACATGGATCACCGGCGGCGACTGGTCGGCCTACGAGACCTGGGCTCAGGGTGACGTGGCGGAAGCGGGCCGGGAGGTCAACCCGGACGATCTCTACGGAAACCTGTTCCTGCCGAACAAAGGCATGATCGACGGATTCACGGGCGATCGTCCGGTTCTCGTGCGGCGCTTCGATCGCAAGGTGTACCTGGCCAACAGCGCCGCGCTCGACATCGCCGGTATCCGGGCGGGCTTGGCGGATCCGGACGGCATTGCCGTCGAGCGCGATAGCCGCGGTGTGCCAACCGGAGCACTCTTTAACCCTGTATCCGGCGCGGTCGAGTCAACCGTCCTTGTGCGCGATAACGTACGGGCCTTGTTCGATCCACTGATCCCGGAGCCGTCACGGGATCAACGCGTACAGGAAACACTGCGCGCCTGGGAGCAAATGGGCAAAGTCGGCGTCACCAGCTATTCCGACGTGACCTCTGCCCCAATCCAGGTCGATATCTACCGTGAGCTGCGGGGCAAAGGTCTAATGACCGCCAGGGTTCGCTACCGCGCCCCGCTGGATAAATGGGAATCGATGGCCAGCCTCGGAATTCGTGTTGGCTTTGGTGACGAATGGATTCGATTCGGTGCCGTAAAAGCATGGATCGACGGCATCATGGGCAACAGTTCAGCACGCTTTTACGAACCGTATACCCATAACCCGTCGAGCCGCGGGATCTGGCGCGATATCATGTTTCCCTTCGAACGCAGTCCCGACAACCCGGAAGACATGCAGAGTCGACTCGAGCGTCTGGCGTTGCAGGCGGACGCTGCCGGTATCCAGCTGACCGTGCATGCGATCGGCGATGAAGCCAACGGCTACCTGATGGACATGCTAGAGCGCATCATCGCCAAGAACGGCGAGAAAGACCGGCGTTTTCGCCTCGTTCATGCGCAGGTCATGACTGACCGTGACATCGCACGGGGCGGCGAGATGAATATCGTTGCCGAGGTACAACCGTACCATACGTCGGATGACATGCGCTGGATGGAAGAGCGCATCGGGCGTGAGCGTTCGCGGGGCGCCTATGCATTTCGCCGCCTCTGGGATTCCGGTGCCGTACTCAGTTTCGGGTCGGACTCGCCGGGTACGAATGCATCCCGCTACTACCTGAACCCGATGTTAGGCATTTACGCGGCTGTGACCCGCAAAACGATGTCCGGGCAACCGGAGGGTGGCTGGTTTCCCGAGGAAAAGCTGACCGTCGAGGAAGCAATACGCGCCTACACCCTGAATACGGCGTTCGCAGCCTTTGAAGAGGACATCAAGGGCACGATAACAGTCGGCAAACTGGCGGACCTTGTGGTTCTTTCCGACAATCTACTGACCATGGATCCGGACGACATCAAGGATGTCACCGTCGTGAAAACCATCGTCGGCGGCAAAATGGTTTTCGATGCGGAGTGACCGTGGCGCGGGCGAGGCTGACGCCAATGTCCTAACGAAGACGCCTGTTCTGGGCTCCGTTAGTGCGGACATGCAGCGGCGTAGCATTGCGATTGCGGGAAATATGGGCAGCGGCAAGTCGACCCTGGTTGAATTCCTCAGCCGGACCTACGGGATAGCGCCCTTTTATGAACCCAATGACGACAATCCCTATCTGCCGGATTTCTATCGTGACATGCGACGCTGGGCATTTCATTCACAAGTCTATTTCCTGTCAAATAAATTCAGGCTGCACCAACAGCTCGATCGCACGCCGGGCATCTCAATTCTGGATCGCACGATCTTTGAAGATGCCGAAGTCTTTGCCACGGCTTTGTTCGAATTGCGACGGATCGACAAGCGGGACTGGCAGACTTACCGGGAATTTTATCAGTCGATTCTGCAAGCTATTCGTCCGCCGGACCTGCTGATTTTCCTGCGCTGCTCGCTACGCACACTGCGCAAACGAATTCGCCTGCGAGGTCGCACTATGGAGCAGGACGTTCCGGATGCCTACCTTAAGCGACTCGAGCGCCTGTACGGACAGTGGATCGAATCGTATCGACTGAGCGAAGTGCTTGTTCTGGAGACGGACAAACTCGATTACGTCAACGACCTGGTGCACCGGCTGGATGTCATGCAGCGGATCGAGGCATTGTTGCCCCCGGAAGTGGGGCGACCAACCTGCACCTGACCAATGCCGTTGAATTGGCGGAGCACCCGTTGGCCTGGCTGATTCGTTGTGCGGTGTCAATAAACGGCCCGACCACAGTGCAGCTTATAAGTATCTCAGCGGAGAACTAAAGCCTCTGCATCTCAAGCTTGCGATACGATATCTGTTCTCGATTTTTGTCTGCCCAAGAGCTCGCGCCGATGAGACCGGTCGTCCCCTGTTTCACTCACGTAACATTTGAAATATATATTCCTTCTTTTTCACCAGCACTTTCTTGCCGGCATACATCGCACGAACCCGAAAGCCTTGTCACGCCGCATACGCCGAAACGCTTTCTTCCGAGGCCTCACAAGCTTTGATCTGCTCCAGCCAATAGCATTGACGTTCCGTCAGTTCCACACCACCCGCTTCTTCCATCGCTTTGCTCCGCTGTCAAACGTCACAGCCTGCAGCCAAACTAATCAGATAAATCGCGTTTGGCTCATCGGGCGCTTACTTCGTTTCGGTGACATCGTCGCCCAAGGGAGCGAGCCCCAGTCGCGCATTGAATAGCTTCGCAATGTCGTGCACGAGCGTATCCCAATCATGGCAGCGTGCGCGGCTTCGGCGTCGTTCGATTTCCTGCGGTGTGTTGGCGGCCGGGGATAACGCGTGATCAATGCCGACGAGCCATTCTTGGTGTCCATCTGCAAGTGTGACAACATCCCGATGTTCCAAAACGGTGGCGATCGGCGAGGCAATTGTAGGCCGCCCGGCGGCGAGGTATTCGTGCAGCTTGAGCGGGTAAATGTGGTTCGTATAGTCGTTAATTTCGTAGGTCATCAAACATACATCCATATGTTGGGTGTACGAGGCGAGCTCGTCGACAGCCTTACAGCCGAGGAAGTGGACATTGCGTAACGCCCGTAGTTCAGCAAGCGCCGCTTCCTTGCCGGAGATATTGCCGATCGGGCCGACGAAGATGAAGGAGCAATCGGCGCGCGCTTGAGCGAGACGCGCCAGGAGCAGGAGGTCCAACTGTTTTTTCACCACACCAATATAACCGATACGTGGCTTTGAGATTGTGGCGAGATCTGGAGGCTCAGCTTGCAGAGTGGAAAAAGCGTGGTAGTTGACGCCGTTCGGAATTAACGCGGTATGCGCGTTGATCCCGCCTTTCTTTTGAAGTAGCCGCTGTGAGTGTACGATGACTTGATCCGCCGCACGCAAGAGTTGAACCTCGCGGGCGTCGTTGGGCTGCTCGACATCGGAAAATGAGTATTCGTCATCGACGTGATAAATACTCGCATCGTATTTCAGTAGCTGCAGCGCTTGGGCAAATTTTGGTCGCCACAAATATAGGACAACGCGATTCGCTCCACGGCTTTTCAAGTATGTTTGCGCGTCGTGGAGCATACGGGCCGTAACTCTGCGGTTCAGCCACGCAGGACGATACACGAGCGGTCGCATTCTTCCCGGCGACATAACGGTAAATCCCGGCGCGATCTCGCGGAACGCTTGGCGTTCGCGGCGGCTCTTCGCTCCCGGGTACCAGTATTCGCGCCATGCTTTCGGCGGATCAATCCAGACCACGTTGAAGTAACGTGCCAGTCGAATCAGAACCTGGTGGCGCGGCATCCATACCGACTCCCAGTCGTCTGGGACAAGCGCAATAACCCCCACTCCCGGCGTTGCGGGGCCGGATACTCGTTGTACAGTCAATGGTATGGTCACGAGGTGTTCGTAGACGTCGAGGGCGGTATCGGTGTGGCGTTCTCGGACAGCCACGTGTCGAAGTAAGCTATCGTGCGGCGCAGCCCGTCGTCGAGCGCGGTGGAAGCACGCCAACCGAGACGTTCGGCGGCGAGCGTTGCATCCGGTTGTCTCTGCTTCGGATCGTCGGAAGGAAGCGATTTGCGCGCAATCTTGGATTGTGAATCGCTAAGGTGGATGATTCGCTCGGCAAGCTCGAGAATTGTAATCTCCGTCTCGTTGCCCAGGTTGACCGGGCCAACAAAATCGTCAGGTGAGTTCATCAGCCGCTCCAGGCCATCGACTAAGTCGGTTACGTAGCAGAAAGAGCGTGTCTGTGATCCATTGCCGTAGACGGTGATAGGCTCGTTTCTAAGCGCCTGTACTACGAAGTTAGAGACGACCCGTCCGTCATTTGGATGCATCCGCGGCCCATACGTATTAAAGATGCGAGCAACCTTGATTTTCAGTCCGTACTGTCGGTGGTAGTCGAAGAACAGGGTTTCGGCGCAACGTTTACTTTCGTCATAACAGGCGCGCGTGCCAATCGGGTTCACCCTACCCCAATAGTCTTCACGCTGCGGATGAACGTCCGGATCACCGTATACTTCGCTTGTCGAGGCCTGAAGAATTTTTGCCTTTAAACGTTTGCACAGTCCGAGCATGTTGATTGCGCCATGCACGCTGGTCTTCGTTGTCTGCACTGGATCAAACTGGTAGTGGATAGGCGAGGCCGGGCATGCAAGGTTATAAATTTCGTCAGCCTCGATGTACAAAGGAAATGTTATGTCGTGACGCACCATCTCGAATCGAGGGTGCGTAAGATAGGCCGCGATGTTTTGCCGAGACCCGGTATAAAAATTATCGACGCAAAGAACTTCATGTCCTTTCGTGAGTAGCTGCTCACAAAGGTGGGATCCAAGAAATCCTGCGCCTCCGGTAATCAAAACCCGTTTGGTACTACCACCTCTCACGACTCGTCTCCCCGGTTATGTCTACACCAAGAACGCTTCTTTATTTGAAACAAGATTCGCGATTGTAGCCGACAAACCGGTAGCCAGTTGGAAACTAACAGGTTAACAAAAGCTGATTCATCGCGGTGTTCCGGATGCGCTCAAGCACGTGTCTGTCCTAGGCACGCCTTACGCGGGCGCCAGCGTCACGTATCCGGCTGGCGTCGCACTTTGACTTAATATCATGAATGCATCTGTTCGGAACGAGGTTGCGAACAGATGCGGCGAAATCGCGGTTCAAGTATACCCGGTGAGCCACAGATTGTATGTGATTGGCTGCGCGTAACAGACCGCTATTGCGTCCTTGACTGGTACGCTGGCAGCGCCGAGACTCGGCTGGGATTTCAATGCGCTGTACGAGCCCGCCGGTTGGGCGCTGTATTCCAGCTGGTGCTGAACAATTCATACAGGATAAACGAGAGTGTGAGAGACTCCACAAATTTGCTTCCGGTCGCGGTCGATTCGCTCCAGAAATGCGACAATTACGTCTTGGGGACGAGCCGCGTTGCCGCGCAGGAGACAGCGACTGCGGGCCAGAATCGGCTGATTTAATGCAGGAGCAGGCGGAGATCCGCTCAATATAAGCAATGACCACCATCGTCGGTATTTCAGCCTATTACCATGACAGCGCGGTGGCCGTCGTGCGTGACGGCCAATTAGTCGCGGCCGCTCAGGAAGAGCGATTTTCGCGAAAGCGGCACGATGCGGGTTTTCCTCATCGCGCGCTCGCCTACTGCTTGGAGGAAGCAGGGATATCTCTCGACGCCGCTGATCTCATTACGTTCTACGACAAGCCTCTGGTCAAGTTCGAACGTTTGCTGGAGACCTACGTCGCCTACGCGCCGCGTGGCATCAGGTCATTCCTCATGTCAATGCCGATCTGGCTTAAGGAGAAGCTCTTCCTGAAGAAGCTCCTGAACGATGAAATGTCCGCGCACCTATCGAGTAAGAGCGCACCGAAGCTTCTTTTCAACGAGCACCATCAGTCGCACGCCGCTTCCGCATTCTTCCCCAGTCCCTATGATGCAGCGGCGGTGCTGTGCATGGACGGCGTCGGCGAATGGGCCACAACGACCGTGTGGACCGGTGATGGCAATACGCTTACTCCGCAGTGGGAGATCGACTTTCCGCACTCGCTTGGGTTGTTGTACTCTGCGTTTACGTACTACACCGGCTTCAAGGTGAACTCCGGTGAATACAAGCTCATGGGTCTGGCGCCCTATGGAGAGCCGCGCTACACGGATCCGATTTTCCGGGAGCTGATCGACGTCAAGGCTGACGGCACGTTTCGTATGAACATGCGTTACTTCAATTATGCCACTGGCCTGACGATGACGAACGGAGCCTTCGACGAGCTGTTCGGCGCGCCGCCGAGGGCGCCGGAGTCGCAGCTCACCCAGTTCCATATGGATCTGGCTGCCTCGATCCAGGCCGTGACGGAGGAGATTGTGCTGCGAATCGGTAGGACCATACACGCCGAGACTGGAATGAAGCGTTTGTGCATGGCTGGTGGTGTGGCGCTAAACTGTGTCGCGAATGGCCGCCTGCTGCGGGAGGGTCCATTCGATTCCATCTGGGTGCAGCCTGCAGCCGGTGACGCTGGCGGAGCGGTGGGCGCGGCGCTATCCGCCTGGCACGAATATCTTGGCAAACCGCGTCAGCTGAACGGCGCGCTGGATGCAATGCTCGGCTCGTATCTGGGGCCGCAATATTCAAACGAACAGATCCGCCAATACCTGGACTCCGTCGAAGCGAAATATGAAGTATTGAACGACGCGGAGCTGATGCCGCGAGTGGCGCAAATTCTCGCTGAGGAGAATGTTGTCGGCTGGTTTCAGGGTCGGATGGAGTTCGGCCCGCGGGCGTTGGGCGCGCGTTCGATCATCGGTGATGCGCGCAGCCGGGAGATGCAACCAGTCATGAATCTCAAGATCAAATATCGCGAGTCATTCCGTCCATTCGCCCCGTCGGTGCTGGCGGAACGCGTTGGCGATTACTTCGAGCACGAATGCGAAAGTCCTTACATGCTCATGGTGGCCCCGGTGCGCAAGGAACTTCGCATTCCGATGACAGTAGAGGAACAAGGGCTGTTCGGCATCGACAAACTGAATGTCGTCCGCTCGAGTCTGCCATCGGTAACCCATGTCGACTATTCAGCGCGCGTTCAGACCGTCCACGCCGCTACCAACCCACGATATCACAGCCTCATCAGCGAGTTCGAGAAGCTGACAGGAAGCGCCGTCCTCGTGAATACCTCCTTCAATGTTCGCGGCGAGCCGATCGTGTGTACTCCCGAGGATGCGTATCGTTGTTTCATGCGAACAGAGATGGATTACCTCGTCCTCGAGAATCACGTGCTGGCGAAAGCGGCTCAGCCGAAAAGGGTCGAAGACGACAGCTGGAAGAAGGAGTTCGACCTTGACTGACCCTAAATTGCGCTTAGCATGCGCGCCGTCTCGGGCAGAGCTGCGGAAATTTGGCCTGAGCACGGGCATCGCCTTCATGGTGATCTTCGGGCTATTCCTGCCATGGCTGTTCTCGTTTCAGATTCCGAGCTGGCCGTATGTGCTGGGCATCGTCCTCATCGGGGCGGGTCTGGCTGTGCCGATGCTGCTGAAGCCCGTTTTCCACGGATGGATGTGGCTCGCGATGAAGATTGGTGCGTTCAACTCGCGTGTTCTTCTCGGTCTGGTCTTCTATGTCGCAATCACTCCGGTCGGAGTAGTACGGCGATTCATCGGCAAAGATCCACTGGGGCTGCGTAACTCAACCGCCGCCAGCTATCGCAAATCATCCCTGCAGCGGACGCCTGCCAGTCAGGAAAGGCCATTCTGATGCTCGATCTGATCAAAGACTTGTGGGCACTGATGCGCGAACGCAAGAAGTTTTGGCTTGCGCCGATCATAATGATGCTGTTATTGCTCGGTACGCTGATCGTACTGGGCCAGGGTTCCGTGCTCGCCCCGTTTATCTACACGCTGTTCTGACCGGTCAGTGTGAAATCTGGCACGCCCAATCCTGAGCATGCGATCTAAGAAGCTGATCTGGGCTGGTACGGTTCTGCTGATCGGTATGAGTGCGGTGCTAGCGGCTCTGTCGCCCGCACAACGGGCAATCGCTGTCGAGGTCTTGCTGCGCCAATCTCTGGGGCCAGCCTATCTGGGCAATGGCAAGCCCGCCTCGAAGATCACGCTTTGTTCGCCAATGGGATTGGCCACCAACAGTCTAGGCGAGCTATTGGTTTCTGATCGTGGCAATGGCCTCGGGCGTGTGGTCTGGCGCATCGATGAAGGCGGCCGAGCCCACGTACTGGCTGGATCGGGCCGCGCTGGTCCTTCCCCGCCTGGACCGGCAGACGAGATCAGTTTCAAGCGTCCGGACGGTCTCGCCGTCGCAGAGGACGGGAGCGTTTATGTGGCGGACGGCTATGGCCACGCCGTCTACCAGATCAGCAGTGTTGGGAACGTGGCTGCTGTAGCGGGCACAGGTAAATCAGGTTACTCGGGGGATGGTGGGCTGGCGACGCACGCACAACTTTCTCGACCCGCGGACATTCGGATAAACAGTGATGGTGAACTCTTCATCGCAGACGCCCAGAACCACAACATTCGACATGTAGATGCCTCTGGCCGAATCACGACCATCGTCGGCACGGGTCAGCCAGGGTTCAGCCCCGATGGCACCCTCGCCAGTGAAGCAAGTCTGAATTCACCTTGGGGTATCGCCCTCGACGGCCAAGAACGCCTCATCATTTCCGACAGCGAGAATCACCGCGTGCGCCGAATCGAACACGATGGCCGTCTCTTCACAATCGCCGGGAACGGCACACTCGGATATGCTGGTGATGGAGGACCTGCAGTCGGCGCGAGCCTCAATTCCCCGCAAGGGTTATTTGTTGACCACGACGACCGGATCCTGATAGTCGACGAGCATAACCACGTGATCCGCCTGGTCGATACTTCAGGAGTGATCACGACCATGATCGGCACGGGAGTTCCTGGTCTCGCGCTTGCAGGAACCCCCGCACCAGACGCTGCGCTGGACGATCCAGAAAGTGTCCTCGTCAATCCTCGCGGCGAGGTCGTCATCACAGACGGAAACAACGCCGGCGTACTAAAGATCGGTCTGGATGGAGCCGTTCGGCCATTGGCCGGCGACGGTGATCGCCAGAAGTGCCGGACTTTGAAAACCCGAATCAGCGCGCTGCTGACGGGCCTTTAGAAACTTACAGAAAATGACAGAGGAGGGAGCATTGTGAGTCGACCAACAGCCAGCGCAGATCGTTCTGTCAACGTTTTGTTGCTAGTGTCATTTTATGGAGCCGAGCTCTCGGCAGCACTAAGCCTGTTGGCGATGTTCAAAAAGGGCGCGGAGCCACTTTTGCCCTTCCTCGGTACGACACCTGGGATCTACCTCATCGGATCCGTAGTGGCCCTCGCGACCTTCCTGCTGGTCATCATTCATCAGTATCGAATATCCAGGAGACAGCAATCCAGGCAATTTTCGATAGCAGTCGCGTTGAATCTTCTTGTGGTGGTGCCCGTCCTGATCGCAGCCGAAGTTTCTGTGCGTATTCTGGCAAACGAGACGCGTACCGGCCCCGAGTTCCTGAAAGTCCGATTGCTACCTCGGGACTGGCAGGTGGAATCACGCTACTACCTGGATATGCTCGCTTCAGGCCGCACTCGAAAGCTGACCATCTTCGCTCCAGACGACCTTTTGGGATGGTCCATTGCCGCAAATAGCCGTAGTGAAGACGAAATGTATTTCAATAGCGCTGAGGGCATTCGCAGTGCCAGCAGTGGAGTTTTGCTCACTGGTCCTCGGCGCGCTAACCGCATTGCGCTCGTTGGTGACTCCTACACCTACGCTCAAGACGTGGACTTTGCATCATCGTGGGGCCGCCGTCTGGAGATCAATCTAGGTAGCGAATATGAGGTTTTAAATTTCGGCGTGCCGGGATTCGGGGTAGACCAGGCGTACCTCAGGTATCAGCGAGATGTTCGTCCGCTAAAACCCGACATCGTGGTTTTCGGCCTCATCTCCCACGACCTAATGAGGTCGATGACTGTCTACAGTTTCATTCGGTTTCCGGAGTGGGAGTCCCCCTATTCGAAGCCGCGCTTCGTAACTGAAGGCGAGGATCTCCGCTTGCTGAATACACCCCTGTTGAATCCAACAACCATCTTTTCGATGGGGTCGGTACAGCAACTTCCATTCCTCGAATATGAGCCAGGCTACCAGGCGTCGGACTGGCAATGGAAGCTCTATCACTCCTCCTACATCGCAAGGTTCGTGACCTCGAAATTTCCCAGATGGCCGGAAGGTCGTCCCGAAACAAGCGGCCGGATGCAGAACGAGATTAACCAGAAGATCTTGCGATCCTTCATTGCATCTGCAGAGCGAGCGGGCTCGACTCCGGTCATCCTTTATTTGCCGGCGCCTACAGATTTCGGAGCAGATGCAACCACAGGCGCCAGAGGTTGGCTGCGAAGCGCCGGTATCCCGTATTTGGATGCAACTCCCTGCTTGAATAAACTGCCAGTTTCCGACCGGTTTGTGACAATTGAGGGCCGTCGGGGCCATTTCACGCCGAAGGCAAATCAGATTCTCGCCGATTTATTGTATCGGACGCTTAATGCCGGTGAATTAATTGCCTTCGACGACTGCGTTCCTTGAGTTTTCTACGCCAAACTCCACAATTGGATTTCCGTGATAGGCCCTTTGCAAGTCGAACATTGCAGCGATCGTTGACGCAAAATCGACTGTCTTGACTGCCGTTGCGCGTTCTCCTGAAGCGATTCCTGGTCCTACCGCAAAGAAGGCTCCCCGCTTCTGAACATGATCTCCTGTGCGAGCGCCGAATATGCGCCGCTCCACCACACCGATCTTCGGTGATTGCACCCGATTGATCGGAGCCGACTTGTTCCATTCGAGCAGCACGTCCGGAAGAAATGAAGTTCTCGGCCCATCATACAACTGGTTGATCTGCACAGATGTTTCCACAACCCGCTCGTTGGTATCGGTGTTGATCAATTCCTCGAGGTCGCGCGCCAGCCGTTCGCAAAGCTGTTCGTACTCCTCACCGGGTTCTACCAATCCGAATTCCTCCCGTCCCTTGAGGTTTATGCGTATACCACCGGTGGCGTGGTTCGGATTTAGAGCGAAAAACGGGCGGTTCCTGAGTCTTTCCGTGTTGAGCTGTGTGTAAAGCTTCTTCGTTACATTCATCTTCAATGCTTGCCGACGAATGACATCTGGCACGAGGGTGCGGTACCAATTCGCCAACATGCCCAGGGATCGGGAATTGCCAGGCGTGCGGTTGACGAGGGACGCGCTCTCGCTCTCATAGGCTTCTTGAAGCTTCTCAAGAACATCGTCGATCAAGCCTGTCCCCGTTCGCTGCGGGCCGATACCATGGCTCAGATAAACGAGCACCTTGGCCCCGTCCCACACCGAGCGAAGCAGGACGCCAATGGCGTCGTCGATCGCCTGGTAGACATCCAGGATCGGATCACCTACCTGCTCCGCGATGCTGCTGTCATGATGCTCATGGTTTCGATCATGTATGTGCCAGCACATGTGACCGACTTCGTGCGCTTCATGAAACACCGCTGCGAAATAATCCCAGCGCTCCTGCCCCAGCAATTCTTGGCAGAACAGAAGCTTACGTTTCACTCTATCCACCAGCTTGTCGCGAAAACTGACGATCTGTTCAACCGTTTCAACGGATACCTCGTTGGTCGGGCATCGATTCGGCCCTTCGAACGGGTTTCCGCCAAATCTATTCACAAGGTCGGCAGCCAGTTCAGCAGGGTGAGTGGAGGGACCGGGGTAGCGATTGAATACATGCGGGAGCCAGTCGGTAACTTGTACACCGTTGATCTGATCTTCCAGGAGTTCGTACGGAACGTCGACCACGGCTACACGCTTTCCTGCGCTGCTCAGATCGACCCAGATGGGAGGTACCGACCTCTCCTGTTTCTCGATGATCCTTAGCCGGTAGTCTCTCAAGTCGAACCTGTAGTGTGCGTTGAACAGCCCATGATGATCGGGTCGATACCCGGTAGTGAATGTCGGCCAGACACTGCCAGCCTCGACACCTTTGGGGTTCTCGATCATGCCCCAGCAAGACGTTTCGAAGAGTTTGCAAAAGTTGGGCAGATGCCCTTGTTTTGCCCAGGTCCGAACAAGTTCGATATCCAGAGCGTCCACACCGATGACAATCACACTTTCCTTGAACGTCTCTTGCATCATAGGGTTAGAACAACCTGCATATGAAAGGCCCAACGGCCGATCCTTGGGCAAATACGATGAGACCATCGAACGTACGCAAACCGGGCGTAGAATTCAAAGCGCCATCCTGCCACGGCTCCTGATCAAAAACTAAAGACCTGAGTCGCAAATTGGGCCCCGCGAGCGGTTTCGGCAGGACTATAGGCCGCGTTCGCCCAGCGAATCGGCGTTGCCCCAGTTGTTCCTGATTTGGTGTGCGTGCGGGCGAAAAAACACGCATGTCCGCCTGGCCCATTGCGCCTGTGATTTTATGGCGCGGCCTGTAGGTCCGGCTAAGAATGCCTTCACCCGTCATTCTCACTCCGCTTCAACCAATGGTCAGGGGGGTCAATTTTATCTTGCCGAGTTCGGACAAAAAGGGGTCAGTTTTATGTTGCCGTTGACATTCGCAAGTGTTAGCCGCCGCGCCTGCTGGCGCAGCATCTCCGGCAGACAGCGTTCCGGCCCGTCGGGCCGGCGATGCCCACGTCTCACTTGGGCAAGAAGGCAAAGAGCTCGGCAAGATCGATGAGGAGAAACACCCCGCCAGGCAGCGCATGGCAGAGAAACCGGCAACGGCAGACGGGCGGGAAGTTTACCCGCAACGAAAGCACATCGTTGAGGTGGTCAACGGCTGGATCAAGAATATTCTGGAATTTCGCCAATTCAGCTTACGCGGCGAGGCGCTAGTGCGTTGTGAGTGGGACCTGGTGTGTCTCGCCACCAATCTATGACGGATGAGACCGCTGATCGCCTTTGGCTAGTTGCCAAAAGGTTCCACGTAAGTCGACGGCACAGGTGAGTCATTGGCCAGTGCAGGAAAGTATTCGCTCATTTCAGCCGTCTCGATAATGGCTTGCTGGCAACGCGGCGTCGGCATAATGCCGGTACCGTGTGTCAGGCTAAAGCTGCTGGCGCTCCCGTCCGGGGCGACATGCGCCTTGAGCCATACCAGGTACTCGGCGCGGGACGGACATTCTTTCTGCCAGGGTTCACGGCCGATGGCGCGTTGCGCGGCGACGTGATCCTGTCCGTAGGCATCGACGTTCTCCTGCACACCGGGATTTTCCAGAATCTTGACTGTTTGCGTGTCACCTTTCTTGTCGAACTGCACCCGATACTGGAAATAGATATCCCGCTGAGCCGTTCCCGTGGACGCTGGCGTCATTTTCGCCCGCCGGGCGGCCTCGTTTATCTCGCCAATGAATATTTGATCTGCAGGGGATTCGACGTAGCAGCCATTCTCCTTCATCGCGCCGTTTGCCTGCACTCTCGCGGCGCAACGAAGTACTGCCGTTGTATCGCCCTTCAATTCGGGGAACTCGATACGGCTAGCCAGGGATCCGTCACCGCTGCCGACGCGTGCCGGCGTCGGCTGCTCCTGGCCGAGCGCGATGCTAAAATGAGAAATCAGGTAGATAAAGATCCATAAACCTTTGTTAAACATTACATTATTATCCAGAAAATTATCTGCAAACTCGAAGCCGGAGCACCTGTCCGGTGCAAACCAATACTTCTAAGGCCAGTGTTTGAGGCACAAGTTCACCCCGGCAACACCCGTCAGGCTCGCTCGTGCGGCGCAGAGAAATCGAGCAGTGGACCGTTCGGAACGATGCCGCAGGGATTGATCGTCTTGTGGCTGCCATAGTAGTGCCCCTTGATATGCTGGAAATTTACGGTGCCGGCTATGTCGTCCTGCTGATACAGATCGCGCGTGTACGGCCACAGGTTTGCATAATCGATCACCCGGCGCAGGTTCGTCTTGAAGTGGCTGTAATACACGGCGTCGAAACGAAGAAGGGTTGTGAAAAGGCGCCAGTCCGCCTCTGTGATGTGTTCGCCTAAAAGATAGCGACGGCTTTCAAGGCGGGTATCCAGCCAGTCCAGCGTTTCAAACAGGGGTTCGACTGCTTCTTCGTAAGCCTCTTGCGAAGTTGCAAAGCCGGCGCGGTACACGCCGTTGTTGACGGTGCGGTAAATGCGCGAATTCAGGTGGTCAATCTCCTCACGCTGGGGCTCCGGATAGAAGTCGACAGCAGGAACATCGGCCAGTCCATCAAAGGCGGAATTGAGCATGCGGATAATATCGGCGGATTCATTACTGACGATAGTTTGCGACTGACGATCCCATAGTACCGGTACGGTCACGCGGCCTGAATAGGTCGGGCGCGCCGCAGTGTAGACCTGGTGCAGGTAGCGGGCTTTATTGAGAGGATCCGGCACCACGCCCGGTCCCTGTTCGAAGGTCCAGCCGTTGTCCAGCATCAGCCAGTGAACCACGGACAGCGATATCCTGTCCTCGAGATTCTTGAGTCTGCGGAATATCAGTGTGCGGTGCGCCCACGGACACGCCAGCGATACGTAGAGATGATAACGACCGGCTTCTGCCTGGAAGCCGGCCTTGCCGGTTGGTCCGGCCGCGCCATCCGCCGTTACCCAGTTGCGAAACGCGCTTTCTTCGCGTTCGAATCGCCCGCCGGATGCATCTGTGTCATACCATTTGTCGTGCCACTGGCCATCGACGAGCATTCCCATGTCGATCTCCGTTTCGTTGAATGGATACTTTTCAACGTCGCACGATGGCACGGAGATGGCAAGTTCATGCGTTCGCCAAGGGCTCAGCCTTGCTCGAATTGCAGCAGTTTCCCGGTACTCGCGAGGCTCGTCTGGTTGCGGCCGGCACGCTTCGATTCATACAGCGCCACGTCGGCGCGTTTTAACCACTGGGCCGGCGATTCGCCTGGGGCCAGTTCGGCGACACCGAGCGATATGGTCACGCACCCCGAAGGAGCAAGTTCATTGGCTTCAACGAGCGTGCGCAATTGTTCCGCCAGGCGTCGTCCTTTCTCCTTGTCCTGCCCTTCGAGAACAACCACGAACTCTTCGCCGCCGATTCGATACAGGCTGTCGGTGACGCGTATGCGCAGGTCGATGATTTCGGTCAAACGAACCAGAATCTGGTCGCCGGCAGCGTGCCCGAATTCGTCGTTGAACTCCTTGAAATTATCGATGTCGAGGATAATGAGTGACGACTGAATATTGACTCGTGTCTGGGCGGCGCACACTTCGGCAAGTTTTTCATCCAGCGCGCGCCGGTTACCGACTCCGGTCAGGGGATCTTTCCGCGCCAGTACCAGTAGCTGGTCGCGCTGGCCGCGGGTCAGGTAAGCAAAAGCATAAGCAAATGCGCAGGTGGCAATCAGTGTCACGAAAACCGTGGTCAGTCGGATAGTCTCCATGACCGGGACGAGTACCGGCACAAGTGCGAGGACGGTGGCGATGGCGATGACCATCGCCTCACCGGGTTTAATCAGGTAGAACACGGCGAGAAGTGCCGGATACGCCCAGAAAATCTGCGCTTCGCCACGAATATAGACGGTGGTCGTGACTCCGACGACACAGAGTACGGCGATCGCGACACTTGCGAACCGTACACGTCGTGGTCGCAACACGGAAAATCCGAGAAAGGCAAAGCCGGCAACAATCAGGCCGTCCACTACCGCCATCATCCAGTCACCGTTGAGGATGCGAATAACGGTGAAGGGCAGCACGCCAAGAACGGCAACCGTACTTAATGCCAATGGCAGGTAGGCCTCGACCGTCAGCTTGCGCATCAGGCCGGCCAAAGTTGAAAACTGTGACGCAAGTCTAATGTCGTCATAAGTTGTGGTTTAACATACAGTTATAGCGCTGGCTCAGGACTTTCGTCGCGCCTTGTCAGAAAGTTTAGCTGCTTGTATCAGGTGTGTCCGGACGCTTGGTCACAGTTTTACCGAGTCAGTGCCGGGTCACGGTCCGGACACGCAGGTGGCGCTCAACGATATCCGGCTGCCTGCAGACCGAACAGGGCGGCATAGTGGAGCCCAAGCTGCATCAACTCCTCGTGTGTTCCCCGTTCCGCAATGCGACCTTCACGAATAACAACGATGTGATCAGCGCGCCTCACGGTCGAGAATCGGTGCGAAATGAGGATTGTCATCTTGTCCTCCGTCAGGTGGCGAAAGTGTTCAAACAGCGCAGCTTCAGCCGCCGCGTCCATGGACGCCGTGGGCTCATCCAGGACGAGTATGTCGGCCTCGCGGTCCATAAACGCGCGCGATAACGCGATCTTCTGCCATTGGCCGGCGGACAGCTCGCGGCCGTCGCGGAACCAGCTGCCCAGCTGCGTCTGGTAGCCCTCGGGTAATTCGTCGATGAATTGTTTGGCAAGGCCCTGCGTCGCGGCCTGCTGCCAGCGTTCTGCATCCGCAAAATGCTCGATATCGCCAACACCTATATTTTCACCAACGCTTATCTGGTAGCGCGCAAAATCCTGGAAAATGACGCCGATGCGTCGGCGCACGGTTTCGGTCTGCCACTCATCGAGAGGCGTGCCATCCAACAGTATGCGGCCGCTATCCGGCGTGTACAGGCCCGTCAGGAGTTTGATCAGTGTCGTCTTGCCCGCTCCATTCTCGCCGACCAGCGCCAGGCTGCGACCGGGTTGCAGATGCAGATCGATGCGCAGCAGCGCAGGGTGACTTGCACCCGGATACGTGAAGGTGACGTCTTCGAAACGAACGCCATCGCCTGGCACGCGCCCAACCGTTGCATCCCCGCTTCGTTCGGCCGCGGGCTGTTCCAGGTATTCGTAGAGATTCGACAGATACAGGTTATCTTCGTACATACCGCCAATGGCCGAGAGGCTTGCGGCAACGGCAGACTGGCCCTGTTTGAATACCATCACGTACATGGTCATCTCGCCCAGTGAAATAAGACCCTGTGTTGTCGCAACTACAATCCAGGCGTACACGCCATAGAACGCGAGCGTGCCGAGCAGGCCAAGGGCGAGCCCCCACGTTTCGCGCCGGATGGTGAGCGCACGGTCTTCAACGTAGAGCCTCGCAAAGATATCCCGATAGCGCTGCAGGAAGAGTGGCGCAATTCGGAACAGCTTGACTTCCTTGGCGTGATCTTCGCGAGCGAGTACCGTCTCGAGATACATCTGCTTGCGGGAATCGGGCGAGCGCCAGCGAAAAAGTCGAAATGCGTCACCCGCGAACTTGGTTTCGGCAAGAAATGAAGGAAAGCCGGCAATCAGCAAGATCAGTACCGCCCAAGCTGAAAACTGAAACAGCAGTACTGCGTAGCTGAACAGGGTGACTGTGTTCTGCACCAGTGAGAACGTACGATTGACAAGGCTCAATGGGCGGCTGGACGCTTCGCGACGTGCTCGCGTCAGCTTGTCATAAAAGTCGGCATCCTCGAATTGCGCCATGGACAGTTGCTGCGCCTTGTCCAGGATCAATACGTTCACACGATGTCCGA
Organism: Woeseiaceae bacterium; assembly: GCA_041746375.1. Classification (GTDB taxonomy): domain Bacteria; phylum Pseudomonadota; class Gammaproteobacteria; order Steroidobacterales; family Woeseiaceae; genus IDS-8. The sequence continues at coordinate 26,789 of JBGTHC010000065.1, forward strand.
GCTGTGCCCGCAACAGTGACTGACACAGACTGATGCCGCGCTGCGAGGCTGCAACTGTCGCAACCAATACTGATTCGATAGCGATATAGGTCAGTGCTGGCAGCGCCGATGTGCCGTTCGTCAAGGAGCCGACTACGGCGTCGACAATCAGCTGTGCAACGTACGCTATTGCTGCCGGCAGAAAACCGGCAACCAGTGTGAGCAGGGCAAAGCTGATTGTCAGTGGACGGCTTGTCGACCACACGAGCTCGAGGGCACGCCGCCCATAGCGCAGTACGCCCAGGCCAGGTTGCTGCGATCCTGCATCGGCGGTTGCATCGGATGCAATCATGAGGCTGTCCCGCGCAACTCGCAGGCAAACGCAGGCCCTGGCGTCAGTGGCATCGGCGTGCTGTGTTCAGGACCTCACCAGGGAAGGCGATGCCCCTCCGCGTGCCGGAACGTGCCACTTGAAGCGGCGTCCAGAGCGTCGATGCGTGCCACCAGACCCTGTGCCGCTTGCACAGGCGATACCCCATTTCCAGCTGTCATATCGGTAGCCACATATCCGGGATGCAACAGGATGACAGACACGCCGCGAGGTGCGAGATCGAGATGCAGGTTAACGCCGGCCATATTGGCGGCCGCTTTGGACATGCGGTATCCGTAATTGTCGCCTGATGCATTGTCTTCGATCGAGCCGACCCGACTCGTGATGATCGCCACCTTCGATCCCTCGTGCAAGTTCGAAAGCAATGCACGCGTTACGCGCAGCGGTCCCAACGCGTTGACCTGGTACTCTTCGACCATCGCTTCGAAGTCCAGCATCTCCAGTGTATCCCTGCGCAATATGCCGGCATTGTTGATCAACAGATCGACTGATAGCCCGGCCAGTGCTGCGGCAAGTTTTGCAACGCCATCATCTGTCGCAATATCAATTCCGCTGACAGTCTGCACACCGGGCATTTCCAGTTCGGGAGTAGCCGTGCGGCAGACCGCAAATACGTGGTCGCCTCGTTGCTGCAGCAAGCGACAAAGTTCAAGGCCGATTCCGCGGTTGGCACCGGTTACAACCGAGATTGTCATGCGACTCCAGAGAATGTTTCATGTGTGGAATGAATGGTCATGCTAGCAAATTGGAGCAAGCAGCCGAAACTGCTGTGTCGCTTGCCCGCCGGGAGCATATTTCACCCAATGACGCCAGCGGAGCTACCGTATGAATATGGCGTAAATTGTTGACAATGGATAAGCAGCGATTCCTTAGTCTTCAGACGTACCGTGTGTCTGGCAGCAAGCCTCGGCTTGTTCGTTGCATTGCCGTGACTCGGCGTGGCCGGCAATACGATCCAGTGGTCCTCATCGGGCTACAGCGAAATCCTGACCGGTCAGCCACGACAGATCAGGGCGACGTTGCTGTTACCCTGCTGCAGTTTTTCGGACTGTCGGGGGCCGACTTCAATGCGCAGGCCGGACCGCCGATTCCACGCTCCTTCGAGTCGCGCGACTGACGTCAATCCATATCCGCGCGGGACAGCGCTTTCGTCAACCGGTAGAGAAATTCCTGTCCTTCAAGATACGAGCGTATCAGTATCCGTTCGTCCTGCCCGTGAGCACGATTGTCATCGATGTCGCTGAACAATCCGGACACGCCGTACACCGGAATTCCGGCATTGCGCAGGAACAAACCATCGGTTGCTCCGGTACTCATGGTGGGAATTACCGGCACGCCGGGCCACATTTCCTCGGTGATGCGTTCAATGGATCCGAGTACCTCGGGTGTCAGTGGTGACGCCGGGGAGGGGGTCGCTTCGGCAATCGTGGAGACTTCTACCTGGTTGTCGCTAATGACCGACTCCAGTGCGGTCTGCACGTCTGCTACGTCCGAGTTTGGCAATACACGACAATTGACGGTCGCCTGGGCCCGTTGCGGCAGGGCGTTTTCTGCGTGTCCGCCTTCCAGCATTGTCGCCACGCAAGTCGTGCGTAACCTTGAATTGTAAAAAGGCGTCTGCGTGAGGAACGCTACGGCATCGACATCCGGCGGACTCTGCAGCACGCCACGCATGGCGTCCGCCAGTTCGCCGTCTTCAATGGCTGCTGACCGCTCGAAAAACTCTCGGGTGACCTCGTTTAACGCAACTGGAAAATCATGATCGCGCAGGCGTACGAGAGCGTCGGCCAGTCGATATATGGCGTTTTCCCGAACTGGCAGCGAGCTGTGACCACCCGGATTAATGGCGGCAAAATGGAAGCTTTGGTAAACCTTCTCACTGGCCTGCACATTATTTGAGATACGTTGTCCATCCTGCATCGCCCCACCGCCGCCCTCATTGAGAGCGTACTCCGCGTCGATGAGGTCGTGATGGTTCTCCAGGAGCCAGACAACGCCATTGTCTGTGCCGCCTTCTTCGTCGGCGGTCAAGGCCACGATGATGTCGCGGTCCGGTTGGAAGCCTTCTTCCCGGAGACGAATCAGATTGGCGATGTGGATTGCCGCCTCGTCTTTATCATCAAGCGTGCCGCGACCGTAATAATAGCCGTCCTGTTCCACGAAGGTGAACGGGTCGAGGTTCCAGTCAGCGGGATCTGCTTCCACGACATCTATATGCGCCAGCAGCAACAGCGGTTTGCGATTCACGTCACGCCCGCGAAAGCGCACCACCAGGTTGCCCTTGTCAGTTTGTGGTCCGAGAACCTGCACGTCCTCCGCTGGAAATCCGGCGCTGATGAGATGTGCGGCCATCGCCTCGGCCGCCAGGGTGGTATTGCCGGTGCTGTGAGTGGTATCGATCTCGACGAGTTCTTTCAGAAATGCGCGCGCCATTTGCTGATGCGGCAGCAGGTCCGACTCGTTTTGTGTCGCAGACGCAGGCGCTGGCCTGGCAACATCGGTTTGTGGCGCTGCGCGCGGCGTTGCACTGGCAGCGTCTTCCAGTGGTGCGGGCTCCGAATCACCGCCGCCACACGCGGCGAGCAGTATCAAAGGCAACAGTTTGGACAATTGCAACGTGCGAAATTTCAGTGCCGTCATTGGACCCTCCCGAGACTGCCGCAATTATTCCTGAACGTCGTGCCACATGACAGGCTTTGGACACAGTGTGACCGAAAAACGCTTTCCTTTGCGACGTTCAGCCGCGGTTTATCAGGTACATGAGGTAAGCGGCGTAGGCGAGCACAAAAATGATTCCATGCCCCCGCAACACCGTATTTGAGCGACTGCTGACCAGTGCCAGCAGCAGCAGGGAGCTCGACGCAATTACCATGACCAGGTCCATGTTGCTGACGACTTCAAAAGGTAATTCGGTGACCATCGACGTTATGCCCAGAACCCACAGCAAATTGAAGATGTTCGAGCCAACGACATTGCCGACAGCGATATCAGTCTGATTCCGATAGGCAGCCACGCCGGACGCCATGAGCTCCGGAAGGGAGGTGCCGATCGCCACTACGGTAAGGCCGATCAGGGAGTCGCTGATATTGAGCGCCTCGGCAATGGAAATTGCTGCGCTGACTACCCAATGACCGCCCAGATACAGCCCGAACACGCCGGCCAGAACCATGATAACGGGCCGCGCGAGGCCGTTTGCCGATTCCCGAAGTTCGGGGGCGACGGAGCGCGTTCGGGCAATGTTGTAGATGTACAGGCCAAAAAGGAAAAAGAAGAACAGCAGTATCCCACCGTCGATCTGGCTGATACTTAATTCCGGGTAGGATGAAAACAGTGCTGCGTTGGCGAGAAAGCCCACCAGGAGGGCCGCCGTCAGCGAAAACGGAATTTCCGATACAACCGTTGAATCGTGCACCGGGAGAGGCCGGATGATTGCGGCAATGCCGAGCACGAGCAGTACGTTGGCAATGTTGCTGCCGAGTATATTGCCGATTGCCAGGTCGGGATGACCGCGCAATCCGGACATCATCGTGACCAGGACCTCCGGCATCGAAGTGCCGAACGAAACGATGGTCAGGCCGATGACAAGCGGCGAAATGCCGAAACGGGCCGCCAGTTCCGATGCGCCCTGCACCAGGAAGTCGGCCCCCTTCAGCAGCAGGGCGATACCCGCGAGAAGCAAAAGCGCGTCAATCATTAAGCGTGTTTCCGGATCGTGAAGGCGATGACTGTCGCCTGATGTGCGCGATATGGTAATCGCTAACGCGCTGTTGTTGCCATATTGTCACCGGCGATTAGTTAGACTGGCGCACTATGGAGGAATTCCGGGACAACTGCCACGTACGGGTCCGGCGGCTTGTGCGAAGCTTCAAGGAAGGGGCCAGATTGCATCGCGTACTCAACGGTGTCGATGCGGAATTCCTGAAAGGCGAAGCGGTGGCGCTGCGCGGACGCAGCGGGTCCGGCAAGTCGACGCTCTTGAACCTGATCAGTGGCATCGACAAGCCGGACGATGGCGAGATCGTAATCGACGGTGTCACTGTTACGGCCCTCACGGAGCGTGAGCGCACGCTTTATCGCCGCAAAAACATTGGCTTCGTTTACCAGGCATTCAACCTGGTGCCAACGCTATCGGTTGCTGACAATGTTCGGCTGGTGCTGGAGCTGAATGGAGCAGGCAAGCGCGAGGCGGCGGTTCGGGTAGCGGAAATGCTGGAGGCAGTGGGCCTGGCCGACCGGGCCGGGAGCTTCCCGGACCTGTTGTCGGGCGGCGAGCAACAAAGAGTCGCGATTGCCCGGGCACTCGCACATCGTCCATCGCTGCTGCTGGCCGACGAACCGACGGGCAATCTGGACGATGCATCCGCCGACCTCGTTCTCGAACACCTTTCCCGCCTGGTGCGCCAAACCGGTGGCACCCTGCTGATCGCCACACACAGTTCGACGGTCGCCTCGATTTGCCATCGCAGCATCGAACTCAGGGATGGCCGCCTGTTGGGCGGCACTATCGAACACTGATGACGATGATGTATCGCGCAAGTTTTGCGTACTTTCTCAGACACCCGTGGCAACTCACGCTTGCGCTGGTCGGTATCTTCATCGGTGTCGCAGTAATAGTTGCAGTCGATATTGCCAATGACAGTTCGCGCCGTGCGTTCATCATGTCCATGGATGCCATAAACGGCGAGGCAACCCACCAGATCATTGCCGGGCCCAGAGGCGTTGACGAAAAACTTTATGTGCAACTCCGCCGTGAGGGCTTGCGCAACATCGCGCCGGTGGTCGACGGGCTGGTGGAGGTGCGTGGCTCAACCGTACGTTTACTCGGCCTGGATGTTTTCGCAGAGCGTGCATTTCGTAATTTTGCAGTGCCGGGCAAGGGTGAACGGGAGGTTGCTGCAACTGCCGGACAAGGTAGTGGCTACACGTCATCGGTGCGGCACCTGCTTTCGATGCAGGGAGCTGTGCTGATGTCGCGGCGAACAGCTTCGAGGCTGGCACTCACACCGGGTGCCGATTTCGATGTGCACGCAATGGGTCACTTGTATCCGGCAATCGTCGCAGACCTGGTCGGCAGCGACAGCGAGCAACGTCTGGACAATCTCATTGTCGTTGACATTGCGACTGCCCAGGAGTGGCTGGACAGCAACGGTCGGCTTAGCCGTATTGACGTCCGGCTGCAGGATGAATCGAGCGACGTGCGTGACCGCATCGAGAGCATGTTGCCTGAAGGCGCGCAGTTGCTGAGTGCGGAAGGACGCACCAGGTCGGTCAGTGACATGAGCCAGGCGTTCATGACCAACCTGACGGCAATGAGCCTTTTGGCATTGCTGGTTGGCGTATTTCTCATCTACAACAGCGTCTCCTTTGCGGTCTTGCAGAGGCGCCACCTTCTCGGCGTCCTGCGGGCCCTTGGCCTGACACGTCAGGAGATCTTCGTGCTCGTGATGGTCGAGGCGTTTCTCCTCGGCACGGTCGGCGCGTTGCTTGGACTGGCCGGTGGGGCATGGCTGGGAGAACGGCTTCTCGCACTCGTGTCACGTTCGATCAATGACCTGTATTTCGTCGTGCATGTGACCGATGTCTCGATCAGTGTCGCGTCGTTCGCCAAAGGGTTCCTGGCTGGACTGGGCGCAACGCTTCTTGCGGCAGCCATTCCGGCGGCGGAGGCTGCAGCCAGCCAACCCATTCTTGCCCTCGCACGATCGTCGCTTGAGCGCCGAAGTAACAGACTTTTGCCGGTTATTGCGGCCGGTGGCGTCGCGATGGCGATCCTCGCCGGATTGTTACTCATGAGCTCCGGGAGAAGCTTGTTTCTGGGTCTCATCGGGGTCTTTATGTTGCTTGCGGGCTGCGCGCTGCTCATTCCACTGCTGGTGCGCACAGTCGTACGCCTGGCGGAACCGGTCGTCGCCGCGTTGGGCGGAACGGCCGCCCGAATGGCGGTTGCCGGAGTCGCGTCATCGCTGAGTCGAACCGGGGTCGCCGTCGTTGCCCTTTCGATCGCTGTCTCCGCGACGATCGGAGTCACCGTCATGGTTGACAGTTTTCGAACCGCGGTCGGTGCATGGGTGGACCAGAGTCTGCAAGCGGATCTCTATGTCGCGGCGGTCCAGGGGCCACTGGACACAGCGCTGATCGCCGATCTGGTAGCGGTCGAGGGTGTCGCGGCATTTAGCAGCAGTCGTCGAGTCTGGCTGGAAACCGCATCATCGCGGATTCGGGTAACGGCACTCGAACTGCCTGAGGCAGGCTATTCCGGCCTGCATTTGCTGGGCGACAACCCACAATCTGTCTGGCCTGCTTTTAACGACGGAGCAGCCGTCCTGGTGTCCGATTCATTCGCCTGGCGCAACCAGGTCGGCAGCGGCGAAACCGTGACACTACCGACCGCAAAGGGCGAGCGCGCGTTTACCGTCGCTGCCGTGTATCGGAGTTACGACTCGGAACTGGATGCGCTTCTGATGAGCCGACGAACATATGAGAGGTTCTGGGAAGACCCCGACATAAGTTCTCTCGGTCTGTATCTGGCAGACGGCGCCGACGACGATGCTGTCCAGCGAAAATTGCGCGCAATTGGCCAGGGACGGCAGGCACTCGTCGTGCGCTCCAATCGCGAATTGCGGCAATTGTCAATGCAGATCTTCGAGCAAACATTCGTCATCACGGACGTCTTGTACTTGCTCGCGGTCGGCGTTGCCCTGGTGGGCATTCTCGGCGCCATGCTGGCATTGCAACTGGATCGCGCCCGCGAACATGGGGTGCTTCGCGCGCTGGGTATGACGCCCTGGCAGCTGGGAGGCATGGTCAGCGGGCAGGCAGCGTTCCTGGGCTGCCTGAGCGGCCTGGCGTCGTTGCCGCTCGGCGTCGTGATGGCGTGGTTGCTGATCGAGGTCATCAATCGGCGCGCCTTTGGATGGCAGATGGAAATGGTGCTAGCGCCCGGGGTCCTTGTCTCCGCGGTGTTGCTGGCGTCCGTGGCCGCATTGTGCGCCGGCCTGTTCCCGGCGTGGCGCGCTGCCCGCGCAATGCCGTCCCAGGCCATACGTGATGAGTAACTTTATAAAGTGTTCCCAAACTATTGTTTTTATAATATTGATTAATAGTTTTCCGACGTTTTCCGGGTGCAGCGGCGAGACACCACCGGAGGTCGTATCGACCGGGTCGCCGCGCCTTTCGGACCTGTTGCGGGCCGCTCCTGAGGCAGCTTTCTCCCTCGCAATCGAGGCTCGGCGCTTCAAGTTTCCGCAGGACCACGGGCCGCATCCCGGGTTTCGCAACGAATGGTGGTACTTCACCGGCAACCTCGATGATCCACAAGGGCGGCGTTTTGGTTATGAATTGACCATTTTCCGCTTTGCCGTCGAGCCACCTGCGACGTCCGCGATCGAACAACGTTCGGCTTGGCGCAGCAACGAAGTCTTTATCGGGCACTTCGCGATTACGGATGTCGATCAGAAACGATTTCACGTTGCCGAGCGCTACTCCCGCGCCGCGCTCGGTCTTGCCGGAGCGACCAGAGCGCCGACGCGAATCTGGGTTGAGGACTGGTCGATGACTCATCAGCGTGCCGAAGATGTCGGAGGGCCGGGGGCCGTTCGCGAAGGATGGCGGCTAGAGGCACAGCAGGACGACATCGCTATCTCGCTGTCCCTGACACCGGAGAAATCCCCGGTGCTGAACGGTATCGACGGCCTGTCACAGAAATCGCCCGAAGTCGGTAATGCAAGTTTTTACTATTCGATACCGCGTTTGCACACCGAGGGCACGCTCTCGATTGCGGGAGACGTCGTCGCGGTTTCCGGACTGTCCTGGCTCGACCGTGAGTGGGGTAGCAGTGGGCTTGCTGCCGATCAGCAAGGATGGGATTGGTTTGCATTGCAACTTGCCGACGGCAGTGATCTCATGTTCTACCAGCTGCGCGGGCGCGATGGCACGGCAGATCGCTGGAGTGCCGGCACCTGGATTCCGCTGCACGGCGAGCCAATGCATCTGGCCGGGCACGACGTCAGGATCGAGGTGCGCGATGTTTGGGACAGTCCTTTGGGCGGCCGCTACCCCATGGCATGGACACTGATTGTTCCCAAGCTGGATCTCGCACTGCGTGTCGACCCGGCGCTCAGGGCCCAGGAACTCGCCACTGCGGTCCGTTACTGGGAAGGCGCAGTCGACGTGAGCGGCCGACGAAACGGAAAACCCGTTCGCGGGCGCGGCTATGTGGAACTTACCGGTTATGCAGGATTCCAACCCTGACGGAACGGGTGCGGGCAGGTAGCGAAGCGACTGCAAAGAGCCGCAGCAATCCGGCGACAAAAATGGCGATGTTATACTTTCAACACCCAATACCACGCTTTGGCTATTACTAGCGACTTGCCGGAGACCTGCATGATCAATCGACGCGACCTGCTGAAATACAGTGCTGCTGCCGGCACTGCGCTGACCTTCCCGGCCGGCACACTCCTGGCACTGCAGAAAGGTGAGCTGTTACAGCGACCGATTCCCGCCAGTGGCGAGATGCTGCCGATGATGGGACTTGGGAGTTCCGCAACCTTCAGCCGGCTCGCGGGCGACGCCGAGGTCGAGCCGTTACGCGAAGTCTTGCGCACGATGGTGGATAACGGTGGCACGGTGTTCGATACGGCACCGAGCTACGGTGATTCCGAGGAGGTAGCGGGCGAGATCGTCAACGATCTTGGCATTGAGAACGACGTATTCTGGGCCACGAAAGTGAACGCCGTACCACGCGGCAGCAATGGGTCGGCGGATCCAGCGGCTGCAAGGGCACAGATCGAAACGTCATTCAAACGAATCGGCACGCCCACGATCGATTTGATCCAGGTGCATAATCTGGCCGATATTCCGACCCAGCTCGGTATTCTGAAGGAACTGAAAGAGGAGGGCCGCATCCGTTACATCGGCACAACGTCGACCAATCCGGATGGTTACGACTATCTTGTCGAATTGATGCGCAAAGAGCCGCTCGACTTCATCGGCGTGGACTATGCGGTCGACAATTTATTGTCGGCAGAGACGATTCTGCCGCTGGCCGCCGACCGTGGCATTGCTGTCCTGATTTACGCGCCGTTCGGGCGAACCCGGCTGTGGAATCGCACTGCAGGTCGCGAGTTACCCGCATGGGCCGAGGAATTCGACGCCGAGTCCTGGGCGCAGTTCTTCCTGAAGTTTGTGGCGGTTCATCCCGCCGTGACCGCAATCACACCGGCAACCAGCAAAGCGCAGAATATGCTCGACAATCTCGGTGGTGCGATCGGTCGACTGCCGGACAAGGCGATGCAGAAACGCATGGTCGATTACATCGCGGCACTGCCGCAGGCGTAAGTGGTTCGGGGCTCGCAGCCCGGGGCACGCAGCCCGGGGCACGCGGCAAGCGGACCCAGTCTCACGGTGGGGGTTATTCCGTGACGCAGGCCACGCCAGCCAGTTCGTAGCGTCGTCCATCGCGTTCGTGCACGAGAACGCAACGATGGTCGGCGACGACCAGCTGAAAGCGTTCCGGACGCCCAAGATCACGACCGGACAGAGGAGCATTTTCCAGGCTGCGAACCCGGCTGCGTTCAATGACCAGCCAACTCGAATGTCTGAGTGCGTCGTCCGCCAGGTTTACTTCTGAAACGTGCAACGCTTCACTGACGGCACGTTGCAGTTCCGCACGACTCTCAGGGGTGCTGCCTGTGATGCGGGCCGGCTGATCGGCCTGCAGCGAGGTCGACATGCACGCGGCAAGTATAAGCGTTGCGCAAACTGCCGGCAGCGCGCTGCCCCGCATCACTGCGGTTGATCCGGCACGAGCGTGATTCGATTTTCCCGCCACGGGGTCCGGGTAATCAGGCCATCCGTGACCGACAGAGGCGCGGACACTTTGTTGAATCCCGGATTTGCGACGCCGGAGGGTGCCGGGCAACTGCCTGTTTCCAGGAAACCGATAGCTGCCTGCAGCCGTCTCTCGAGCGGATCTCCAAGTGCATGCTCGAAATCATCGGCAACGGAGCAACCAGGAATGGCTTCACCGACAAAGCCACTCGTCGTGTTCTCTGGCGAGAAACCATCGGTGTAATCGCCGAAGCCCTGGTCATTGACACCGCGAAACTGGATCGTGAAATAGGTGGTACCGCAGTTGTCGGTGGGGTAAAAACCGTACGGCTTGCCGCAAGTGGTCGACCCGATCTGGATAACCTCGACACCGACGCCACGCAAGCTGTTCATGATCGATTCGCTGGCTGAGCAGGTATTCGGTCCGGTCAACATGAAGACCCGTTGCAGATCGAGGGTCGGCAACGGCTGCCCCGCCGGCAATGTTGAAATGCCGACAGTCGTGTCAAAAAATGGCATGGGCTCAAGCGGCTGGCCGGTAACGGGATTGGTGGACGGGTGCTGATCGTTGAACTCGATAGCTTCAAATATGCGTCCGGCGGTCGGCACATCGCCCGCAATCATGTAGGCCAGCTGGCTGGCAATGGCGAGAAATCCGCCACCGTTGTAGCGGACATCGACCACAAGTTCGCTGACATTCGCCGCATCCAGTTGTTCGATTCCGCTCTTCAGCCCGCCTTCGGCGGTCGCAATATGATCATTGAACACGAGATAACCGACCGTGCCCATGGACGAGGCCAGGGTCGTGACATTCTGTACCGGCGTAGCGGTGACGTTAGTCGAGACCATGGTGATGTCTCGCGTGTTCGCAGCTCCAAGATCGCGTACGGTGAAAGTGTGCGTTTCGCCCGCTTCGGCCGGGAACAATCCTGCATTGAGTGTATCGACATCATCGCCATTGACCAGGTCGGCACCATCGACGGACAAGACTTCCGCACCGCGGGCCAGGTCCACGCCGGTTTGCATCGCCGGCGAATTGGGCTGCGTGTACGCGACAACCAGCTTTCGTGGCGGCTCGCCGGATACTATTATCCACTCGGCGCCGTAGCCGGCCGACACCCCGGACTGCGACAACTGTAGCCATTCATCGGTGTCGTAGGTGAAATGGAATTTGTCCTTCGGTGCGCCGGATGCCGTCGTTTCATCGGACTTCAACTCATCAAAATAGGCCAGCGAATTGCTGAAAAGCGCTGGATCCTGATCGGTTATCTCGTCGTACCAGAGATAAGTTTCGTCGCTCCAGGAACGCAGGAAATTATTCTCGTCGCTGCGCGTTCCGGCGACGTCCGGCCACGGTTGACCGGTAATGGGATGATTGCCGCCGCGCGGTGTGACGCATTGTGCGGCGAACGACGCTGAGGGCAAAAATACCCCGGCGGTCCAGCCGTTGCTGCCATTTCCATTGCCACCGTTCGCCGAGCTGCCGCCTCCGCAACCTGCCAGTACCAATAGCGCCGCCGCCAGTGCCAGTGTCGTCATGCGGCGCACCGAAGTGGCAGGCACCGCTAAGTGGATCGTGCTGAAATTTGCCATGTTCCGGGTCAGGCAGGGTGTCGAATGACTGGCGCCAATGATACCGTGTCACTGCCGCCCCAAGGGTGCATTGTTACAAAAGTCGAGCGGACGGCAGCGGCTGGCGCCGCCTGGAAGGCCGGGCGGGATTCCACGCAACTTCAATATAACAAGGGGAGACGCGAAGTGTCCGATGATTCCGGCAATGCGAATTCGGTACAGACACGCAGACGCATGCTGCAAGGTTTGCTCGCAGCCGGTATGGCAAGCCCGCTTGTTTCCGGTGCCGCTGTGGCCGAGGGTTTGCGGACCGCGAGTATGCAGGAATCGTCACTTTGCAATCCCTTGTTGTGGGCAGTTGCGTGGAAGCAATCGGCGGCTGAATACGCTGCACTCTGTCACCAGGCCTTTAACCTTGCCCGCCTGCAACTCGATCTGGCTCTGTCGCAGCAGTCCGCCGGCGATAGACCATTGGCTGTCATCACCGACATGGACGACACGATCTTGCATGCCAACGATTATTGGGCACGACTCATCAGCGAAAATCGGGACTTTTTTGATGATGCAATCTGGGACGAATGGATTCCGCAGAACCGCGTCACCGCGACACCCGGTGCATTGGCTTTTTGCAATTACTGTGAAGAACGGGACGTCGCCGTTTTCTATGTGACTAACCGGGAGCAGGGCGAGAGTACGCGTGACTATGCGCTTGGCCACCTGCGCCATCTTGGTTTTCCTGTCCCCGACACCGATCGACTGATCGTTTTTCGCGACACTTCCGACAAGAGTTCAGCGCGCGACGCCATTCAAAAAGCTTTTCGCGTGCCGTTTCTTCTCGGCGACAATCTCAACGACTACAAACGGGACTATTACATCGCCGATGTTGACGACAGGCTGGCCGTGATGGAGCGGGACCGCGCTGACTATGGCCACCGATTTATAGTGTTGCCGAACCCGACCGATGGTCATTGGGTGCGTGCGATTTTCGGGGACTCCGAACCGGCGCCAACGGATGACAATCGACAACGCTTGCTCGACGCGGCAACGCGCTCGCGGGTTCCTGCCGCGTGAGCAGCTAGGACGTCAGCTGGCCGAAGCGGCCGCTGCGGAAATCCTGCATCGCCGCGCTTATTTCGCTGGCCGTGTTCATTACAAAAGGCCCATGACCGACCACGGGTTCGTCGATCGGCTCCCCGGCCAGTACCAGGAACGCTGCATCGTCGTTGGCTTCAATGGTGACCTGGTCGCCGCTGCGATCCAGCGTGACCAGCTGTGAACTGCGTGCGATATCGTTGTCGTTGACGAGAAGCGTGCCGCGCAGGACGACGACAGCCGCCGTCCAACCCATCGGTATTTCCGCATCGAGTCGTCCGTTGCGTTGCAGCGCTACGTCCCAGACTGACAACGGTGTAAAGGTATGGGCCGGTCCTCTGCAGCCACCAAAGTTACCGGCAATCACACGCAACGATCCGGCGTCGTCCGGCAAGCGGACGATGGGTATGTCCCGAGCGAGAATCGCCTGGTATCGAGGGCTGACCATTTTGTCCTTCGCGGGAAGGTTGACCCAAAGCTGCACCATTTCCATGGTCCCGCCCTTCTGCGCGAAGCCGTGCGAGTGGAATTCTTCATGCAGGATGCCGCCGCCTGCCGTCATCCATTGCACGTCACCGGGCCCTATAATGCCGCCGCTGCCGGTGGAGTCGCGGTGTTCAACCTCTCCCTGGTAGACAATCGTGACCGTTTCGAAGCCGCGGTGCGGATGTTGGCCGACGCCACGCGGGCGTTCGGCAGCCGCAAAGGCCGCGGGGCCGGCGTAGTCGAGTAACAGGAAGGGACTCAGTTCTCGAGCATGAGTTTGATAGGAAAATAGGGAGCGTACGGGAAAGCCGTCACCGACCCAGTGCATCGGAGGTGCGCTTGCAATTTTGACGACCTTTTTCATATCAGATTCCTGTCTGCGCAATCCTTAACCCGGTGACCGGCATCGTGACTGCGGATTCCGACTGATCTGGCCCTATGACTCCGGTAGTGCGTTCGGCTCGCTTCTGCCGTATACGCGCGAGCATTGAATCTACAATGCGGCCTTCGAGTCTCTCGCCGCTGACGGCATTGATTTGGCGCACGGCAGACGGACTGGTGATATTGACCTCGGTCAGGAAGCCGTCGATGAAATCTGCGCCTGCGAGGACGATGCCCTCACGCCTTAGCATTGGCGCGATTGTGTCAATTACGTGCCGTTCCGCGTCGCTGATAGATGCCTTCTCGCACAGGGCACCCTGGTGAATATTGGCGAGAAAGGTCCCAGGACGGGGTAGCCGATTGACGGCGCCAATCGGCTCGCCGTCGACCAGGAATATGCGTTTATCTCCCGCGACGACGTTCGGCAGGAATTTCTGTGCAAGCACAAACGGGGTAGCACCCTCCGGAGCTGAAAGCGCGCGCGCGATAACAGCGTGAAATACGCCGTTTACATCCCAATCCACCTTGCTGATGCCACGTCCCGAACAGTCGTGCAGGGGTTTGAGGACGACGTGTCGATGCTCGTCGACGAATTGTGCAATCAGTGAGGCGTTGCGACTTACAAGGGTCGGAGGGGTGAAATGCGGCCATAGCAACGGGACAAGTTTCTCATTGAAATTACGCAGCGCACGAGTTTCATTGAACTGGACAACGCGCGGATCAAGAAAATCAAGCAGCAACGTCAGTTGCAGGTAGCTGGTATCGAAGGGTGGATCCTTGCGCAGCAGGAGCGCATCGAACTCATCGAGATTGCATAAATTACGGGGCCCTAATCGAAAGGGCGAGACCGATTCAACCGCATGCACGTACCCGGTGAGCCGATTGTGTTGCAGCGACAACTCATCTTCCTGCAGCCAGTAAACAGCATGGCCGCGCTCCAGCAGCTCCTGCATAAGAAGCAGGGAGGTCTCCGTCTGCAGATTCAGCCGTGCATACGGATTCATGACAAAAACTAACGCGCTCTTGATACTCATGGCACTACCAGCAAACTAATGAAACGAAGAGACCCCTTGGGAGCAAAGGCACTTGGTTGAAAGGAACTAAATCAACCACCCCCGGCCGATGCCGAATTGCGCCCCAATGCCACGGCGCTTACCAGACACCATTGCTGTTATTGGGGATGCGGGCTGCCCTTTTCAAGCTGCCAGTAAAACGGCTCCGTACGCCGCGTACCGGTAACGGTCTCGTTCAGGGTTGCGGCGTCATACAAGCGACCATTGAGCATCACCTGCGACACTTTGTCGCTCTGGTAGATGTCGGCAAGGACATCGGCATCAATGACAACGAGGTCCGCTAGCTTGCCAACTTCGAGGGTTCCAAGGTCATCCGCGAAGCCCAGTGCGGCCGCCGGAGCGGCGGTCGCCGCCCGCAGCGCGTCGAGAGGGGCCATGCCGCCTTGAGCCAGCGTCCAGATCTCCCAGTGACTGCCGAGCCCTTCGCGTTGACCGTGCGCGCCGATGCTGACGAGAACGCCGCGGTCGGCAAGAAGCCTGGCGGTTGCTGCGCTGGTTGTGTGGTAATACTCGCTCGCTGGTGCCTTGAGGCGCCGGATCGAACGTGGGCGCAGAATTTGCGGCGGTACGAATCTCGAAAGAATCGGGTGCTGCCAGACATCGGTTTCCTGGTACCACCAGGTTTCTGCGCTGAGACCGCCGTAGGTCACAACGAAGGTGGGTGTATAGGCAACATTGGTCTGGCCCCAGAATTGCAGGACGTCGTCGTACAACATGGACTGCGGCAGATTGTGTTCAATCGTGCTGTTGCCGTCGGCAACCATGGACAGGTCCATGTGAAAAAGGGATGCGCCTTCCGTGACGACGAGCAGGTTTTCTTCACGGGCTGCAACCGTCACCTGTTGCCGCTGGTCGCGACGCGGCTGGTTGTAGTTCTTGACACTCATGGCACCTTGCGCCTTGAGCCGCCGCACGTGTTCGCGAGCCTCCATTGCCGAGTCAATCTTGGCAAAGAAAAGAGACTTCGCGTCGTAGACGATGTTGCCGGTCGAGAATATGCGCGGCGCAAGGATGTTGCCAGTGCGCTGCATTTCGGCTGCTGCAAACACTTCCGTCGCATCGTTGGAGGGATCGTGCACTGTTGTGACACCCAGTGCGAGCGTCGCGTAGTTAACCCAGTTCTGCTGCGGGATGATTCCATCGCCTTGCGAACCGTGGGCATGGGCATCGATCAGGCCCGGGATGATCGTCTTTCCGGTGACATCGACGCGCACAGCGTTGGCAGGAATATCGACGTCGCCTCGCGCCCCGATTGCCGCAATTCGATGGCCGTCCGTAACGACAACACCATCGTCAATGACACCGCCGTCTTCACCCACCATGGTCACAATCTTTGCGCCTGTCAGCGCCACAACACCTTGTGGTCGTTCTGCTTCCAGGCGTACCGCCATTGACGCACCCTCAGTTGGCGGGGCGTACACACCTTCCCCATCCTCGTCTGCGAGCGCGAACAGTTCTTCGACGTCGCTTCCGAAGAGAGTGGATCCGAGGCTCCAGTGAAGTATGTCGCCTGCACGGTTCCAGTGGGGATAATTGCCGCCATCGCCGCTGGCCCGGGTCATGGCAATGCCGCTCGTCGACGTGCCAAGCTCGAGTGGCTTACCGCCGGGTGGCATCGGCAAGACGTAGACATGATAGTTTTCGCGAAAGGCAAGGTAACTGCCGTCGGTCGCGACCTCGAACTGGGTCAGGTATTTGCCGGTTGCATGCGGAAGTGCGGCCTCGCCGTTGAGATCAATGCTGACCAAGGCGCTTGCGTCGTCGACACTGCGCGTAACGTAAAGGCGATCATCGCGCGCGCCGAAATGGGGATTGGCGCCATCGTCGGTAATGCGTCGGCTGGTGCCGCCACGTGCCGGAACCTCGAATACACCTGTTTGTAAGGACCACTCCGGTGCTGTGAGGGAACTGCCGCTCGTTGCCTCGAAGACGATGCTCATTCCATCGGGCGAAAAACTCGGCGCGCGATAGTGTCCTGGATTTTGCGTTAAACGATTGCTTCGCCCGCCGTTGGCGGATATCGACTGGATGTGCCTTCATGCCGCCGCACGAACGCCAGCTGCCTGCCGTCAGGTGACGGTTCGGGGCGCACAGCGCCGCCGGCACCGCTGACAAAGCTTGCAGTTTTGCCCGCCTCCAGATCGTGACGTCGAATCTCGAAGATCTGCGCATTCGAATCCTGCGCATAAACAAAGGTGCTGCCCGGACTTCTGTCAACACTGAAATAGATATAGCGCCCGTCCGGAGAAAACGCCGGCTCGCCAAGTTCTTTCTGATGGCGTTCGTCGGGTGTTTCGACTACTGGAATACCGTCGCCACCCTTGACATGGTAGAGCCAGATTTCGCCGGTTCCGAGTGAGCGTGTGGTCGTAAAGTGCTTGCGTGCGGCGATAAAGTTGCCGTCCGGAGACCAGGACGGGTTGTTCAGGAGTTGAAAATCTTCCTTGGTCAACTGTCTTTTTCGACTGCCGTCAGTTCGCATAATCCAGATATTGTCGCCGCCGCCTGCGTCTGATGTGAAAGCGATTTCGGAGCCATCAGGCGAGAATTGCGGTTGCATCGACCATGCCAGCCCGCTGTCCAGAACGCGCGCCGAGCCGCCATCGATGGGTATGCTGTATATGTCGCCCAGCAGGTCAAAAGCGATGGTGCGGCCGTCCGGACTGACATCGAGGCTCATCCAGGTACCGCGCGTCGTGTCGATGTCTATTTGTCGGGAGGTTCCGGGTGGCGCATTGACATCCCATTTGTCCTGCTCGTCGGTATTCTCAGCGGCGCCCGCTGCGATAACAAAAATTATGCCGGTCAGGGCGACCAGAAATTGCCGGTAGGCCATGGGTTCAACTCGCTTGGTTTTCTCCAGGCCGAATGGTAAACGATTGTGGCGTCCTACACCGACTGACAGCTAGGGGCGAGGCAACGTTACACTGAATTCCGCGCCCGGATCGCGGTTGACGATGTCTATCTTACCGCCCATGGCGAGCGTCAGCTGGTGCACGATTGCAAGACCGATTCCGGTACCGACAGTTTCCCGCGTGAGTTCGCTCTCGGAACGATAGAAAAGGCGAAAAATCTTTTTCATCTGATCTCTCGGTACCCCGGGGCCGTAATCACGAACTGAAAAGGTCACGCCATTGTCGCTGGTTAGCCGACTCGAAATTTCAATAACTTTCGGCGTGGCATTTCGCGCAAATTTGATAGCGTTATCCACCAGGTTGATCATTATTTGCATGAAACAGTCTGCATCAACGGCAACCTCGACCTGCTTTATCTCATCTTTGCACTCGATGAGTAACGAAAAGCCGCTGCGCTGCACCTGGTTCGATACCTTTGCTTCGATGTCGTGTATTAATTGTCCAATGCTCGTCGTTTTGATATCGAGACTGGGCGCACTACGGGTGATGCTTGCCAGCTGCAGTACGTTCGATATCAGTCGGGTCAAGCGCTCACTTTCATCGTGGATATACTCGTAGTACTGCTGGCGCTTTTCCGGTTCCGCCCAGCCTTCCTTGAGCATCTCCCCGTACATGCGGATCGACGTCAACGGCGTTTTCAGTTCGTGACTTACAGCTGACACGAAATCCTGCTGCTTTCGCGCCAGTTCGATCTGACTGGAGCCGAGGCGATACAAAGCAAGGAATGCGGCGCAGAACACCACGGCCAGCACGAGGGTCGACCACCCCAGCACGCGGGCGCCCGGCCCGGGTGGCAGTTGCCGGACGCGGAAAATGAGCTCCAGGCTGTCGAGCGGTGACGACAATCGATAACGGTAGAGCAGGGCAGCCGGTGACTCCAGTGCGCTATACGATAAACTCGCCGATTCTGTACCGAAACCGGCATGTATGATGTCGTTTTTCCAGGCGACTATCAGATCGCTCATGCCCGCTGCTACTGAGTTTCGCATTGGGCCGATAATCGCGTGTTCGAGAAACACGTTCCTGTCGATTAAAGCTCCCTGGATGTAGCGTTCGCGATCGCGCCAGACTTTGCGAAACAGGACAAAGTGACCGCTGTCCAGCAAACTGAACTCCAGGGGATCAATCTCGCTTTCGAAAGTGTCGATGCGCAGCCGTAGCGGTTCGGAAACGCCTTCTTCAGGTGCTGCCGCTGTCAGCCCGGTGGTTTCCGGCAGCATGCTTCGCTCTTTGCGCGTCGCGCGTGCATTCGTCGCCTGCTGTTCCACGGCTGCACTCTCAACCCGCTCGTCGCGCTTACCGCCAAACGGCGCGTCAAGATCCAGGTCGGTTACTTTTGCCTGTCCTTCAGCGCTCCGGGCCTCGCTCCCTGCTTCGCTCGCCGACAATCGGTCTTCTGCCTCAGTGAGCGCTGCGGCCGAATCACGCTGCGCGCTAAGGGCATCGAACGCCGCCTGACCAGCAACCAGTCTCCGCTCACCGGACGCGGCCGGGCCAGCCCCCGGGTCGGGCGATATCGCTGCAGGCGCATTCTGCCTTTGCTCGGTACTTGCCGAAGTCGCAGTGACGGACTGCACCAGGGAATTGGCACTGAGAACCGACTGTAACTGCTTCGCGTAACGTTGTCGGCGTTCATAATCCTCGGGACCGATGCCGACCGATGCGGGTGTTGTGCCGGATTGCGGCAGGGCAGGTGTGCTGAAGTTTCCGTTACCGTCCACCTGGAAGTGGCCCAGCACGCCAGGCAGGTCGCCGGCTGCCGGTAAGGCTGACAACGGCGAGCGTTGCAGGAAATTGCTCTCCGTAGTGCCTTCTACGATAACGAACGAATAATCGGCGAAGGACCGCGATTCGGCATCGGCAATCGAAGCGATGAGTTCGGCGTCGATGCGCTGCGCAAGTTCTTCTGCCAGTCCGCGATAGTGATGGAAGGACTCCCACCTGAGCTGTCCGTACGCCTGCCAGATAAGGATCCCGGTCGGCACGGCCAATGCGAGGATCAGCAGCGACAGCCCAGCCACCAGCTTTCGCTTGCTCAGTGCGTGCATGCGCAATGTTGCCATGGCTTCATTGCTCCCCGAGCAGCAGGCGATAGCCGGCGCCACGCACGGTCACGAGATTGACCGGGTCTTTCGGGTCAATCTCGATCTTGCGCCGCAGCTTCGCGATATGGATATCGACCGTACGTGTCTCGATGTCGAGATGCCGGGAATAGCCCCAGACTTTCGTCAGCAATTCTGTTCTGGCAACCGGGCGTTCGGAGTGGCGCGCAAGATAACCGAGAAGATCGATCTCACGGCGGGTGAACGTGAGTGCCTCACTGTACCGCTGTCCACAATGATTCAGCATGTCGATCGACAAGCCGTCAGAGAATACCAACGTTGCGCTGTCGTCCGCCGACCCGCCGCCACGCCGCAAAACAGCCTTCACACGCAGCACCAGTTCTGCGATAGAGAACGGCTTGGCGACGTAGTCATCCGCCCCGAGTGTCAACCCCTGAATGATCTCCTCGTCACTCGTTTTTGCGGTAAGCATAATGATCGCCTGTTTGCGATCCTGTGCGCGGATTGCATTGCAGATGTCGTAGCCATTGATCCCGGGCAACATGATATCGAGCAGTATCAGGTCGAATTGACCGGACAGAGCTTTCGTCAATCCCTCGCTACCGTTTGCGGCGCTGTCCACGGTAAAGCCGTGAAATACGAAAACATCGACAAGGCCGGTACGAATAGCGGCTTCGTCTTCGATGATCAACAGTCGCTGCGTGGAGGGCATACGCATTCTGTAACAGCCCGAGAATCAGAGCACTAGGCTATCAGGTTGGACGCGATCCGGAAGTAGGGCCGTGTAAATTTCTTGTAAAAAGAGGCCTTGAACTTTTACCTGATTGCGCCTGCAACGGCGGCTATTCGTTGCCTATCATGCGTTCCGTCGATTTATTTATCGACCTGATTGACGGAGATGCACCATGACCATAGTTAACCGCATTACACAGTTGTTCAAAGCTG
The DNA here is from genome assembly GCA_041746375.1 of Woeseiaceae bacterium. Taxonomy (GTDB): domain Bacteria; phylum Pseudomonadota; class Gammaproteobacteria; order Steroidobacterales; family Woeseiaceae; genus IDS-8. The sequence goes on from JBGTHC010000065.1 coordinate 47,514, forward strand.
ACTTCCACGCAGTGCTCGATCACATCGAGGAACCCGAGCTGCTGCTTCGGCAAGCCATTCGGGACATGGAAGCGGAACTCGCGCGCCAGGAGCAGCAGGTTCGCAATGACGGACGTGAACAGGCCGGGATGACGCTGCGGCAGAAGCAACTGGAACAAAGGCTGCGCGAGTTCGATGAGGAGCTGGACCTTTGTTTCGGATCAGGCAAAGACGACCTGGCGAAAGGGCTGATCCGCCGCAAACTCGAGACGCAACGACTGATCCTGCAATTGGCGAACCGCCAGGATTTGCAGAGCCAGGCGACAGTCCGTCGCCAGGCTTTGTTCACGGAGAACAGGAACACGCTGGACGGACTCCGGCAAAAGGCTGATCTGTTCGTGCTGCACGCCGCGAGTCGCCGAAATCCGGACGAATCCGATCACGCACCTTGCATGAATCAGAATGCAGTGGTCAGTGACGATGAAGTCGAAGTGGCCTTCTTGCGCGAACAGGAAGCGAGGAGCGCGTCATGATGCAATTATCATTCATGTCCGCTGCCGCTGTGGCGTTGATACTGGCATTGACCGCTTCTTTCGCGGCATTCATTCTTGTGCCGGCTGTAGGCATCTCGCTGCTGCTGAAATTGCTCGTTTCCATCCTGGGATTTCTGTACTTGGTCTGGCTGATCCGTGGCAGCCGGAGACGAAGCGGGCGCTTAGTGATGCTTGCTTTCTGGGGCATCCTCTCTGTCGGTACCTGGTTTCTTGCGCCGACCTTATCCCTGTATCTGTTGGTGCACATAACGGCGATCTGGCTGATTCGCTCATTGATGGTTTATTCAGGTCTGCTTCCGGCAGTACTGGACCTCGGGCTTACGGCTGTCAGTGCCGCTGCCGCCGGCCTGGCATTTTCGCGGTCCGGAAGTGTATTTCTCGCTACCTGGTGCTTCTTCCTGCTGCAGGCATTGTTCGTCGCTATTCCGATCCGGGTCTCGCCGAAAAAACACGCGATCGGCCTGGACAACGAAGTCGATAACGACGTTTTCGAACGTGCCAGGCGGCGCGGGGTTGCTGCCCTGGAACAACTCTTTTCCCGGTGACCCGTATCCGCATTCCACAATGGAGTACAACGAAATGAAAACCAAGATCGCTGGCATGTTCCTTTTCGCTCTGACACTGGCAACGATTGCCTGCTACCCGTCATTGAACGCACGGCTCCTCAGCGTGGACGATAAACCGCCGCTTGACGCTTCTGAGAACCGCCCGCAGATCGACGTCGTATTCGTTCTGGATACCACCGGCAGTATGGGTGGGCTCATTCAGACGGCCAAAGACAAAATCTGGTCGATTGCCCGAACAATGGCCGCTGCGCAGCCGACGCCGGATATTCGTATCGGCCTGGTCGCCTACCGGGATCGTGGCGATGCGTATGTCACCCAGGTTGTCGATCTGTCGTCCGATCTCGATTCTGTCTATGCGAGATTGATGGACTTCGATGCCAATGGCGGTGGCGATACTCCGGAGAGCGTTAACAAGGCTTTGTACGACGCCGTGCATACGGTTTCCTGGAGCCAGGATCCGCAAGCCTACCAAGTAGTATTCCTGGTGGGCGACGCGCCGCCGCATACTGACTACCAGGATGAATTGCAGTACCCAAGAATTTTGGCGCAAGCCCGTGAGAAAGGCATCGTCGTCAATACGATTCAGTGCGGCGATATGCCGATTACCATCGAACCGTGGCAACAGATCGCAGCGCTTGGGCATGGCCGGTTTTTCCAAGTCGAACAGGCTGGCGGTGCCGTCGCACATGCCACGCCGTTCGATGCTGATATCGCCGCGTTATCGGCGCAACTCGACAGTACACGTCTCTATTACGGAACCCGCGCGCAAAAGGAACGCATGGAAGGGAAAGTCGCTGCCACTGATAAACTGAATAGTCACGCATCTGTGGAATCGTTGGCGCGTCGCGGAGCCTTCAATGCGTCACCTGCCGGCACCGCCAACAGGCTCGGGGAGATGGAGCTGGTCGATGCCATAAGCAGCGGCAAAATTAGTCTCGACGAGCTCGACGCCGCTGTATTACCCGAGTCGCTAAAACCTCTGGCCCCGGCCGAGCAGGAAGCCGTAATCCTGCAAATGACAGAAGAACGTCATCAGTTGACGAAGCAGATTCGCGATCTTGCCGACAAACGTGACCGCTTTCTTGAGGAGAAAATAGCGGAAGAGGGTGGAGCTACCGATTCGCTGGACCAGAAGATTTACGAAACGGTCAGTTTCCAGGCAGCGAAGGCGGGTCTGACCTACGAGGGTGGCCCTGACTATTGATTCGGTTGCTGGCAAGGGGCCGCGAATATGGGCCGCGCAAGGGACTGCGTGGCCCAGCGGCATTCACGTCCGGCAACGGAGATCAGGCAGTAACGGGTCCATTGATCAGGGCGTCCCGGGTCAGTTCCACAATCAGGTCGACTTCGGCTTCGCTCATCAGGAAATACGGCGTGAAGCGCAACGAATTGGTGCCGCCATGAATAACGCCCAGACCCATGCGGCGCAGATACTCTTCGGTGCTGTCTGTTCCGAAACACTTGTAACGAGGTTGCAGCTCACAGCTCAACAGCAAACCCGTTCCCTGAACTTTGGTGATGGCGTCGCCGAGTTCATCGGCCAGTTGACGAAAGCGGTCAACCAGCTGGCGACCGCGGATACGGATGTTCTCGCGCACCGCAGGTGTCACGCTTTTCAGAACAGTAACGGCGACGTCAAGCGCGCGAGGGTTGCTGGTCATTGTATTGCCGTAAATGCCGTGTCGATAAAGTGACGATGCGCGACCGGACATCGCCAGTACGGATAGCGGGTACTGGCCCGCATTCATCGCCTTCGAATACGCTTCCATATCGGGCGGCGGGAGATGCTGGAAGCCCGGGTAGTCGACGATCGAGAGCACGCCGTGCGCACGAAGTCCCGCCTGTATTGAATCTACCAGGAACAGGCAACCATGCTGCTCCGTCAATTCGCGGGCGCGCTGATAGAACCCGGGAGTGACGCCCTGGCCGGGATTTCCTTCACCCATGACCGGTTCCATGAAAAACGCCTCGATAAAAACCCGATCGTGTTCGGCGTCAGCAAAAACACGCTCGAGATCCAAGATATTGTTCGGCTCTACGGTAAGCAAGTACTCCGTATCGCGGAACGACGCAAGGTACTGGCGATAACGTTTTTGTGATGAATGTGAGTGACGTGCCGGGCGATCGGTGCGTCCGTGAAAGCTGCCGGTAAGGGTAAGGCCACGAATCTTGCACTTCTCGTATCGGCCGCCGGGGTCCGTCATTTCTTTGGTGGCAATATCCGCAATACGCGCTGCCGCCGATACGGCCTCCGAGCCGCTGTTCAGGCACAGGAAGCGATCGAACGGAGAGCCGCCACGTGTGTGCCCGATTTCGTTGCGCAGTGCCTCGATGAATCGCATCTGGCTGATGCATGGCGTCATAATGTTGGCCATTACATGCGGCTGGTTCATGGACTTGAGCACCGCATCCGGCGCATGCCCGAAGCCCAGCATGCCATAGCCGCCGCAGTCGTAGATCACGGCACCTTTAAGAGAAACAATCCACGGACCCTGCGCGGCCAGCGCGACATAGGGATTAACGGCGTCGGCGGCGTAGAAATTGACAAAACCATCCTGTGCGCGGCGAGCCTGCTCGGCTTCGTCTTGCCGAAGCAGATCGGGCAGGGACTCCCTGAGGATCAGAAATTGCTCATGTGCGCGGTTGATGGCCTCCCCCAGGGCTGGATCGCGAGGCAGGAATCGTGCAATCACTTCGTCTGATACGCCCGCTGTACGCACACTTCCGCCACTTTCGCGCATGTTGCGCAAGCGTGTGAAGTGCGGGTTGGTGTCCAGTAGGTTCGCGGGCAGTGTCATGTCGGATTCCCTGTAGGCGGTCAGCTATTGTAGCGATTTCAGCCGCTTTTTGGCGGTAAGACCGCACGATGCGAAACGCCCGGCGGCTGTTCTGCCGGTGTTGCCTGCCGGGTGGCGGCCACCCGGACACAGTTTCTGATTACAATCCCGCCGATGATCCAGTTCAGTCAGTTAGCCCTGCGCCGTGGCACCCGCCGACTGCTGGAGGACGTCACCCTGCAGATCCACCCGGGCCAGAAAGTGGGCATTACGGGTGCGAATGGCAGTGGCAAGTCCAGCCTTTTCTCGCTGATTCTCGGTGAAATTACTGCCGATGCGGGGGAATTGCGTGTGCCCGCAGAGTGGGTGATTTCGCATGTGGCGCAACAGACACCGGCGGACAGTCGTGGCTGCATCGAATATGTCCTCGACGGCGATGTCGAACTGCGTTCTGTTGAGCGCCAACTGCAGGCGGCCGAGGGTGAACACGACGGCGAAACACTGGCACACCTGTATGCTCATCTGGAGCATATTGACGGCTATACGGCACGGGCGCGCGCCGGGCGCCTGTTGCACGGACTGGGATTCTCGACCGCCGACGAAACGCGCGCCGTCGATACCTTCTCCGGTGGCTGGCGCATGCGTCTCAACCTCGCCCGTGCCCTCATGTGCCGGTCATCGCTGTTGTTGCTGGATGAGCCGACCAACCACCTTGATCTCGACACCGTTATCTGGCTTGAGGCATGGCTGCGCGCCTACCCGGGAACGCTGTTGCTGATTTCCCACGATCGCGAATTTCTTGATGCGGTGGTCGATCGTGTCCTGCACCTTGAACACGACCACGCAATCTTGTACACGGGCAATTATTCGGCTTTCGAACACATTCGTGCGGAACGCCTTGCAAACCAACAGGCGCAATTCGAAAAGCAACAACGCGAGATCGCGCATATTCGTTCGTTTGTCGACCGTTTTCGCGCCAAAGCGTCAAAGGCGCGTCAGGCGCAAAGTCGCATAAAGGCACTTGAACGTATGGAACAGATTGCCCCGGCGCATGTCGATTCACCGTTCCATTTTTCGTTGCTAACACCGGAAAAAACCCCGAACCCGCTCATGCGGCTGGACGCGGCCGTAACCGGGTACGGCGAGACCGAAGTGCTGACGAATGTCGGGCTCAGTGTGTCACCCGGAGATCGCATCGGCCTCCTGGGCGCCAACGGCGCGGGAAAATCCACGCTGATCAAGTTCATGGCTGGGTTACTTGCGCCCTTTGCGGGGGAGCGGATTTTTGCGAACGATTTGTGCATCGGCTACTTTGCACAGCACCAGCTCGAACAACTGGACCCCGAGCGGTCGGCACTCGAGCATTTTTTCGAAATCGAGCCGACCGCGCGCGAATCCGACCTGCGCAATTACCTCGGCGGTTTCGGCTTCTCCAACGAAACGGTGTTCATGGCGACGGCGCCATTCTCCGGCGGCGAAAAATCCCGGCTGGCCCTGGCGCTGATCGTGTACCAGAGGCCCAATCTTCTGCTGCTGGATGAGCCGACCAATCACCTTGATCTCGAGATGCGCCAGGCGCTTGCCACGGCACTTCAGGAGTTTTCCGGGGCCATGGTGATTGTTTCGCATGATCGGCACTTGTTGCGCGTTACGACCGATACCCTGTTGCTCGTACACAGCGGTACCGTATCCGAGTTCGATGGCAGCCTGGACGATTACCCGGAATGGCTCGCATCCCGTCAACGGGAAATGCGCACGGGCTTGCCGCGAGCCGGGCAGGGCGGCAATCGTGAGGCACGGCAGGACCGAAAACGCAGGGAAGCGGAGGAGCGGCATCGATTGCACGCGACTAATAAAAGAGTCAGTCGGGTCGAAGCAAAGCTGGCCGAGCTGCAAAGGCGTAAACTGGAGTTTGAACAACAACTTGCGGATACCGGGCTGTATGAGGCGGGTAATGCCAATGAGCTGCGTCGCTGCCTGGAACGCCAGGCCGAAAACGAACGCGCCATTGCGCGGGAAGAGTCGGTATGGCTGGAGGCTCATGAGGAAATTGAGAAACTTCGCGAACAAACGGCCCGGCACGGGTAAAAAAGTCGCACCGGCGCTTTGCTGGCGGCATACACTAGCGAATCTCTGTACAAGTCCATCCTGGACTTCTGCAGAGTCGAAAGGGCAAAGCGCAGCTTCGCCCTTTCTCCCGCGTTATCAATCGCTGACGCGATTGACGCGGCGGGGCATCCATGCCCCGCAGGGAAGCTCCGCACACTCGCGCAGAGCTTCCCTAGCAGGCAGCAAGCGGCGTGGTCGCGGGCTTGCGGCAGGTTGATACTCCTTTAAGGTGACGTTAGTTATGGCAAAGAAATTTTCGATTCATCCATCGGTCGACAAAGGATCCAGGAAGGCGAAAAAGGGATTCGGCGGAGGCACGCTCACATGCCAGTGCAAGGACGATGCGGTAACTGTCTCGGTGAGCAGTCAATCGGCGCATAACCATGTATGTGGCTGCACAAAATGCTGGAAACCGGAAGGGGCCCTGTTTTCCATGGTCGCCGTGGTGCCGCGCAAGGCAGTCAAAGTCAGCGCCAACGAAGCCAAGCTCAAGGTGGTTGACGATAGCGCTGTCATAAAACGACATGCCTGCAGCCATTGCGGAGTGCACATGTTCGGCAGAATCGCTAACAGAAAGCACCCGTTTTACGGACTCGATTTCGTACATACGGAACTGTCATCGCAGAAAGGCTGGTCGCCACCCGAGTTTGCCGCTTTCGTTTCCTCAATTATCGAGTCCGGCTTCGATCCAGCCGGCATGAAGAAGGTACGAAAGAAACTCAGGGACCTGGATCTGGAGCCCTACGACGCGCTGTCCCCTGCGTTGATGGATGCAATCGCGACACATACCGCCAAAGCATCCGGGGCCCTGGCACGCTGACCGCCGGATTTTTAAACCGGGAACCTGGTTCCAGTTTACTGTTCGTTAATTATGAGCCTGTCGCGACGCTGCGCTGATCGGCGCATCGTTTTAACTCTTGTTATCCCGACTCTAAGAAGGAATATACGTGTCCATTGATATTTACGATCAGACCATCGCTGCGATGTCGCGAGCTTTGTTGAACACCGATGCAATTGTGACGAAAGGCGAAGACTGGGCCAAGGAACGCAACATTGATGGTGCCGTGCTGCTGCAGTCGCGACTTTTCCCGGATATGTTACCGTTCGTGTCGCAGATTCGCATTGCGACGGATACCGCGAAAGGCGCCGCTGCCAGGCTTTCCGGGAGCGAATTGCCGTCGTGGCCGGACGAAGAGACGACGTTTGAAGATGTGCATGCCAGGATTCGCAAGGCGCTCGATTTTCTGTCGGGATTCAATCGGGAGCAATTCGCGGCGTCCGAGAAAAAGGATATTGAACTGAAACTTGGCAAGGAAACCGTGAATTTCAGCGGGCAGGATTATGTGCTCGGATTCGTGTTACCGAATTTCTACTTTCACCTGACGACGGCTTACAATATTCTGCGGCACAATGGCGTCCCGATCGGCAAGCGCGATTTTCTCGGCGCCAATCCCTGATCGGTTCGCTGATCCCCGGTGTGGATTTTCACGCTTTCACCGCATAGCCTGTTTCAAAATTGACTTTATGGAGGTTCCGATGAGGCGGTTTCGCGGAAATCCGGTCGGGATTGTTGCCGCACTCCTGCTGATTGCCGGTTGCGGGGAAAAAGTGCCGCGCTCTGCTGCGGAGCAAGCCGCGGGCACCTTCCAGGGCGACGTCTGCGATCTGGTTCAGGCGAGCGAGTTGTCGCAGATATTTGTCAGCGAACTCAAGCCCGAATCACTTTCTTCGTCAACCTGCACCTGGGTGAATGCGGACACCGGTGCACCGGCGTTCAGCTACCAGCTGCACGCTTACATGGATGATCTGTCGACCGACATCGCGAATTTTGCCACCACAATAGGCGACGATCTGACAATCGAGCCCGAACCGGGCCTCGGCGACGCCGCTGCCTGGACCGATGTCGGGCTTTTTGTGTCTCGCCGCGGCAGAACATTGCAAGTTTCGCCGTTGGGCGACGACGAGCCGCGGGAGCTGTACGAAGAGTTAGCCAGCTTATTGCTGGAGCGTCTCGAGGCAAACTAATGAACGCCAGTTCGCCATCAAATCGCCCGTAGTTAGTGCCGCGTAGTTAGTGCCGGGGTCGAAATTCGTAGGTTCGTAGTTAGTGCCGGGGTCGAAATTCGTAGGTTC
>JBGTHC010000066.1:0-6076 GCA_041746375.1 Woeseiaceae bacterium
GTAATGCTGTCATCGTCATTTCTCCTCTGCTGGACGACCCACATGGGCACAGAGAAGTGTCGATGACGGATGAACCGATGAAAACTACCGGAGAGCGGCTACCGCGAAGCGGTTTAGTTCAACTATAAGTAGGCAGCGAAAAGCCGCAGTTAAAATACAGCAAAATGCTGGATATCATGATTAATTCGCACGTAACCCTATGATGTAATAGATCATGGACGGCGATAGGCGTCAATTATTGAAGTGGTGTTATGCGGCATGTGCCACGGACTTAATTTGAAGCTCTATTCTGCAAGTCTGTGGCTGGCGTCCCGAGGAGGGTACTGGGTGGCACGAAATAACGGTACCGCCGCTCGAGATCGGTGGCGAGCTAGGAATTCCGACGAAATACGCGTGGGAATCTGGCGGAATTGACCGGGATCTTGCAATCGTAGTCGGGCTTTACAGCGGTGGGGCGATGCCTAATGCTTCGTTGCAACTCAGACGTGAGGAAGCAAGAATTGGCGAGGTCGATTCATCCTCGAATGCCGGACGATGCGTCCCGCGGAGAATCCTCTGGCCAAGCGATTAGTGAGCTCCCAAAAGACGCCACAATTTCCATCGGTGGATAGCAGCCATTTGGGTTCTAGCGCGACTGGGCCCCCAGCGGCTTCGCTGCCATTTGACAATAACCGATTGACCTATTGGTAACATATAAGTTACTATCCGTGCCCATTGAGATACAAGAGTATCTGGACTCTAACGGTAAATCGCCTTACGCCAAGTGGTTTGAGGCGCTTGATGCCAAAGCGGCAGCAAAGATAGTTTCTGCCATCGACAAGATTTCACGAGGGTTAATGGGTGACGTTGAGTCTGTTGGTGGTGGAGTTTCGGAGCGAAGAATCGACTATGGCCCTGGGTACAGGGTCTATTTCGGGTCCGAAAACGATGGTCGTACCACCACCGTCGTAATTTTGCTTTGTGGCGGAACCAAGAAACGACAAAACGCTGATATCGCCCAAGCTAAAGAGTTTTGGAAAGACTACAAGTCTCGCAAGCGGCGAGGAGAAGTGTGATGGCATTGACACGCGATTTTAAGGAAACGGTTCGCGCACGGGCACAGGATGACCCGTCTTTTCGACTTGCTCTAGTTGAAGAAGCCATTGACTCGCTATTGAAAGGCGATCTTGATAGCGGGAGAAGTATTCTAAGCAATTACATCAACGCAACCATTGGCTATCAAACGCTGGCGGAGCGTACAGGACGAAGTGCGAAAAGCCTGATGAGAATGCTCGGCCCGGCCGGCAATCCTACCGCGACCAACCTTTTTGAAATTATTGGTACGGTAAAAGAACAAGAGCACATCGAGTTTGATATTCGCGTACGCCGCGCCTAAGGCAAACCCGTTGTGGCCAAATCCCTTGCGGGAATTTTGCGTGACTTGATTGTGCATTGTTGTGCAACATACTGATTATGCAACGAGCATCCAGCGACATATTAGTAGTCAAAACAATAGTTTAGGTTACAATTTCAGCTTTCGTAATGCGTGGGTCGGAGGTTCGAGTCCTCTCTCCGGCACCATAAGACACTGGTCCTTTCCGAGTACATAGGTAATGGTTTATACCGGAGACAAGGGTAACTCTTCTCTCAGGAAGGGCAACTTTATGTGCCCGGAATAATTCGGAACCTATGTGTCAAGAAGCACACTCGTCTGCTGGCGCGTCTTGCTTTTATTCGGTGACCGTTCAGGAATTGGCTAGCCGAATCAATTTTGTTTGTGCACACGGCTCGGCGCCCGCGGCTGCCGCCTCTCGACGTACGCCGCTCGGTCGCCGGTAGGCGCGGGCACGCTGCCCGGGGCGACCGTCGTTATGCGCCGCTGCCGCCCTCCCGACCTATGCGCGTTGAATCCCACCGGCACTTCGAAACTAACGAGGCGAGCCGCCCATATTGTCGTAAAAGCTCGGGATAAGGTGCCGCGGCCGTGAATTCCGGCCGAACTGTATGAAACACTATGGCCTTGCGGATGCGTCCGCATGGATTCCCTACGACGGCGCGATAGATGCTATTCAACAGTCAATAGCAACACCTAACCAAGGTGATCGAGACGGACGCAATAGCAACACGAATTGGCCGCCACCTCTGGTCTGCGATATTGATTTCAGTGGGCACGGCTTCCTTTTGCGGATTGATCCGGGTGCTCTGGAACGGAAGTCAAAATGCCCTGACACCCACCGGAATCATCTCCGCAGCCGCCGGCGTACCCTGCAACCCGATCCGGCACTGACGATACTTTCGGACTATGATTGCACTTTGGCCCGGGCTCGCAGTCGGCGTTCTGGGGATCTCGCAACATCCGGTGCTCGATAGGCAGGGCGTTAATGATCGTCAAGATTCGTTTACGATTCGAGCGCGTCAAGACGAAGCAGGGCGAGCCGTAAATCGTGCCCTTACTTCACAAAGAAACTCATCGGACGCAACGTACCGGCTGGTTGCGCGCAGCCGTGCTGGGCGCCAACGACGGTATCGTCTCTACTGCTAGCCTGATCATCGGCGTCTCCGCCGCCAATGCCACACCGGGCGCCATCCTGGTTGCCGGTACAGCCGGCTTAGTGGCGGGTGCCATGTCGATGGCGGCGGGCGAATATGTCTCGGTGAGCTCACAGTCCGATACGGAACGCGCCGACATCGAACGTGAACGTCAGGAGCTGTTTGCCGACGACGCCCGCGAAGTCGCCGAATTGGCAGGCATCTACAGGAAGCGTGGTCTCGATGCCGAATTGGCGGTCGTGGTCGCGCAACAGTTGATGGCCAAGGACGCTTTAGATGCCCACACCCGCGACGAGCTTGGCATCTCCGAGGTGGTCAGTGCCAAACCACTGCAGGCGGCAGGTTATTCGGCACTGGCGTTCACCCTGGGCGCCGGCTTGCCATTGCTGAGCGCCTGGCTTTCGCCAGTGCAACATCTGCCGCTGCTAGTCGGCGGTACCTCACTACTGTTTTTGATGGTGCTGGGTAGTCTGGCCGCTTTCACAGGTGGTGCCGGGATTCTGAAGGGCATTAGTCGCGTGACATTCTGGGGTGCGCTGGCGATGGCAATCACGGCTGGCGTAGGCCGGCTGTTCGGTGCGCTGGGATAAGACGCGCAAAAGCAAATAAATGCGTGCACGGAATCTGCCGAAAGGCAGCTACAGCGAGAGTATTTCGCTGCAGCGTGCGGCTTCGAGCGAATTACTTGCTAATGCCATCCTCGTCCACCGGCGTGCCATCGTGAATTTTGCGACCGGTGAACATTGCTGAGATCACCGAACCGCCTTCCCTGAACTCGGCGACGACTGCGGCAGCGATGTGAATAGAAATTAATACGAGCAGGATGTAGAAGTTTATTTCATGAATGTTGACGATAGGCGCCCGGAACGAGCGCATCTCCGCGTAGGCTTCTGCATTTACTGTCTCAGGCGAGTAGGGCCGCACGAGCGACGGGTCGTGCGAATCTGCTGCAACCCATTCACGCACGGCGTCGCCGAAAGGCGGCATGTAAACGTCAGTAGCTGCAAGCACGATGCCCGTGGCTCCCTGCACGACAAGCATCAGCACGAGTAACGAGAGGTGTATGCGCGCCAGCGGATTGTGCCCAGGGTTGAAAGGCGCCTTGCCGGAAAACAATCCCCGCACGAATTGCACAAGGCACCGGCCGAAGTTCGGACCGCGGGGCAACAGCGCGTGCCACCGTGCATACGGCCCACCGATAAATGCCCACACCACCCGCCACAGGATATTCAACAGAAATACATAGCCGACGTAAACGTGCACGGTCTTCAATTCCACCATGCCCGGATCGTCGGGAATGCCGAGTCGGTCAGCGTTTAAAATTACTGTGCCGATTGCAGCGAGCGTTATCACGGCCAGGAAATTCACCCAGTGGAAGATGCGCTGCGTTCTATCCCACACCTTGTATTCGGTCAATGCCATATCGATGTTCGCCGCGCAGCTCGCCTGCACCCGCAGTAATCGAGAATTATGCAAAGTCAAACGGTGGCAACTGCTAATAGGAAGCATTCGCAGCTTCCGTCGCACTAGCTAGCAGGCATCCGGTCGCCGGACGAAATCGGCCCAAACTGTCGGTATCGACCTGCGGGAAAAATAGTTGCGTGAAGCCCGAAGGATTCTTGGCGCGACCGCGTCTTAGATCCCCAGAGACCGCAAACCAGGGATGCAATACCAAATGAACACCTTCAGGACGCTGAGAATCGCGTCAGCTTTTATTGTTCTTGCATTGTCGCCATTACTGGCTGCCGGCGCTATCAATGATGACAGCCATACGCCGCTCGACCTTTCTGCGTACCGCGGCCAAGTCGTAGTCGTCGACTTCTGGGCCTCGTGGTGCGCGCCTTGCCGCCGATCGTTTCCCTGGCTCGATTCCATGCAGCGGAAGTACGGCGAGGACGGACTGGTGGTCATCGGCATCAATGAGGACAACGAACCGGCTGAGGCCGAAGCGTTCCTGAAGTCTTTCCCCGTAACCTTTCGTATTATCGCCGACCGTGACGGCAAACTGGCCCGCGAGTTCGATCTGGTTGCTATGCCCAGTTCCTTTGTCATAGGCCGGGATGGGCAACTCGCTGTTCGGCACCTGGGATTCAAAACTGCAAAGCAAGACGAGTACGAAACGACATTGCGCCGTCTGCTTGGTCCGACACCGGGGGCAGGAAATGGCAGCGCACACTGAAGCAGAATCGGGGCCTATACAGGGACGCGAAATGGCAAAGACACAAAGAATAGCGTGCCTCTGTACGCTGATCATGCTTATGGGCACTGCCTGCACTTCCATGGGTGTAGAACCCTGGGAGCGCGACGTGCTGGCCAAAGAGCAAATGCAGCTTGTGACTGACCCGGTCGAAGCCGGCATCGATGATCACATCTATTTCAGCAAGGAAGCTTCGAGCGGCGGTCGCGGATTCGGTGGAGGTGGCTGTGGCTGCAATTGATTCGTTGGCATGGAAATACTTCATATGACTGGCACGACGACCCGAAACATCGTGGGAGGGCTGGCGGCAGCAACCTGCGCGCTGCTTGGCAATGCAACCGCTTTGCCGGCAATTGCGCAGGAAAAGCATGACTGGGAGTTCGACACGGCGTTACTTTACTACGGTGAGGATGGCGATCGAGTGCAGGACATCAGCCTCAACTTGCTTGCCCGTCGGCTGTTTCCGGACGACAAGACCCTGAGCATCGGCTTCGCCGTGGATTCGCTCACGGGTGCAACTCCAAGCGGAGCCTTTCCACAGGACGAGCTTCAGACATTCACCCGGCCGTCCGGTCTGGCAACCTACTCCGTTGCTGCCGGCGACCTGCCGCTGGATGACACCTTTCTCGACACGCGATACGCCTTGATAGCGAGCTGGCAACAACCACTCGGCGACAACTATGCGGGCACCGCCGGAGTCAGCTTTTCTACCGAGTATGACTATACCCACGTCGGTGCGAATTTCGCACTTGCACGCGATTTCAACAAGCGGAATACGACTGTCAGTCTGGGGCTCGCAGTGGCGCGCGATGAGCTCGACCCGGTAGGGGGAGCGCCATTGCCATTGGCTCTTATGTCCGATGTGGGAGATGTGTCCGGTCGTGCCGGCACCGAGAGTAAGGACGTCGTCGACTTGCTGCTGGGTGTGACCCAGGTAGTTAATGAGCGATTCGTGATGCAATTCAATTACTCATTGAGCGACGCAAGCGGCTATCTCAACGACCCGTACAAGATAATGAGTGTGGTTGACCCGATCTCCGGGCAACTTATCGATCGACTGCCGACGCCGGACGTCGAGGGACCGCTGCACGAATATCGCTTCGAAAACCGGCCCGACCAGCGCACCAAGCACAGCCTGTTCGGCCAGGGAAAATCCGACCTGGACGGCAAAGTCCTGGTTATGTCGTATCGATACATGCCTGACGCCTGGGGTATCGATTCGCATACGCTTGATGCGAAACTAAACTGGCCCGTCGGCGACGCAAACTACATCGAGCCGCACATTCGCTTCTATACCCAGAGCGCAGCAGATTTCTACCGCGTCAGCTTGCGTGACGGCGACCCGCTGCC
>JBGTHC010000067.1:0-17749 GCA_041746375.1 Woeseiaceae bacterium
ACCGTCTGCGTGCGCAGCAGCTTAAGCACTGGCGACGAGGGACAACGGTGTACTGCTCGTTGAGAACGTTGGGTGCGACAAGTGATCAGGCGGCGCGCATCGCGTCTGGCACGCGTCGCTGGTGGCGCAATAGCGCCCAAGCGCATAATCGCCTGTTGCCCATTGCGTACTTCGATAGTCTCGGTGTTCCTCGACTCTCATGAACCTCAACTTCTCGAACCGCCCGGTGCGGACCCGCATGCCCGGTGGTGTGGGAGGGGTCGGTCCGCAGCGCTGACTGCCCCTATCCCGATTGTGAGTCAGGAAGACTCTTGTTGAGAGCTTACGCGGGAGTCCAGGTAAAGCAACGCCTCTTCGAAATCATGCGCATCCGGATTGCGATGCGTCATGTGACGGATGACCATCAGCTTTGCGTTCTTGACGCCGGCGCGTTTGTACGCGCGATGCACTCGCTTTGTCGGTTCCAGCGCCTGGTCGTAGGTTCCCGTGACGAACACATAATGGTTCTGCCGCATCGCGTCGATGCGCTGCGGCACCGCACGGTCCCACATCTCCACTCCGCAGTTATAGATGGCGCCGCGAAATAGTTGCGCCTGGTCCGTCGCGAGCATGCTCGCCGTCTTGCCGCCGCCGGAAAGGCCGGAGATGTAGATGCGTTCCGCATCGATTGCATAGTGCTTGCGTGCGGCGGAGGTCGCCAGCAGCGCCAGAATTATGCGTCGGGCAACATGCTCGTTGTTTCCGGACCGATCGGCCGCGATCCAGATTACGTTGTGGCGGTCCAGTACTTGCGTCCAGCTGCTTGGTACTTTGCCGGATTGGGTCGGACTGATGTAGACCAGCAGTCCGGACGGACGCGAGACGTCATAGTCGGTCGGCACGTACATTTGCCATTCGAGGGTTTCGTCAGTCGACAGCGCGGACCCGAGCTGCAGGGCCGCCGGGTCGCTAACCAGGTCCGCCAGTGTCAGCGCCAGTACCCGGTGACCGGTCTCTGCAGCAATACTCGCTGCCCCGGAAACGGCAAGCAGCAACCCCGCCAACAGGACTCGCGTGTTTTGCATTGAGGCTTTCAACCTGACCTTTAATGGGCACTTGACGCGTGGCCACGTTACCACGTTCGTGTTGGCCGACTTGGCGCGCCAGCGGAAATACGCACTATTCTGCGCGAGGGAAAAGTCTGGAAGCCGTTGTGCAGACCCCACAATCTGTTTCTAAAGAAACTAAAAAAAAGTCGTTTCGGGGTCCCGGCCATCTTCCCTTTAACCTCGGACAGTGCTGGAATCAGTGCCGTTCCACGCTCGCGTGTGAAGGCTATTTTTCGAAACTCGGCAACCAACGCAGTCCTCGGGGGAGTTAGCAAATGTTCAGCATGCCCAAAGTATCCGGTTTCCTGATTCTTTCCATTGTCATTCTTTACGCTTCGCCGGCAATGGTTCCCGTCGCGCTGGCGCAGCAGGCGGCCGACGATGCCATCGAGGAAATCATCACCACAGGTACACGACGTTCCGAGCGCAGCGCCTCGGATTCGGCCGTGCCGATCGACGTCATTAGCGGCCAGGAACTCGTCAATATCGGCGCAAACGATTTGAACGAGTTGCTGAGAAACACGGTGCCCTCGTACAACGTCCAGTCACACTCAATCGACGATGCGGCAACGCTGGTACGCCCCGCCACCTTGCGCGGTTTGCCGCCGGACAACGTGCTGGTACTGGTAAACGGCAAACGTCGACATCGCGCGGCTGTCATCGCGGAACTCGGCAGTTCGCTGAACGAAGGATCGCAAGGTGCGGATCTCTCGGCGATACCCGCGCTTTCCATCAAGCAGGTGGAAGTGTTGCGCGACGGCGCCGCGGCACAATACGGGTCGGATGCCATTGCCGGCGTCATGAACTTCATACTCCGCGACGATGCCGAGGGTTTTACGGTCGAGGCGCGTACCGGTGAATTCATGGAAGGCGACGGTACGCTTTACCAGCTTGCGGCCAACGCCGGGTTCGCGCTGGGTGACGATGGTTTCCTGAACGTAACGGGCGTGTGGAGCGAACAGGATGCCACCAGTCGTTCGATACAACGCACCGATGCCGCGACCCTGATCGCATCGGGGTCGCCCGATCAGCAGGCAAATGTGCGCCAGCCTTATGCCCAGATATGGGGCCAGCCGGAAACCCGCGATAACTGGAACGTCTTCGCCAACATGGGAATCCAGCTCAGCGAATCGCAGGAGCTCTACGCTTTCGGCAACATGGGGCGACGGGAAACCGAAGGCGGTTTCTACTATCGCAACCCGAATAACCGTGCGGGCGTATTTACAGCCGACGGTGTGCGCGCGATTGCCGATACGAACTTTGCGCAAGGCATGACCAACTACATCTCGAACTGCCCGGCACTGACCAGTCCTGGTGGAGGCGGCGATGGTGTGCCGCTGGACCCGACGGCGGTGGCAGCAGACTTCGCGGCGCGGCAGAACCTGCCGGCTAATTGCTGGCTGCTGAACGACACTGCACCGGGCGGATTTACGCCGCAGTTCGGCGGCCAGTTGCAGGACGTGAGCATCGTTGGCGGCCTGCGCGGTGAAATGGCCAACGGCCTGTCTTATGACTTCAGCAGCGGCTACGGTCGCAACAAGGTAGATTTCTTCCTGAACAATACGCTCAATCCCTCGCTCGGGCCGGACGGTATTGTCAACGGGGCGTTGCAGCGCGACTTTAACGTGGGCTCGTACGTGCAGTCGGAAGTCAACGTGAACCTGGATTTCGTCTACCCATTCAAGGTCGACATGTTCGCCTCCGACCTGAGTTTCGCTTTCGGCGCGGAGTATCGTGACGAGATCTTCGAAACCATCATCGGGGAAACGAACTCGTGGCAGGCTGGGCGGTTTGCCTTTCAGAGCGGCAACGGCACGAATTTCTACAGCGATAATGTGACGCCGCTGCCGGATCTCAGCATCGGCGCAAACGGTTTCGCCGGTTTCAGCCCCGTGCAGGCCGGTAACTTCGGTCGCTCCAACATTGCCGTCTACGCAGAAGCTGAGACGGATATCACCGATCGATTGACGGGTTCCGTCGCCGTTCGCTACGAAGACTTCGAGAGCTTTGGTGACACTACTAACGGCAAAGTTGCACTGCGCTTCGCCGTCACTGATGATCTTGCTTTGCGTGGTTCCTGGAATACCGGTTTTCGTGCACCGACGCCCGGCCAGGAAAACGTAACAAAAGTGTCCACAATCCTGGTAAACGGCGAACTTGCACAGAGCGGGCAGATTCCGCCGACCAACCCGATTGCGATGGCTCTCGGTGGCACAACACTTTCGCCGGAGGAATCCGTCAACTATTCGGTCGGTTTTGTCTGGGATATTGCGGACAGCCTGAGTATCACCGCGGACTATTTCTGGATTAACCTGGATGATCGCATCGCCTTTACCGGCACGATCGACATTACCAACGAGCCGATCGATCCAGGCCTGAACTGTCCGAATGCGCAGGCGAACCCGAACGGCAACCTGGCACTCTGTCTGCAGGAACTGGGTGTACCTGGCGCGGCCGACCTTTCGTCTGTAACGTTCTATACCAACGACTTCGAAACCACCACGCAGGGTATCGATGTCGTATTGAGCTGGGACACCGACTTCGGCACAGCCGGAACCGGTGCGCTGACGGCAGCCTGGAACTGGACGGAGACGGAAGTCGAGAGCGCCGGCAATGAGGTGAGTCGGGACAAAGTGGTGGATCTCGAGCGGCAAAACCCCGAGCACCGCGGTGTATTTACCTACAATCACTACTTCGACAATTTCCGCTTCCTTGTTCGCGCAAGCATCTACGACGACTGGATCAACTCGCAGTCTTTCGGTGGCGATCCGACCTCGCGCGGTCCGGACGGTACGGGCTACACGATTGATTGTGCTGCGCCTACCTATGTCGATCATTGCTACAGCGGTACCTGGATTTTCGACGTCGAGGCGGCGTACACCTTTGCAGAGCGGTATACCGTCGCGCTGGGTGCCGACAACATCCTGGACGAGGAGGGAGCAGAGGATCTCTTTAATGCCGGTGGCTTCATCGATTCAGGCAACCTGTATGCCGATACCACCCCGTGGGGTATCGACGGCGGCTTCTGGTACCTGCGTTTGACGGCGGATTTCGATTAGCCGGCGATCGTACAAAAAGGAGACTTCTCCGGAAGAATCCGCCAGCAAGGAATCAGGCAAGCAAGAAACCAGGGCGCCCTTCGAAAGAAGGGCGCTTTTTTCTTGTGAGCGCGCGAAGTGCTGCGTGGAATCCACCCCATCCCATATCATGCGTTCATGAGAATCCTGTTGCTCGGACATCGTGATATCGCCAGCAATATTGCGTTGTCGCTGCTCGTTTCCGCGATGCCACAGCATCGCTTTGCAATCATGCTGTCCGGGGACGATGTATCACCGTCCGCAACGCCGCCAGAACTTGCGGCATTGACCGATTTTGAGGACGCGCTCGCCGAAGCGTTGTGGACACACAAGAAGGCACGCAGGCACGGGCTGTTGTCGTACCCGGAACTGGTGGCGCACGTTGGCGATGAACTGCAGGAACTCGCTCGACCCAATTCTACTGAAGGACTTGCGCAGCTATCCAATTGGAAACCGGATCTCATCATTTCGGTTCGCTACCGCCGCATTCTGCAGGACGCAGCGATCGCTATTCCGAAGTTTGGCGTGCTGAACCTGCATTCCGGATTGCTGCCGGAATACAAGGGTGTGATGGCAACGTTCTGGGCGATGTTGAATGACGAGCCGATCATCGGCTCGACCGCGCACCGGATCGTCGACGGCACGATCGATACCGGGCCGGTTATCGGGAGGGCGGAGGTCGCTGCGGATCCAGGCCGATCGTATCTGGCGAATGTCCTGGCGCTTTATCCGTCCGGCTGCCAATTGCTGGTGGATGCGGTTAATCGCATCGAGCAAGGCGAGACAGTTATCGGCAGCAGGCAGAAACAAACGGGACGCTATTATTCGGCGCCGGCTGCGAATGACGTCGCAAGATTTCAGGAAGCCGGTTTGCGCCTGTACGATGGCAACGAACTGCAAGGCTTCGTGCGCGACCTCTAGGAGTACCCCGTAGGAGCGTGCCCTGCGCGCGAATGGGAAGAGCCCAAACGTTGCCGCATTCGCGCGCAAGGCGCGCTCCTACGGTGCCAAATCGATACGATGCTTAAAAGTTGGAAGCGACCTGTAGGACCCCGTATCACGGGCGATTCACTGGTCTACGATACGCCCAACCCATTGCAACAAATCCTGCGTAAACTCCTCCCGATTCGTCTCATTCAACATCTCGTGGCGCCCGCCCGGATACATCTTCAACGTCACCTGCGTGTGCCCGATCCGCTCGTACGCTTGCATCAGCCGCGTCATTCCCCCTTTCCCGCCCACGGGATCCACTTCCCCGCCGGTTATCAGGATCGGCAAGGCTGGCCGGACGCGTCGCAACGTCTGCGGCGAAGAAATCTCAAGTAAACCACCCAGCAAATCATGCCAGAAGCGATTCGACAGCATGAAACCGCACAGCGGATCGGCAATATATTTATCGACTTCCGCATCGTCCTTCGACAGCCAATCGAATTCCGTGCAATTCGGTGCAAACCGCTTGTTAAAACTGCCAAGGCCCAACCGGTTGAGGAACGCGCTGCGATGTCGACCCCCGTAACGCCAGATAGCGAGGCGGGCCAACAGGCGAGCGGACCGCAACTGCAGGCGAGGACTGAGTGTAGTCGCTGACAATATAAGCCCCGCCAACCGATCCGGTTCGCGCGCGGCAACGCATTGCGCAATGTACGACCCCATGCTGTGCCCCAGCAGCACAACCGGTTCATCCTCCCAGGTGCGACCTGCAAGACGTTGCACCGCGATCGCATCGTCAACGACCTTGTTCCAACCGTCGCGGTCCGCGAAATGCCCGAGTTCATCCGCCGCAGAGTGTGGCCCGTGACCGCGATGGTTGTGTCCGATCACCGCAAGACCGGCGTTGCAACAGGCCTTTGCGAAACGCTCGTATCGTCCCAGGTGTTCGCCGAGCCCGTGCAGGATTTGCACAACGGCAGCCGGAGCTCCGCCACTCGATGGCTGCCACTGGGTGACGAGAATGCGATGGCCATCCGACGCAGTCAGCGTTGCAAGCGCATTCCCGGGTGACACTGCCGAAGGTCTCCTATAGACGGCCGGGCCAACCTGTTCGGCAGCCGACTGATAGTATTGCACGGCACTCTCAGGCGATGAACCGGAGACTTGAATGATCGATCTTTATTTCTGGCCAACACCGAACGGGCGGAAGATCTCCATCATGCTGGAGGAATGCGGGCTGCCGTACCACGTCGTACCGGTGGATATCGGCCGCGGCGACCAGTTTTCTCCCGAGTTTCTGGCCATCAGCCCGAACAACCGCATGCCGGCGATCGTCGATCGCGAACCGAATATTTCCGTGTTCGAGTCCGGGGCGATACTGATGTACCTGGCCGAGAAAACCGGATCCCTCTTGTCATCCGCACTGAAGCCACGCTACGAAGTCATCCAGTGGCTGGTCTGGCAGGTGGCAGGCCTCGGCCCGATGGCCGGACAGCTCAGTCATTTCGTCAACTACACGCTCGAGCCGGTCCCGTATGCGCTCGAGCGTTACCGCAACGAATACGATCGCTTGCTGTGCGTCATGGATACGCGACTGGAGGATCGTGACTTCCTCGCAGGCGACTACTCCATTGCGGACATTGCGTCGTTTCCATGGGTCATGTCATACAAACCCTTTGGCGTCGACCTCGACAAATTTCCAAACTTGCGGCGCTGGTTCAATACCCTCAAGGCGCGCCCGGCAGTCAGGCGGGGCATCGACGTCGGCAGCGACTGGAAACGCTCGGAACCTGGGGACGAGACGGCGCGCAGGATACTGTTCGGCCAGACGTCGGATTCACTTCGCTCCGCGCGAAGCAAGTCAATGAATAAAGGAAAAGATCGATGAAATTCTACGATTGCAGTCCGGCTCCGAGCCCGCGCCGTGTACGCATTTTTGTGTGCGAAAAGGATATCGAAGTGCCCACCGTACACGTCGACCTGGTAAACGCTGAGCAGCTCAGCGAGGCGTTTCTCAGGATCAACCCGGATGCCACCGTACCGGTTCTCGAACTTGACGATGGCACGAACATTACCGAGGCGCTCGCGATCTGCCAGTATCTCGAAGACACCGTCCCCAACCCGCCATTGTTCGGACGCGATGCCCGTGAACGTGCACTGGCACTGATGTGGAATACAAAAATCGAGCAACAGGGATTTTCCCCACTGGCGGACTTGTTTCGCAATCGCTCGAAAGGCTTCCAGAATCGGGCCTTGCCCGGGCCGGTGGCGTTCGAACAGATTCCGGCATTGATCGAGCGCGGACGTGTCCGCGCGGAACAGTTCCTTGATCGTGTGAACGCGCACCTGGCCGACAATAAATTCATGATCGGCGACGTCTTTACGCTCGCTGATATTACCTTGTTGGTCGCGACCGATTTTGCTGCCTGGTCCAAGATCGCTATCGGCGAAAAGCGCAGCCATCTGCAGCGCTGGTACGACGAAGTATCGGCGCGCCCTGCCGTGCAAAAGGCCGGGCGCTGAGCACTCCGGCGAAGCGCGATCGGCGATTGCCTCGCCTGCTATGGCGCTTGCGGTTTCGGCATACAGCAAAAGCCGAGAATCAGAAGCAGCGACAGCTTCGCCAGCTCCAACACCGCATAAGCGCCATGCGCGAAAGATGGTCCCGGTTCGATGCCGGCAATAATCTGCTGCGAACGTTCTGACAGTTCAGGCAAAAGCCACACCGACTGCGCGATCACGATCAGCGCCAGCGGTGCTATCACCATCCACCATTGCCGAGCAATGCCGGATATCCGCACCAGGATGAGCAGCAGGATAAGCGCGATGACCTCGGCCTGGTTGAGTGCCGAAAAAACGACGCGTCCGACATCGAGCGCGATCTCCCGTGTGATGGTCGGCGCCGTGAACTTCACCGGTGCTTCCAGCAGGGAGATGCCGGCCGTCATACCAAACCAGACAAAACAGAGCCACGCCGGGTTGGCGACGCGGGTCCACAGGGCTTTCAATGACTGGCGGTTGACAGGCATAATTCCTCGCTTGTTTTCGCGTAACCTCAGGGGCAAGCTGTTAATTCAGCACCCTGCTGGTTGAACATTATGGCGCTCGAAAAAGAATCACAACTCGCGTCGGCGGTCATGATGATCCGGCCAGCGCGCTTCCAGAGCAACCCCGAAACGGCAGAGTCGAACCGCTTCCAGGGCAAAACGCGTGCCTCGCCGGCCGAGCAGCACGCTGCGGCGTTGCGTGAGTTCGACGTGTTGAAAGATGCGCTCGAGGCAGGCGGCATTCGTGTCTGCGCATTCGACGACACGCGCGAACCGCACACCCCCGATGCGATATTCCCGAACAACTGGGTCAGCTTTCATGCCGATGGTACGGTCGTACTGTATCCCATGGAGGCGCCGAACCGGCGCACTGAACGACGCCCGGCTATCGTCGAGCAACTTGCATCCGGACAGGGCTTCGTGGTGCGCAAGGTCATCGACCTGTCACATCACGAAAACGAGGGTCATTATCTCGAAGGTACCGGCAGCATGGTGCTGGATCGCGTGACTCGGGTTGCCTATGCCTGCCTGTCATCGCGCACGCATCTCGATGCACTGGCCGAGTTTTCGCAGCGCCTGGGCTACGACATCATGGCGTTCGATGCGCTGGATGCGACCGGTACCCCCATCTATCACACCAACGTACAGATGAATATCGGCGAACAGCTGGCCGTGATTTGCGCCGAGGCCATCCCACGCGAAGAGCAGCGTCAGGCCGTCCTGGAAAGTCTCGCACGCAGCGATCACGACGTGCTTATTCTGACATTCGCTCAGCTCAATTCTTTTGCGGGCAATATGCTGGAGCTGCGATCGGCCAGCGGCAAGCGGGTTACGGCCATGTCGGCGCAGGCCCGGCGCTCACTGACACCTGAGCAATTGCAAATGCTGGAAGCTAACGGAGACATTATCTCCGCCGAAATCGACGCTATCGAAAGCTCTGCGGGCGGCAGCGTGCGTTGCATGCTGGCAGAAATTCACCTTCCTTTAAGGCAACAAGCATGACAACTTTTCGCGACCGGATACTTATGTGCCCGCCGGATCATTTTTCAGTGGAGTACGTCATCAACCCGTGGATGGCGGGGCACAAGGGATCGTTGAATATTGATCTGGCGAAGAAGCAATGGCGGACGCTTCGCGATGAGCTGGCGAAATACGCTGATATCGTCACCATGGAACCGCAGCCGGACCTGCCTGACATGGTGTTTACTGCCAATGCCGGCGTCGTCTACGACAACAAGGCCATTGCCAGCCACTTTATGCCGCACGAACGCCGGCCGGAAGAGCCGCATTTCAAGAAGTGGTTTCGGGAAAACGGCTTCGAACTTCTCGACCTCGATGAGAAGATCGGCTTCGAAGGCGCCGGGGACTGTTTGCGCGACCGCGGTGGCCCGTGGCTGTGGACAGGCTATGGGTTTCGCACCGAGATCGAAGCGCATGAGGAAATCCGCAAGTTCTTCGGTCTGGATGTCATCTCGATTCGCCTCACCGATTCGCGCTTTTATCACATCGATACCTGTTTCTGCCCGTTGACGGACGGTTTTCTCATGTATCACCCGCCGGCATTCGACTTCGATTCACGAATTGCGATCGAGAGTCGTGTGCCGCCGCACAAGCGCATCGTGGTGGACACGGCCGATGCAGGCAACTTCGCCTGTAATGCGGTGAATGTCGGCGACATGGTGTTCCTGAACCGCGCGTCGGATCCCCTGAAGGCGCGCCTGATGCTGGCCGGATTCAAGGTGCGCGAGATCGACCTGTCGGAATTCCTGAAAGCCGGTGGTTCGGCAAAGTGCCTGACGCTCAAGATCAATGAGCCACCGCGCAAATGAGTCGCGCCGGTGAATCGCGTAAGGAAACGCACAAATAAGCAATGAACAGGCCCGCACATCGTTACCGTATCGAACCGACGAACCCCGGCGCGCACTTGTTCGAAGTGACCGTCACCGTGGACGAGCCCGCGGCCGACGGGCAGATTGTCTCCATTCCTGCTTGGATTCCGGGCAGCTATATGATTCGCGACTTCGCGCGTCACGTCGTGTCGATTCGTGCGCAATCCGGCGACCGCGCGCTGGAACTGGTGAAGCTGGACAAGAGTCACTGGCAATCTGGAGTCAGCCAGGAGCCAATTACGTTTACGCTGGAAATCTACGCGTTCGATCTCAGCGTAAGAGGCGCGCATCTCGATACCCGGCATGCTTATTTCAACGGCGCTTGCGTTTTCCCGCGGGTCGCAGGACAAACGGACACTGCTTGCGAAGTCGAAATCCTGCCGCCACCCGAACCCATCGGCAACGGGTGGCGTGTCGCCACATCCATGCGCACGCTTGGTGCCGAGCGCTACGGCTTCGGCACTTACGTTGCTGATAACTACGACGAGCTGATCGACCACCCGGTCGAAATCGGTAACTTGCTGATCGGTGAGTTCGAAGCTGGCGGCATCCCCCACGCAATCGCGGTGCGCGGCCACACGCGCATCGACATGGCACGTATCTGTCATGATCTCGCGAAGGTTTGCGAACAGCACCAGCGATTGCTCGGGGCGCCGAAGGATCTCGACCGCTACCTGTTCCTACTGCTGGTGTTGCCGGAGGGCTATGGCGGGCTTGAACACCGCTGGTCGTCCAGTCTCGTGTGCAGTCGGGGGGATCTGCCGCTGCGCGGCGAACAGGGCGTAAAGACCAGTTACCGCAAGTTCCTCGGCCTTTGCAGTCACGAGTATTTTCACCTGTGGAACGTGACACGCATGCGGCCCGCCAAGTTCATGCCTTACGACCTGCGCTCGGAATCACACACGGGTCTTCTCTGGGTGTTCGAAGGCATTACCTCCTATTACGACAATCTTGCACTGTTACGTTCGGGTCTCATCACGCGTGAAAGTTACCTGGAGCTTCTAGCCAGAACGCTCACGCGGGTGATGCGCACGCGTGGACGGTTTCGCCAGAGCGTTGAGGAATCGAGCTTCGATGCCTGGACGAAGTTCTACAAGCAGGATGCCGGTTCGACGAACAGCATCGTCAGCTATTACAGCAAGGGGTCGCTCATTGCACTGGCGCTGGATTTGCAGATCCGGCGGGATACCGAGGGCATGCATTCGCTGGATGCCGTCATGCGCGAATGCTGGCGCCGTTTCGGTGAAACAGGCGAGGGCATGCCGGAGCGCGGGCTGGAATCCGTCGCACGCAATGTTACAGGGCTCGATCTTCGCGAGTTCTTTGAGCGTTACGTGCGTGGCACCAGCGATTTGCCGCTATCGAAATTGCTCGGTGATTTCGGGGTCATCCAGCACCTGCGGCCGGCGGAGGGCAGCGACGATCAGGGTGGCAAAGCGTCGTCCGCGGACTTCGTGGCGGCGCCGTGGATGGGCATGCAGGTTGCGTCACGGAATGGTCGGGAGATTGTTACGGTCGTGCATGCAGACAGTCCGGCTGCAAAAGCAGGGCTCGCCGCGGGCGACGAGGTCGTTGCGCTGAACGATGTGCGCTTGACGGCCGCGAACCTCGATGCCCGTTTGCGCGAGTATCACGTTGGCGATCGGGTGACGGTGATTGTCTTTCGCGGGGATGATTTGCTGAAGTTCAAGGTGCGCCTGAGCGAAGCACTGGAAGATACGTGCTACCTGGAAATCGACGGCAACCGCTCTGAAAGCGCGGAAAAACATCTCTCTGCCTGGCTATCAGCCTGGTAGGAGCGCGCCCCGCGCGCGAACAGGAAAAGGTTCAATCGTCGCCGCATTTGCGCCAAGGCGTGCTCCAACGGCGATTCACCGCCCCTTACCGTCCCCCTCCCCAAACCCCTCAACCTGCCGATACAAAAAATACGAGTAAATCACCGGCACCAACAGCAACGTAAACACAATTCCGACAAGCCACCCGGCATGGACCGGAAAGAACGCCCCCGCCGCGAAAACAAGCCCGATAACAATCAACAATCGCCCGCCCAACCGATGCGTTCTCTCCCACACATCGTCATTCGTCAAAGTCCACGGCGTGCGAAACCCCACAAAGAAATTCTTGCGCACTTTCCGCAGGTAACTGCCGATGATGATGAAAAGCGCTCCAATCGCCAGATAAATCACCTGGTTCAGGCGCACGTCGATTCCCAACGACTCCAGCATCACCAATATGCCAACCAACGACACGAACCCGACCATGATCACCTGGAAAACATTCAGTACATCCGCAAACTCGCTGGTCTTGAACCCTTTCGGCGAAATCACGGGAATCAGACGGAACACGATGAACACAAAAATGGCCGTTGCCGGCAGGATCATCACGCCCCAGGGCTTGGGCAGATAACTGTCGACCTCACCCGCACTATCCCAGTGACTGGGCATTGGGTCCGGCAGGCTCGGGTAAATCCAGGCCGCGACGGCCACCGTTGCGATGATGCAGAGGTAGCTGAGAAAGTTTGCGCGATCTTTGCTCATAGCGATACGTCCCCGTTTTCGTGAACGGTTATAGTAACGCCAAACCGTTCGCGATCAATTCGACCCGGAAATTTGTTTGTGGCGGCTGGATCTCGCCGTCGAGATGCGATTGCACTTCAGCGGCGGCGACGATCTCGCATACTTCGATGCGGTGGTAATGCATTTCTGGCTCGTTCATGTGCGAGCCGTTCATCAGTTTTGGCAGCAGGCGCAGGATGCGGAGTCGGCTTACCGGGTCGACAATCACGAGGTCCAGCTCACCGTCGTCATTGATCGCACGCGGGGCGATCTGGAACATGCCGCCGACCCAGGCCCCATTGCTGACACTGACGAGCGTTGCGGGTCCATCAATCGTCACATCACCGAACTTGATATTGAGGTTCGGAGTGCCGACCCGCGACCATACCGCTTGCAGAATAGCGACCAGGTAAACGAGGTCACCGATCGGCAGATTTATCTTCTGGGCGATGCCGGTGACCCTGGCATCGATGCCGATGCCGGCACTGTTGGCGAAGTAACGCCCATTCATGCGGCCGATGTCGATGCCCCGCGCCGGCATGCCGCTGCGCAGGCGGTCGGCGAGCAGGATCGCGGCATCCTCCCAATGCACGGGAATGGTACTGGCTTTGGCAAAGTCGTTGCCGGTGCCGATCGGCACGACACCCAGCTCCGCGCTGCGGCCGCTTAGGAGAATTCCGTTGACCGCTTCGTGCACGGTGCCGTCGCCGCCGGCGACGAGCAGGCGTTCCGCACCACCCTCGACCGCTGCGCGTATCATTTCCTCAAGTTCGCCGGGTGCAGTGCTTTCGATGATCGTGTGTTCGACGCCATTGCTGGTCAGCAGGCTGCTCAGCGTTGCCCCGGTTTTCCCGGCTCGGCCGCGCCCGGCAGTCGGGTTGAGGAACAGGGAAATCGCCGAATTGGTCATTTCATGAAGTCGTTGGTACGCCCCGTAGTGTCGCCGGGGCGGATGCTACAATGCGCGCGGTTCATTGTACAAAACAGGCGTCGTCTTTTCGTGCTGGAACTCGGCATCAAGTTTCTTCTGAGCTACCTGATCGGCTCGTTCATGGGTTCCATGGTTGTCGGAGGACTGCGCGGCGGCGTCGACATTCGCACGATGGGCAGCGGCAACGCGGGCGGCACCAACGCCTTGCGCACGCAAGGGTGGTTTTTCGCACTCGGTGTGGTCGTGATTGATGTCGGAAAGGGCGCGGTGGCCGCGGGCGTGATTGCCGCCATCACTCTGCCCCTGGTCGGCGTCGACCCCCAACTTTCCCGGGAATGGCTGGCCCTGAGCTGCGCAGCGGCGGCCGTCATGGGCCATGTTTGGCCGATGTGGCACAACTTCCGTGGCGGCAAAGGCGCGGCGACACTGGTCGGTACCCTGATTGTACTGGCGCCCGGACTGATCCTGCCGATTCTGCTGGCATGGATCTGGGTCCTCACGCTGTCCGGTTACGTCGGTCTGTCGACGATGACTGCGGGTTTTTTCGCGCCGTTCTACCTCGCGCTCACGCGACTGCCGGAAGAGCAACCGCTGTTCATCTACAGCGTGGCCATGGCGTTATTCATGGTGTTCACCCATCGCGCGAATATCCGGCGAATGCGCGAAGGCACCGAAAACCGTAATACCCGCGCCATGCTTTTCCGCCGCAAGCGGAACGCAGATCTCGACGACGACGATGATTAACGCCGAAGACATTCTCCGCAGACTCACTGCCGCCGAACGCAAGAGTATCGACGGGATCGACTGCTTCGATGAGATCGATTCGACCAACGACTGGCTGATGACGCTGGCGCCACCGGCGCCTGGCCGTTTTCAGTTTGCAATCGCGGATGAACAGACGGCCGGCCGGGGACTGCACGATCGAAGCTGGGCATCGCCCAGAGGCGCCGGGCTCTACTTGTCGATGGCGTACACGTTCGCTGAAACGCCACGACACCTGCAAGCATTGACGCTCGCCATTGGCGCGAGCGTCGCCGAGGCGTTACTCGAAATGGGCGTCATCGATGTCGCCCTCAAATGGCCGAACGACATCATGGCCCGCGACGGCAAGCTCGGTGGCATCCTGACCGAAGCGCGATCGCAGCAAGGCAGGTTCTCGAACGTGGTAGTCGGCTTGGGTCTCAACGCGGACCTGCCGGACGAGCTGCGCGAGAAACTCGAATCCGAACGAACCCTGCGGGTCTCTGATCTGCAGGCGTGCCTCGACGCCGTGCCAGACCTCGACGAACTCGCCGCAATCGTCATCCACTCCCTGATAAAGGGGTCGACCCGATTTTCCGACGACGCCGCCGACGAATGGCGCGACGCCTGGCAACGCTATGACTGGTTGCGGGACAAAGGCATCTACATCGAGCAGCTCGGTGGGCCGGTCGTCGGTACCGCGCAAGGTATCGACACAGACGGGGCTCTTCTCGTCCGCACGAAAGGACAAGTCGTGCGCGTCGTAGCCGGCACAGTCGCACTGCAAGGCCCGATGGAAGGCTTCGCATGAGTGCTACGACCGCATTGCTGTTCGATATCGGTAATACGCGCATCAAGTGGGGCGTACTGGAGAATGATAATCTCATCCGCACCGGCAGTATCGCGCACGAGAAGCTGCGAGATTCGGGTTTTTCGGCACTGACGACGCGCTTGCCGAGAAAGGTCGATTGTGTGCTGACCAGCAACGTAGCTGGGCAAAGTTTTGCGACACGCTTCTCGGGCGTCATCGGCATCCACTGCAATCTTGATGTGCATTTTGCGCATGCGGAACGGGAGGCATACGGTGTGACGAACAGCTATCGCACGCCACGACACATCGGTGTCGATCGTTGGGTAGCGATGATTGGTGCGCGCGGCGAATTTCGCTCGGCACTGTGCGTGGTCGATGCGGGCACGGCAGTAACAATCGATGCGCTCGACGGCTCCGGCCAGCATCTCGGCGGCATGATCATCCCTGGAATGGTAATGATGGCGTCTGCGTTGCACGAGAACACGGGCGAGATCCCGCTGGTACGCGGAAGCCGGAAATCGAGTGCGAGTGGCATGGACCTGTTCTCACGCACGACGGACAGTGCGGTGCAAATGGGCGCACTGTGCGCAATCATCGGCGCCATCGAGCGCGCGGTTAGCACGCTGCGACGCTCGGGACTGCGGCCTAAAGTGATATTGACCGGCGGCGATGCGTCACGCATCCTGACCGAGCTTGACGACAAAGTGCTGCACCGCCCGCACCTGGTGCTGCAAGGGCTCGCACGGATGGTACCGAACGCAACATGAGAAACCTGCTGTTACTGCTGTTGCTCGCCAATATCCTGTATTTCATCTGGGGTGTTGCGACGGAGAAGCCGACGGAACCCGGTGTCGCGATCGTCAGCGAATCCGAACTCGGCCCGCCGTTGACGGTTGGCGATGCGCCGCAAGCGGCAACGAGCGCTGGCGCGATGCTGGCTGAAGATGGCGTAACCACCGATTTCGCGGCGGTGGTGGGGCGGTCCTGCGTCAGCATCGGTCCATTCCCGGAAAGCAGCGATGCCGAGCGCGTGCTGGCAGATTATCGCGACGAAGGCATGCGTGTCAGCTTGCGGACGACCGAAGGCCAGGTATTTGTCGGCCACTGGGTGCAGATTCGTGACATCGCCAATCGCACCACGGCCGACACGATGCTGGCGCAGCTCATCGAAGGCGGGCTGACGGACGCCTATCTCGTGCCCACCGAGGACGAGGGCCTGAAGATTTCGCTCGGGCTGTTCGGCGAAATCAACCGCGCTGAACGGGTGGAATTGCAGGCGGAATCGCTCGACATGGACGCCGACATCTCACCCAGGATGCGCGACGCGACCATACACTTCGTGGATATCGCGCTGCCGCCCGGCCGCGGCGCCGGGGCCATTGTCGAGCGCTACGGCGAGGACAAGGTGCTGCTCCGCGGGGCTGCGACCTGCCCGCAATCGAGCTAATCGGGTATTCCGGGGGCTTTCCCCTTGTCCCGCCGGCCGCTCTGGCCAATAATTCGCAACCTCAAATAAATGCCGGCATAGCTCAGTTGGTAGAGCAACTGATTTGTAATCAGTAGGTCCCGGGTTCGACTCCTGGTGCCGGCACCAGTTTTTCTAAGGATTTTCTAAGGTCGTTCTAAGAACATCCTATTTGACGGCCCGAAGTCGGCGAGCCCGGTTGTAACGACGCATGAGGCCGAGCCCGGTTTCGTGGTCCGAATCCGCCTTCGCTCGCAGGTCATGGAACGTCCAGGACACCTGGAGCCGCCGCATCGCCGATTGAATCGCCGACATACTCCATGGTTGACCGCCGCGATTGGTAAACACCCAGTCAGACTTTGATCGCTCGAGCTCTTTTCGCACCAACCTCCTGAGGCTGTCAGTCCATTGGCGGATTTCGTGCTTGCCGTCCTTTGATTGCCACACCTTGATGCCGTCCACCGTTACCTGATCGCGTCTGATCGATCGCAAGTCCTTCTGTCGGAAACCGGTCAGGTAGGCTGCCCACAACAATCTTCGAAGTGACACATGTGCGCTGCGCAGCGCCAGCCGTAATTCCTTATCCGTTACAGCCCGCGTCCGGGGTTTTTCGGTGTTTCGCCGGACGCCGTAGCAAGGATTCGCCCTACAGGCGCGAATCCTCATGCCGTGATTGAAGATACTGGACAAACAGGCAATTTCGCGATTTCCGGCGGGCCCATGGCCCTTCTTGTCACGGTTTTCGAGATAAACCGCAATGTCCTGTTGCGTTACATCGTCAGGTCGCATGTGTCCGAAAGTGGGGCGCAGCTGCCGCTTGATGATGTTTGCGTAATCGCGCTGAGTGGACATGGCTTTCTTTGGAAGGCGATTTATCACGAAATCGTCCATCACGGCCGAAAGTGTTCCAGCGCCCTTCGAAAGTATCTTCCACAACTCCCTGTGCAGTTCTTCTTCCGGCGCATCGATTCGGCACAGGCGCGTCCATTTGTTCTTGCAAACATAGTAGAGAGAAGGACCTTTCGGGTAGACGTTTCTAGGCAATTTTTTCACTGGTAATTTGGCCTCGTAGGTCTGCCGCGCTGTAGTGCTTCATTATAGGCACTTTCGGATGTGGTCGGACGACCGTCAGCGTCCGGCAACCATGGAATCCCGCGCCGCTGGCACCAGCGTTTTACCGCTGACGGCTTTGTGCGATTCGCCAGTTTCGCTAGT
>JBGTHC010000068.1:0-9431 GCA_041746375.1 Woeseiaceae bacterium
GAGCCGGGCGAAATATTGGGCATGTTTGCCCAGAGGTTGATGGTGCCGTCGTCGCCGCCAAAGCCGGGGCATATCTTGCCGGTTTCCGCGCTGATGGAAATCAGCCGCCCGTCGGAAGTCGGCGCGAACAATCGCTTGATACATGTCGGATCGAGATTCGGAATAGCCGAAGTCGGCTCCCGATCAACAACAGGGTTGGCGTCGCCTCGCTTCGCTTGCCCGGTCACAACGTTCTGCGGAACGCCCGCGGCCGCGGTTGTGACCTCGGCGGCGCTTGAGGCAATCCGCTCCTCATCCGTTTTTTCGGAAGTGGACGCATCCGCGCTCACGGCCGGCTGCAGCTCGGATTTTGGCGTCGTTGCCGATCCGTCGAAATACGATACGCCGCGACACGTCAGGTGTTGGGTGGTCTGCTTTACGGTCTGCTTCAGTTGCGGGTCAAAGCGCCATTTTTCCATACCCGTTACGGCGTCCAGCGCAATGACAAGGTTGTGCGGCGTACAGACATAGACTGTGCCATCGATCATCAGAGGGGTGACCTCGTAAGTCGCCTCGCCGGGATCGTTGGGGCCACGGATATCGCCCGTGTGGTAGGTCCAGGCAACCTTCAATTTATCGACGTTCTGAGGCGTTATCTGCTCGAGCGGTGAATAGCGCCGTCCCGCCTCGGTGCGGCCGTAGGCATGCCATTCGCCATCGGGTATGCCGCTCTCCACGTTCTTCGTCGCCGCCATCTGTGCGCCGGAGAACGAGCCAGCCATGTCGTGTGGGCTGCGGAACATGGAATAGAGCCCGCCCAGCACGGAAATCGCCAGCGCCCCGGCCAGCACACCGCTCGTCCAACCGTAGCGCGCCCAGCCAATTCCCGGTTGGTGCAGTGAGCGGACCATGGGGGGTAAGAGCAGCAAGGCACCAAGGACGATCAGCAAGCTGCCGCGAGCCGATAGTTGCCACCAGTCGAAGCCCACCTCGTACATCGACCAGACAAAAGTCAGGAAAACCGCCACGCCGTAGAGGGCAAGACCCTCGCGGCGCCGTTCGAACAGCAGGAACGCTGAGACACAGAGGGCGATGCCCAGCACCGTGAAGAACCAGCTTCCGCCCAGCGCTGCCAGCCAAATGCCGCCAACCAGAATCAAAAGCCCAACCAGGCCGACCAGGACTGACAAGATCAAACGATACATGGAAATGCCGATCAATTTTTCGCCGAAGCAATTCCGGCTTTCTTGTCGGCGGCGGATTTATGAGCGTCGTCGATCAGCGGGAACGCACTGCGAAAAAGTCGGTTCCTTCGAAGGTTGAATTACTAACCAACAAACTCACCGAGCGGAGCCCGACGATGAGCGAGCTCCGACGATCTCAAGCTGCACTGATCGCCGTGCTTCGCCGCTGGAGCGGCATCATATTCCCTCATTTTGACTTTCTTCGGCGGGATTATAGAGACGGGTATCGTTCGCCACGTCGAAGACGAATGCGCGTGGACTTGGCGAAGCAATGGGCTAACGCTCTGCAGGTAATGCTGGATTCACTCTCCACACCCGATCTTTCCGAACTTGAAGACGAAGCGCTGCTGGACATCGTACAGCGACAGACAGCGCGCTATTTCTGGGACGGCGGCCATCCCGTGAGCGGACTTGCCCGTGATCGTCAGAAGACGACAGGCGATCCTGACAATGACCTCGTCGCAATCGGCGGATCGGGCTTTGGGATCCTGGCCATCATCGTTGCGGTCAAAAGAGGATGGATCGATCGCGCCGCAGCGTTAGGTCGGCTGCAGGGGATGCTCGATTTCCTGGAGCGTTCGCCACGCTACCACGGCATGTTTCCGCATTTCATCAATGGCCGCACCGGCGAGATCATCCCCTTCCGGCGCAAAGACGACGGCGCCGATCTGGTAGAGACAACGTTCCTCTTCCAGGGGCTGATCTGTGCCCGCGAATATTTTGCAGGGAGCACATCTGAGGAATGCCGCCTGCATGATCGCATCAACGCGCTGCTGCTGGCGGCAGAGTGGGACTGGTTCACGCGCAGAGGCAAGAAACTTTATTGGCACTGGAGTCCAAACCATGGCTGGGCGATGAACAGCCCCATCGAGGGTTGGAACGAATGTCTGCTCAGTTTCGTGCTGGCGACAGGATCATCGTCCCACGCCATCGATCCTGAGATCTATCACGAAGGTTTTGCAGCCGGGCCTGGTTTTAGAAATGGCCGCGAGTATCACGGCATCTCGTTGCCACTCGGCATGAATTTCGGTGGTCCGCTCTTCTTTGCCCACTATTCCTTCTGCGGGCTCGATCCACGCAGCCTTATCGATCGCCATGGCGATTATTGGGACCAAAACGTTCGGCATACGCAGATCAATCATCGGCATTGCGTCGTCAATCCGCACGGTCACCTCGGCTATAGTCCCGACTGCTGGGGTTTAACTTCGAGCCATGGACCAAGGGGCTACGCCGCCCATGCCCCGGACAAGGATTTGGGCGTCATAACACCGAGTGCCGCACTCTCCAGCTTTCCCTACGCTCCCGCAGAAGCAATGCGTGCATTGCGCGGTTTCCTGAGCAAGCCGCGAAACCGCATCTGGGGACGCTTCGGCCTCGTCGATGCATTTTGCGAAAACCAAGATTGGTATTCCCGGACGTATCTGGCGATCAACCAGGGACCAGTCGTCGCCATGATCGAGAACCATCGGACTGGCTTGCTGTGGAACCTGTTCATGAGAGCCCCGGAAGTACGTCGTGGTCTGGCTAGGCTCGGTTTTACTAGCCCGCACCTCAGTTCAATTTGGCGAAGGCAGGTTAAAGCCAAACCCCCAGGCACTCGCGGCTGAAGTGCGGGCAGAAAAGCATAAGATCCGATAACTCTTCCCACGAAAATCGGGGGCGAACAGGTTGGGCTACGCCTGCGTATCCGACGATGGCCATCGAATTGACTCGGAAGCAGGCAACGCCGCCATTGAAATCGCCGCTCGTTATATGGATCCAATTCATGGGCTTTCGCTTATCCATGGCGCAGCGATTCTCGACCAGTTGCGAGATATTGACATCTGGAAGGCCTCTGAAAGTGTCGAGGACTGGCGACCGTGCCGCCTGCTCGCTGGGCTACTCAGCGTAAACGGCGGCTATCTCGCTCCGCTACTCAAGTAGCCAATCCGTAATTACCCGTCTGGTCTATGAGCTACTGTCGGTTCGATGCACACAAGGTTAGGTTAATCGATGTTACGCGCTCTGCGACTGTCGTTTCATAATCGACATTATCCGTCTTAGCCGTTCGGAAAATCGACCTCGCGCGCGCGGAGCAGGAAACGGGTGGCTAGTCGTTCAGCGTTCGCGCGCGTGGCGCGGCGCGGGCGAGATCGAGGCGACAGCCCTAGGCATCGATCAGCTCCGACATTGAGCTGGTGGCGGAAATCCAATTGCGCGCGGTGTCTGTCTGCGCGAGACTGAGTACGACGAACGGGAGTAGTCATGTCCCAATATTACAAGCAACTGCAACACGGGACCAACGAGGCAAAGAAATTGCTCGATGAGCGGCTTGCTCGCGAGGAAATGGGCGATGACGCCTACGAAAAGATGGTTTCGAACAACGATGACCGCGCTTTCAAGATACTTGGCGTCGTGTTCATTGCCCTGTTTGGAGTCTTGGTTCTTATCCTGGCGTTACTGGATTAGAAGGCCCAGAGCCGTCCGAGGTCAACACAGTTAAACAGGCCGGGATGAGCCCAATATTAATTGCCTTTTCTCGGTTGGCGTTTGGCGAAGTCTTGGGTATCGTGCCGCTGTCCTAAAGATATACGATGATATAGGTGTTTCCGGATCTTTGATAGTATGTGCCTCCGCAATAGTAGAGACTATAACCATAGTAGCTCCCAAGCGGACAGCCGGCGGGCAAAACACCGACTGCCGCGCCCCGGCGCAGGACCCTTCGAGTGGTCCGACGCGCAACGCCTGCGTAGCTGAGCGGGGTCAGCGGTCGCCCTACTCGCGCTTGCGCATCAGTCACCAAGCTAAAACCGGCGGTTCCTTGACCAACGACCAGCTGAATGTCACCCGCTCCGATCAACAGTGCCGCGGCAGCGATCGCCGCTTTTGTGGTTCGTCTCATTGCTCTTCTCCTTTTTCGGCCAAATCAGGAACCTCGCTGAGGTCGCTTAGATCCGACATGTCAACTCGCGTGGCGTCGCCGCTGTTGATCTGAAAGTCATCGGACGAAACATCACTGCCAGCTCTGAAATCGATAACGTCAATCGTATAGGATGGGGCCAGAGCCAGCATCTTGCTCGTGATCGTAAATCGGCATGGGTACGGCTTATCGCCCTGTGCGATCCAGATCTCCCAGTCGGTTGCTTCAGTGCGGAATGCAAGGTGATCGCATTCCTTACCGGCGATGATGCCGCTACCGAGGTCTTTCACATCGGTGACGTTGGACATCATCACCTCATAGGGATCCGACGAAAGGAGGTCTGCGGCGGGGGCCTCAAGGCCATAGTCAAAACGTAGCGCATCAATAAGTTTGTCAACGTTTCCCGTCATATCCGTCTGGGCATAGACGTTCAGATTCTTGCCAATCATAGCAAACGTCTTGCCATCATATGCCATTTCGACATCCGCAAACCCTCCGGTCCGGCTGACCCGGAGCTTGTCCGGGCGCTGAAGGGTGGCTCCGCCAGTGCTGGCGAAGCCAATCTTCTGCAACTCGTCAGTCACCACCTCCAGATTGGAATTATAGGTGAAAGAGATAGCATTCTGGCTAGTCATGTATTCGGACATCGCCTCGAACAGTTTTCGGGCGTGCGCTTCATCGGCCGTCGCCGAGGTAGCGGTGAAACCAGCCGCGGCAGACAGGGCAATTGCTGCTCCTGCCGAACGAAGCATCAGCGAAATATTCTCCGAAATACTTTTTACTTTCATGTCTTGTCCTCGTGGTTACGACCATGCGTTTTCTGCAACAGTATCACGCATAGCTGCCGTCCGGATCAGAAGCGGAAGCTAGCTCCGATGATGGGTCCTTGCATTGCGACGTCGAAGACAAAACCATCCTTGTTGTAGTCGACGTCGAGGTAGCGATAGCCCAATTCGAAGGCGACCGATTGGTTGTATTGATAGTTCAGGGCGCCAACCACCTGCCAGTCCAGGTCTGCTGCAACACCGAAGCCACCAATGTCTGCCTCGCCGCGAAGCCCGAACCCGTTACCAAGGTCGATTGCGCCCGATATGCCAATAATGGGATCGATCCAGGTCTTGCTGCCACTTGCCTGCAACCCAAAGGGCGCGGCAGTAAGTGTGACATCGGTATCCATATACCAGAGCCGTCCTCCAAAAAGCACTTCCAGGGTTGCAGTACCATTGTCGACGACGCGGTAAGAGCCGCCGAATGTCCAGATGATATTGGTCATGTCGACATTCACCGAGGCACCAAAAGGACCGGAAAGTGTCCCGCTGGCCTCGGTTCCAAGGTAGATGAAATCGGTGAACAGCGCGTAGCGTCCATTTCGCGCTTCGCCAACGAACATCACCGGAGGCGGAAACCAATCCAGAGCGTCGAAAACTTCACCGAAACTGATGTCAATATCGGAGGGGGGCCGTCCCGCGACGCCGATTTGCCCGTTGATCCCGGCCATCCACACATAGGGAGCGGCCGCGATTGTCCATCCACTGTCAGCGGCAGGCTCCGCTAGCGGCGATTGTGAGACATCCGCCGCGTGAGAAGCACCCGAAATGATCAGTCCCCCGATCGACAGCAGGATCCCACCAAGAACTTTTAGCGACATCAAACTCTCATTCCCTTTCAGCCGTCATCATGCATCCGGTAGATGCATCCATGATCTAGCAGGAGGATACGCCAACAGCGCATCGTCGAACCGTGCTTCACGCTCGCCCTACTTCTTCGGGAACAGCAAGGTAATCGTGGTGCGAATACCCCACTCGGGGCCGCCGACTGGCGCCTCTGCGTAATACGTTCCGCCAATCTGGAACTGCACGGGCTGCGGGCCGAGTTTGAGCACCTGCGAGAAACCAAGGTTGATCGGGACGGTCCACTGTTCAGCATCCCAGTCGTAGGTCGTTTCGGTGTTCAGCGATAGCGAGCGGCCTTTCCCAAGGCTGTACGACACAAAGGGCTGCAGGAAGGTCTGGTTGACATCCGCACGGTCGCCCTCACCGGCAAATGACCAAATGTGGTTGGCAAGACCGCCGACCGTCCACGGCCCTTTCTGCACCAGCGCAACGCCCGTGGGGCCTGCGCCCCATTTGCCGCCGCCGAGATATTCGTCGGTTGCTGTAGGCAAGAGAACCACTGGCCCGACGCCCCAGATCAGACCTGCTGATGTTGGCGCCTTGGGCGAGAAGAACAGGCTCTGGGTCGTGTCGCCCAGGCCAAACACATTGCCGTCCGGACTGTAGTCATTGTAGCTGATCGGCACAATGGTGCGTGAGATCATATTCCAGTCGTCGGTAATCGAAATCGGAATAACCGGCTGGACCTTCAGCGTATAGGAAAAGCCATCACCATCCGGCCCCGCGCCGTACACGAAATTGTTCTGGAAGGGGACGCTGATCAAGCTCGCGATAGGATTGGCAAGCTGTTTCGACAATTCGTCGGCATCCTGCGCCAAAGCGCCACCGGTCAGGGCGGCCAGGACAATCGCACAAGACATGGAAGTTCTGAACATACTCTAGCCTCCTATAGGAATAATCGTTAGGCAGAAGGGTAATCTGCGGAAGAATGCGACTCTTGGCGCTGCGCGATATTTCGAGCAGCGTGCCGCAGCCCTCATCGCGAAACGGCCCGCGTGGGCCGTTTCACGCCCAACCTTATTGCACGAGCTCGACTTCACTCGCCGCCATTCTTTGGTGAAGAACGGTTCGAGCGGACCGTAATGGCGCATGGTTAAGCGTCGTAGTCGGCGCTGAGCATCGGTTGCGCCTCGAGATTGTCGGTCATTGCTGCGAGGATCTTGTCGGCGTCTCGCGCGATTGCGTCATGCGCGGAGGCCGGCAGGGATGCTGCCGCCGCTCCGGCCAACGCGACGAACAATGGACCGACTAAACGCGGACGTATTCCAACGAGAGGTCGTCCAAAGATTGGTTTGTTCATACCCATAGCCTTCAAATTCGGTCTCATCATTGGTGACTAATCTTACGCTGGTTCTTTCTCGAAGCAGTGTGACTTGCGATCACTGCACCAGTTCGAACTCGCCCGGCTTCCAGGACTTGTCGAACCACGATTCCAGCGGTCCATAGAGACGAATAAGAACGTTCCAACCCTTGCCCGGAACTGTCTGGACCCAGTTGGCTTCATGGCCTTTGGGCGCGGTCGGACCAAACCAAACATCGACCGAGGAGTCGGCATTGATCACGATGTCTTTTTTGTCGCTACCGATGCTGGGAAATTGCTGGTCTGTCTGCAGCATCGAACGCGTCTGATTGTCATAAACAACGAACGACCAGAAGTCCTTTGCCGGAATGTTTGGCGGCAGATGCAGCTTGTAGGTCTTGCTGCCGTCGAGGGGCTTCTTGTCAGCATCAACGGTCGCGGCCGCGTAGGCCGATCCGACACCAACGCGCTTGAACGCCATTGCTGGCGTAATTCCGGTAGCGTAGTAGTGAAACATCACCCTAGTATCGAGGTTGCGTACGCCGGGCTGCGAGAGAAATTCGTAGCTGCCACCGATAAACGGGGTGAACCACGCGCCGTCCGGATAAAAGTAGGCGTCCTTGATACGCGTCTTGAACGTGATCGTGCGCGCCGTCGCATTGCCGACGGCCGCCGCTTCGGTGAGGATCTTCTTCATCCGCTCGTCAGGTGCAAAGGGCTTGCCCTTTTCGATGCCAATGGAGGCGAGTTGTCCCATCACCTCGGGGTGATAGGACTCACTCGGCTCGTACTGAACGATGTCGTTCACCTCCTCGTAGTAGTGATAGTCGTTGGCATGGATTGTGTTGAACTCCTTGCCAGATACGTTGATGAATTTCATGCGCGGCGGGTTGGCGGCGTCCGAAAGACTGTAAACCTTGAGGAATTTATTTATGTTTTCAACTGCGGTTGCAGTGCTTCCATTTTCGAGGAAGCCCCGAATGAACAGCAAGTTGCCATAGGTCTCCGACCGAAGAACGAAATAGCCGTCTGGCACGTCGCCATCATATCCCGGAGGCAACAGCAGGTATTTTCCGCCTTTGCCCTTGTCCGGGCCAGCATTGCCAACATCCCCGACATATAGGAACCAGTGACTGTCCACGAAGCCAAGGATATTCGGCGGCGTTTCAATCACCAGAGGACCGGACTTGGTATCGAGCCACATCAGACTATAGATGCTCTCGGTATTGGCGGTGAGATATAGCGAATGCGAGTCCATCAAATCTTTAAAGACTACCATGGAATGGTTGTTGTCGGCGCCCTGGCTGGCAAGGCCAAGCCGGAAGGATTCCATGGATGCGCCGGGCATAGCGTTGAGGAAGGATTCGACGCCACGCATGAAGTCGAGATTGTCGTAGATCTTCTCCGAGGTGACGTCGTCCGGAAAGCCGTCGAAAAACTTCAATGTCCCGAGGCGCGTGTCCACGCTCTCGGGCGTGACTATCGACTCGGGAATCGGCGTCGTCATCTTCATTTTCGGCGCCGTCTCGGCCGACGCGACTCCCATGCCCGTCAAGATGATCGCAGCAGTGGTGCAGAGCAGTGCCGTGCAGTTCATTGGTCTAGCTCCCGATGTTCGCGCCGATACCATCCCATCCCAACTGTCCTGCAGCAGTGGCTATGGATCCTTGTCAATTCACCACCTCGATCTCGCTGATCCGCCAGCTCTTATCGAAGAACGGCTCGAGCGGGCTGTAGAGGCGGAGGGCCACGAACCAGCCCTTGTCCGGCATTGTCTGAATCCAGTTGCCCCGCCCGACACCGTCCGGCTGGGTCGGCGAGAAGTAGACCGTGGTAGAGCCGTCGGCATCGGCTTCCGCCGCGGGTGACGGGTAGCTCTGGCTGCCCGCGCGCGGGTAGTTCTGGGGCGTGTCGAGCATCGAACGGGTCATGTTGTCATAGACCGTCAGCGACCAGAAGTTAGCCTGCGGAATGCCCTTCGGCAGCGTGACCTTGTAGGTCTTGGCCCCGTCGAAGTAGGTCTTGTCGGCGTCCTTCGCCGTTATGAGGTACTGGGAACCAACGCCCGTCAGTCGCATCGCCATCGCCGGCGTGATCCCGGTGATGCCGTAGAAGAACGCCGTGCGCGCGTCCATCTGCCGGTAGCCGGTCGGCGGGAACGGCTTCGCGCCTTGCGGCGTGATCTCGGGGATCGGCGTCTCGAATTCGAACCCGCTCTCGAACAGCATGTTGTACCAGGACGAGTCCGTGTAATAGATCCAGTCGGGATCGCGCGGGTTCAACAAAAGATTGCGCGAGGCGGCGTTCGCCACCGCCACGGCGTCCGTCATGATCCC
>JBGTHC010000069.1:0-7108 GCA_041746375.1 Woeseiaceae bacterium
CCCTGTGCGAACAGCTGGCGGTAGTTGGCAATGCAGGTATCGAGAGGATTGCGCCGCGCGTCGATGAAGACGGCCTCCGGCAACATCAGCCGAATGAATCCGAGATGCCCGAAATTGGCCGGCATCTTGTCGGTGAAGCTGGACGCTTTCCCGCCGCGATGCGCGAGCGAATGCCGGAGGTATTCGTCGCCGAGTGCCAGCCAGTCGTCGGTCGACAGCGTCGCGATCATCTCGGGATTGGACGGCGTCCCGGCTTCAGCTGTTTTGCCGACTTTGGCTGCCAGCATGATTACATAGGGCAGCTCGCCACAGCCTTCGACGTCGCCGTGGCAGGCAAGAATCTGTTCGATCAGCGTCGAGCCTGATCGCGGTACGCCGGTGATGAAGATCGGTCTGGCCGAGCGCCCTGCGCCAGGCGACGCGGTCTCCTCTTCGAGTCGCTCGAGTCGCTCGCCGAACACGCGCAGCCGTACGTCGTGCTGCGTTTCGAGCTCGACAGGGTCGTAGGCGACCGTGCGCCGCTTGGCCGCGTTCGCCGCCTCGTAGTAAGCCCACGCCTCTTCGTAGTCACCCTCTTTCTCGCAAGCGCGAGCCAATGCGAACTGCAATGCAATGGCGGAATCCGACCCGGGTTCCGCCGCGGCAAGCTGCTGCTGCATCGTTGCACGTTCGGCCTCCGTAAACTGAAGCCCGCGAACGGTCGCGAGGGACCACCAGGCGTCACCCACATCCGGCCGCACGACTGCGCAGCGGCGGTAGGCTGTAACGGAGTCTGCGCGCCGTCCGAGGATGCGCGACATATGACCACGGCCGAGGAGCGCGCGTGAATTGTCGGGCGCCAGGAAGAGGGCCTTGTCATAGGCCGCCAATGCGTCCGCCGACCGGCCGACGATGGATAGCATGTCGGCCAGGGCCTGGTGGAGGTCCGGGGCGTCCGGCCTCAGTGCGACAGCTTTTTCCAGCAGCGTGATTGCTTCGTGAAACCTGCTGCGTTCCATGAAAAGCCGGGCCAGGTCTTTGTACGCGGGTTGAAAATCGGGCGCGACCGAGATGATGCGTCGAATAAGGCCTTCGGCGGCCGCATCGCGTTGCGTGTCTGCACAGATTTTTGCGAGCAGCCGCATTGCGTGAATGTTGCGCGGATCCTTTGCCAGAATTTCGCCGCAAATACTCTCGGCCCTGGCCGTCTGGCCGGCGAGTTGCAATTGTGCCGCTTCTGCCAGCGCCTTGCCGCCGGGCGAGAGTGCCAGGAACCGCTTCCGTGCGGCCTCTGCTTCCTCGCCGCGACCGCTCCGCTCGAAGGCCGTCGCCAGACCGCGATACGCTGACGCCTGTCGCGGGTCGAGTTCGATTGCAGCCTCGAATGGCGCAATCGCATTGGCCGGCCGGCCGGTCGCGAGGTACAGCGCACCCAGGTCCTCGTGCGGCTTGGCGTATTTCGGCTCCAGTGCGATCGCCCGCTCGAGGCACTTCTGTGCGTCGTCGTATCGAGCCTTTTTGATCAGCAAGGCGCCGAGGGTCGCTACGAGATTAGTGTCGTCGGGCGACGCGGCAAGATACTCACGGCACAGCGTCTCGGCATCGTCGAGCCGGTCTGCTCGCGCCAGTGCGAACACCGACTCGACGACGTCTCTGACCGACCCCGGCCCGCTTGCCGCCGTCATGCGCTGTGCAGTGCCATGCCAGCCTCGGCCAGAACGGCCGGGATCGAAGCCAGGTTGCGAGTTGCCATCAGATGCGCGCCGGAAACACCGGGAATGGTCGCGACGTCCGCAAGCAGTTCCGCCGCGATGGCGATGCCTTCCTGTTGTGCGTCACGCGCCTGCTCGAGACGTCGGATCAGCGCATCCGGTATCTGGAAATTCGGCCGGTTCTCGCGCAGCCAGATCGCATCGTCCGCCGATTCCGG
Source organism: Woeseiaceae bacterium (assembly GCA_041746375.1). Lineage (GTDB taxonomy): Bacteria > Pseudomonadota > Gammaproteobacteria > Steroidobacterales > Woeseiaceae > IDS-8. Next base: position 1,910 of record JBGTHC010000069.1, read on the forward strand.
GATCGCAATCGATACGATCATAGCGACGCGACGCAGGATTTTTGCCGCAACCAGTTGCCGGAACCAGCTTCGCAGAGTCGATACGTCCATGCAAACGTTCGTCATCATGAATTGCGCGCCCGCCTCTACCTTGCGCAGCAGTATGCGGGGAGTCCAGTCCGGCTCCGGTCGATGGGCCGTCACGATGCCGCCGACGTAGAAATCGGCCAGCGCGGGTAACCCTTCGTCCGTACGGATTTGCGTCGCCGTAGCGATCAGCTCCGTTGCATCGAGATCGAGCACCGCCTTCGGACGCGGATTGAAACCGTCCGGCACGTGATTGCCCTTGACGAGCATCAGGCTGGTGACACCGAGCGCTCCGGCGCCCAGGAGGTCGCTCAGCAGCGCAATCCGGTTACGGTTGCGGCAACTCAATTGCATGATGGGGTCGACGCCGTTGGCAATCAGCAGCGCGGCGGCGGCAAGTGTCGACATGTGCAGCTGCCCGAACTGGTTGTCGGTGAGAAGCACGCCGTCAACGTGATCCTGCAACAGCTTCGCTTGCGCGGCGATTGTCGTGGCGTTCGATTCCGGGTTGAGAAAGATCTCGGCGGAAACGCAAAAATCGCGGCTGCGCGCCGCATGCAGGTAAGTATTCACGATCGTCGTATGCTTGTCTCGCCGGTCGCGGCAGGATGCCGGGAGCGGTCGAGGTTAGTGGGTTCGGGTTGCGCCTACAAGCCCGCGGCGGCTGGCGCAGCAGGCAGCGATGTGATGCAATTTCCGGGAACTAACGTCGATTGGCAACACATGGAAACTGACCAAGCCCGCCAACGGCAGTCGTTCGAGAACGCACTACAGGAACTTCGCGCCGGCGAGCACGCGCGAGCGGCAAGCATTTGCGAGGACGCATTGCGGTCCTTTCCCGACGACGCCAACACGATGTGCCTGGCGGCAAAAGCTTACCTGGCCCTGCGGCAGTTCGAACACTGCGAACGCCATGCGACGACTGCCATGCGGCAATTTCCCGGATTTGCCGCGGCGCATGACGTGTACGGCGACCTGATGCTGGCGACCGGCCGTGCCGGCCGCGCCGTCGAGGCTTACGAAAAGGTGCTGCGGCTCGACCCTGCCCGGCCCGTGACGCTGGCGAAGATCGACAGGGCCACGGAGATAGCAAACGCTGTAAATGGTGGCGCGCCGGGAGAAAAACGGGCCCCGAGGAAACACATAGCGTACGAGCAGGAGATTCGCGATGCCGAATCCTTGCAAAAGGCCGGCGACGTTAACAATGCCGAAGACATCTATCGCAGCATCCTGAAACGAGATCCGGACCACGTCGAGGCGGCGCGCCTGCTGGCCGGCATTGCTTCCCTGAACAAGCGCTTTCATGAAGCGGAAGTGTTCCTGCTGCGCGCCACGTCACTTGCGCCAAGCTATGCGCGTGCGTGGGTCGACCTCGTCGACGCGCAACGCGAACAGGAAAAATACGACGAGGCGACCCAGAGCGCGCAACAACTGCTCTCGCTCGAGCCGGACAAGCCGGAATCGCACATGGTGTATGCCGGCGTCGTGGGAGTCGCCGGTCGTCACGAGGCAGCCGTCGCCGCGTATCGACGGACACTGGAACTGGCACCGCAAAAAGCAGCGGCCATGTGCGGCATGGCGCATCACCTCAAGACGCTCGGACAGCAGAAGGAAGCCATTGCGCAGTACCGCGCCTGCATCGCCGCCAAACCGGAGCATGCAGAAGCCTACTGGAGCCTCGCCAACCTGAAGACGTTTCGCTTTGAACCCACGGAAGTAGCCGCGATGGAGATGCTGGTCCGGAATGCGGCATTGCCGGACGAAGATCTGTGCATGCTGCACAATGCGCTGGGCCTCGAATACGAAGCACGCGGAGACTTCGACACGGCGTTCGCGAACTTCGAGCGTTGCAATACGCTGCGCAGGTGGCATGAATCCTATGACCCGGTCGACACGGAAACAACCCATGACCGCGTGATCCGCTTCTTCGACGAGACAATGCTGGCACAGGGAATGGGCGCCGCGTTGCATCCGGTACCGATATTCATCGTCGGCCTGCCGCGCTCAGGATCGACCCTGATCGAGCAGATTCTCGCTTCGCATAGCAAGGTCGAGGGCACGCACGAGCTGAGTGATTTGTCGAAAGTCGTACGCAATTTCCGCAGCCGCAGAAACGAGCTGTTTCCGCAGACACTGAGCGGACTCAAGCCCGAAGGCTGGGCGCGTATCGGACGGGATTACCTGGAAAGAACGCAGAAACATCGCAGCAACGCGCCGTTCTTTATCGACAAGAATCCGAACAACTTCGTGTTCACCGGCCTCTTGAAACTCGCCATACCGAACGCGAAAATAATCAACGCCAGGCGACATCCGGCGGACAGTTGTTTCGGAAGTTACAAACAGCTGTTCGCCAGCGGCCAGCCGTTTACCTATGACCTCACGGAACTGGGTGAATACTTTTTGCAATACCAGCGCCTTATGGAGCACTGGCACCGGGTACTACCCGGCTTCGTGCTCGACGTGCACTACGAGCGGGTCGTCGCCGACCTCGAACGCGAGGTACGCCGGATACTGGATTTCTGCGGCCTGCCATTCGAGGAAAGCTGCCTGCATTTTCACCAGACCCGACGGGCGGTGAAGACGGCCAGCTCGGAGCAGGTCCGCCGGCCGATCTATTCCGGCTCGGTCGGTATCTGGCGCAATTACGAGAAGCACCTTGGGGAGCTGTTGCACATACTGAAACCCCTGCTCGACCAGGAGCGGATGAATAGCGGGTCTTAATAACCAGATTTAGCATCTGATCGCTGTTCGCGCATGCCAGCGCGCCAGGATTCTTGCCATTAATGCGCGTCTGAAATAGATTCGGGAAAAGGAAGGCGCTTTCGGTGACCTTCCAGTCGTCGCTCGATGGGGGAGGAAAAGAATATGGTCCGTACGCCGAATCGGGCGATTTCGCCCGTTGCTGCTGCAGTCACCGCTGCACTTTATCCGGGTCATTCCGCCATAGCCCAGGATGCCAACGGGGAAGCCGAAAGTTCGCGGGCACTCGAAGAGATCGTCGTCACTGCGCGCAAACGCAGCGAATCGGCACAGACCATTCCGTCGGCCATTCAGGCCATCAGCCAGGAGTCGCTGGCCGCGATGGGCGCCAAGGGCATGGAAGATTACGCCCGCTTCGTGCCATCGATAAATGTGGTCAACTATGGACCCAGCTCCAGTACCGTTGTGTTCCGCGGCGCCATAACGGGGGCAGGATATCTCGGGCAGTCGACCTCGTCGGTCTACCTGGATGAAATATCAATCACGCAGGTTGGCACGCAGCCGAACATACGGCCCGTCGACATCGCGCGTATCGAGGCGCTATCCGGGCCGCAAGGCACACTGTACGGGTCTGACGCCCAGGCCGGTACGCTGCGCATCATCACCAACCAGCCGCTCCTGAACGAGTTCGAAGCTGTGTTCGACGGTGAGGTGCGTGCCGGCAGCGACAGCGACGCCAGCTATCGCGGGTCCCTGGTCTTCAACCTCCCGCTCGTCGAAGACCGGCTTGCGCTGCGCATTGCCGGTTATAACGATCATGACGGCGGTTTCATCGACAACGTCTTCGGTCATACCGCCGACTCCTACGGCCTCAATGGCGACAATCTTGCACCGGCGCAGTGGGGCACGCTCGACAACACGGATTCCGTCGAGGAACGCTGGAACGATGCCGACGTTTTCGGCGGCCGCCTGCATCTGCTCTGGCAGATGAACGACAGTTGGTCGACGACGCTGTCCTATCATCACCAGACCACGGATTCCGGAGCGGACAATTACTACGATCCGTTCGTCGGTGACCTGCAGGTCGTTCGCTTCCACGACGAGTGGCGCGAAGAAAAATTCAACATGGGCTCGCTGACGGTCGAGGGCGACCTCGGGTTCGCACAACTCGTTGGCGCGGTGTCCTACTATGAGCGCAAGACCTCGTATTTGACAGACATCACGACCTACGCGCATTACTGGTCTGCGCAGTACTGCCATGACTCTTCTTATACGGCCGCTGACCTGCCTTATTACTGGACCAACCCGGACACGGGTTACGTCGTGTTTTGGCCCGTCTACTGCAACGGCCCGCAAGTCGATTCGGATTTCTTTAACAGCTTAAGGGGCTCGTCGAAGGACGACAAGCTCACCGCCGAAATCCGGCTGTCGAACCAGGGCGATATGCTCGATTGGATCGTCGGGCTTTACCACGAGGAAAGCACCGACTCCTGGATATCGCCCTTCGGTACGCCGACCCTCGGCGGCGATGCATCGACGCTGACCTACCAGGATTCAATCTCCCTCAATTACTGGGAATGGTACTGGTCCAATTATTACGGAACCCCGACGACTTATCCGGCCGCCGAAACTCAGTGGTGGTCACAAAGTCACACGGACTGGGAGCAGTCGGCCGTATTTGGCGAAGTGACGTGGCACATCACGGACAACCTGGACCTGACCGCGGGCGGCCGTTATTTCGAACGCGAGAACACGAATTTTTACTCTGTAGATCATCCCGGCGGCCCGAATTATGCCGGCGAACCGGACGCAACGGCCGGAGACCGGGAGTATCGGATTGCGAATGGCGGCCGTCCGGCGGGACGCACAGGGTCTGAAGATCAGTTCGTGCCCAAGGTCAGCCTGAGCTACAACCTCAACGACAGCAAAATGGTTTACGCGTTGTACACCCGGGGTGCGCGGCAGGGTGGCGTAAACCGCAGCCGCGGTGAGCCGTTTTTCCCGAACCAGTACGACTCCGACATCATGGACAACTACGAAATCGGCTACAAGTCGACATTCGCCGACGGCCGGGGTCGTTTTAATATTACGGCTTACCGAATGGACTGGAGCGACTACCAGCTGCAGCACGTCGACCCGACGGACCCACCGTGCCCGGATGAAAACGGCGAACCCCTCCTTCCGGAAACCGAGTTCAATATTCCCGGGGTTTGCGGTCAGCCGTGGCAAGTGCTCATTGCGAATGCCGGCGACGCGCACATCAACGGTGCCAACTTCGAGCTCGACTACGCTATTGGCGACAACTGGCTGGTCGGCCTGAACTACGAACGGATGGAAGCCGAGACCGACACCGAAGCCGATCTCGACGGCATCGTGGACGAAGATGGCAATACTTCCAACGAGCTGGTCGCTGGCCTGCGTTTGCCGCTCGTA
>JBGTHC010000070.1:0-16508 GCA_041746375.1 Woeseiaceae bacterium
CGTCCTGCGTATCGACGCCCGCCGCGTCGGCCTCGCGCAGGCGCCGCTCAATGTCCTCGCGCGTCAGCATTGCCGGCATGCGCGGCTTGTCGCCACCCCGATTGCGACGCACCAGCAGTCGCCACACCAGCCAGGCGGCAGCAACGATCAGCGCCAGCATGACCGCCACATAGCCGTACAACAGCAGTGCCGGACCAGCGGCCAACCGCTCCCAGACGTTTAACGCGGACTCGGTCACGAACAACAATGCCGCGATCGCAATGACGAACACCAACAGGATGAGGAATCCCAACGAGACGCGGATGAAGCGATCGAGTTTCATGGGTTCGCAGACTGCATCGGGGATGTCAGTATAGCAATGCCGCCGCGCACCATTTCCGCGCGCGGCAAGGAAATCGCCACGTTGAGGGCGCTCGGTTTCGGACCGTTCGCCGTGATGATGTCGACCATCATAGAATCCGTTTTGCTCGCGCTCGAAGGCGGAATTCTCGGGGGCCTGCTGGCGTATGCAGTATTCAATGGCTTTCAGGTGTCGACCTTGAACGGCGCAAGCTTCAGCCAGGTCGTTTTCAACTTTGCAGTTACGGGCGACTTGCTACTGCAAGGCCTCGTGGCTGCCCTTGTTATCGACTTCGTTGGCGGTCTGTTCCCGGATGTCCGCGCTGCGCGCATGCCTGTCGCTCAGGCTTTGCGAACCCTCTGAGTGGGAGTCCGGTCGCTCCAGCCTTTCGCGCCGCTCGGAAATTTCTCCGATTCGGGGCGGATGACGCAAAACGCATTGCCGTTCGGGTCTTCCATCACCCACCAGCGTTTGATGCGGTACTTGCGATGGGCTCCGTGACTTTCCAGCCGTTGTACCTCGCCGGACACGTCGTCCGTTTCAATGTCCAGGTGGTAGCCCGGGTCTGACTTGACCTTCTGCAAACGGATATGAATCGGTCCGTCAATCGTTCCGAGGGTGAGGTAGCGCTGGTTTGCCGACGGCTTCCGGGCTGCCGGCAATCCGAGCGCTGCGGACCAGAAGGCCAGGCTACCGTCGAAGTTGTCTTCCAGGCAGTCAATCATCAAGGTGCTGGGTCGGCTGTGGTGCATCGGGCTGAAGCTCCTTTTTAACCGGTAATTATAGCTTTTACCGGTTACAACCTTACGGCACATCAGGTAACCAGTCAAGAGGCCTATAATGGTTAGCATGAGCGAAGAACCGCGACGTATTGAACATCTGGACCGGGTCGGGGGGCACCTCGCGATCGATTTCGTCAACACGGTGGAGTATTGGCGAGGCAAGCAACACGGATTCGATTGCCTCGAGGATTTCGCGGCGTTGCTGCGCTGGCACCGGCTGGCGGATGTAATCAACGCGCGCGATGCACATGCGCTCGCCAGCGGCACGCAGCAGGCGCAAGCGGAGGCGCATCGCCAGGCGATTCAGTTCCGCACAACGCTGCACGGAATTTTCGCCGCACTCGCAAACCGGCAATCGCTGTCGGCAGGTCTGCTCGACCGTTTCAATGTCGATGCAAACCGCACTATCGCGGAAACAACGGGCTGGCGCCGGCTCAAGGTGCAGGGCCGGGAATTTTCCGTTGATTGGGATTTCTCCAATGCGCCGCCTCAGGTTTTACTGGGCCCGATGGTGTGGCAGTCACTGGATTTGCTTCAACACGGCCCACTCGATCGCATCAAAGCCTGCCCCATTGCGGAAGGTTGCGGCTGGCTTTTTCTCGACCTCTCGAAAAATCGCTCACGTACCTGGTGCAGCATGAAGACCTGTGGCAACGCCGCCAAGGTCAGGCGATTTCGTGCCCGTCACTGATCGTGAGGATGCAGGGCGTAGTGCTGGCGCAGTAGATCCTTGCCGTAATCATTGCCGTTCGGCGTTCGTACCACGACGTGGACGTGCTGACGGTTCGGTTCGGGGGCATACATGTGGCGCAAGTTCGCCGGTTTCTGGTGATCAAACTCGATCAGTATGACCGGGTTGAAGATGCGGTAGTAAAAAACCGCATCGTCCTTGCTTTCGCCAACCCAGGCAAAGTAGGTGTCGTCGAGATGTTGCTCGACTTCCTCCATTTTCACCACGGCATGCGCGTCGCGCAGGTTGGCGACGTAGTGGTTGATTAGTTGCAGCAGGCGCTGCTTTTGCTCGGCCGATAGCAGTGCGCCTGGAATGCCCGCATAGTCGAGGTCCACGTTGTCGCTGAACGCCTCGGCGATAGTGTTATTACCGGTCTTTGCGATATCCAGCACCGCCATCTGTTGCTGCGCCTCGCTGAGGCTGCGGAGCATGGCAAGTCCCTCATCCTGCTCTTTTTGCAGGATTGCCGTTCCGGAATACTTGCCGGATTCGGCTATTACCGGCTCCGAGCCGAGGAACAGAGGCGTCATGACAACCTGGTCGCCCAGCACAAAGTAATTGATGATGAGGTGGTGGCCGTCCAGTTGCCATCCCCAGGGTTCAGTTTCGGAAGGCTCCCCCATCACTGTGACCGAGTAGAGTCCTTCGCCGTATTCCTCGAAATTGTTGTCGTTGAGTTCGCCCAGCGTATGGTTGAGACGCATGATGTCACGCGTCAGTTGCAGTCCGCTCACACTGAGACCTGCTGCCAGCAAGCCCAACGCCGCATCACGCTGCGGGCCGGTCATCTCTTCGAATGTCACGCCTTGCCGGACATAAAAATGCTGGTTCATCCACTTGCGCCACTCCGGGTCGTCAATTGGAAACATCGTGCGGCCGCGTTGCTCGACACTCAGACTGTCGAGAAGAACGCGGGCGGCACGTACTACCGGTGCAGTAGATACTCCTGTCGACTCGATGGGGAACAGGCCGTAAACGAATTCGCCATTCGCAGTAAGTCCCGCGAAAGGCTCGGCAAGTCCACGTGCTTCCGCGGCGCGGGACATTTCCTCGAAACGCTGCTGCCGATCGTTCTGCTGCGCGAACGCCAGCCCGCCGGCGACCACCGCGAACAGGATTGCCTGGGCAGGGAAACTGTGTTTTTTCTCAAGTCGCATAGGGGTCCATGTCAACGGAGCAAGCTGTTGCGGCGCGCAAACTGAACTACGAGGAATGCCATCAACACGATAAACGCCACGCAGATGTATTCAAACGACGCACCAAGCGCCGTTCGATACGCCTTGGCCCAGAACAATGCGAAGAATGCATGGCATGTCACGATCACCCCGAACCAGAACAGGATTTGCTTCGCCCACGGCTGGTCTCGATAACCGTAGCGCGCCAGGTTGCCCAGCAGGACAGCGACCGTCAGGATCATCGTCGGAATGATAAAATGTTTGCCGATGATAAATGTCTGCACAACGCCAAGCATCGCCAGTACGGCAAATACGGTGGCAACAAGTTCCATCGAATACTTCAGGGACAGTTTGCTGTTCATGGCTGACTCCGGCACGGGCGAGTTGCGCGCATGGTAGCGGGCGCGAAGGATAATTCGCAAAACAATCAGACGATTGCCTGATTGCGAGCGGACGCCGCTCGCTCGCCGGCTCTGGATTCTATGTCGCCAAATAGCAACATGTTCACCGCGGAAATTAGCAAACTTTGTGACGAGTAACGATGTCCAAGGGTGCGGATGTCAGGTAGCATGCGCCGCCATGCAAGGTGATTCTGTTGCACGTGAACAACAGGATCTCGAGCGATGCAAATTAAATTTCACGGACTGGAGAATGATGATGAATAAACGACTTGGGCAAACAGTCGTCGGTGTGTTTGCAGGTCTGCTCGCTGTTAGCGCCACAAACGCTGCCGAGCTGGACTATAACTACGCCGAACTGCGCTATGTGGATACTGAACTCGATAGCGGTGGTTTCGATGTTGACGGCGACGGATTCGAACTTGGAGGTTCGCTGGAGCTGACGCCGGCCGTGCACATTTTTGGCAACTTCCAGACACTGGATTTCGGTTCCGGCATTGACCTGTCGGCTTTCGAAATCGGTGGTGGCTACGCCATGCCCCTCCGCGCCGGCGCGGATCTCGTTGCGCGCCTGTCGTACATTGACGGCGAAATCGATACACCGTTTGGTGATGAAGACGACAGTGGTTTCGGATTTTCCGCAGGTATGCGGAATATGTTCAGTCCTCAGTTCGAGGGCCGTGCGTTCGTGAACTACGTAGATCTCGATGAATCGGGTGATGAGACGTCGTTTGAAATCGCCGGCGACTACTTCCTCAATGAGCAGATCGCGCTCGGCGCTTCGCTGGAACTCGGCGACGACGTCACGACCTGGACACTGGGCGCACGCTGGTACTTCGGCGGCTTACAGACGCGCCGTTAGACACACGCGCTGCTGCTAATGCCGGCCCGGCAACCGTTGCGGTTGCCGGGCTTTTTTGTGTCTGTGTATTTTGCCTGAAACCCGGCAGTTTGCCGAATTTTGCCGCTTGATTTTTCCATCGAACCAAGTCTTGCAGTGCAACCCGGTGTGACGGCAAACGACGTCTTGCCTGGGGATCAGGTCCGCGCGATCAAGGCAATGCGCGACTTTTGCGCCCGGGATCTTTACTATTCTGCACATCGACTTTACGCATTCCCGAAGGGGAAGGTGAATAGAAAATATGGCTACCGCAATCGCATTCCTTCGTGGCATCAATGTTGGCGGCAAAATGAAGTTGCCGATGAAAGACCTCGTCGAATCTCTGGAGGGCATAGGCATTCGTGGTGCCGTCACCTGTTTGCAAAGCGGCAATGTCGCATTTCGTTGCTCCAAGGTGCAATCTGCGGAACTGGCGCGGCGAATCAGCAGTGCCGTGATGAGTCACAACAACATCCAGCCGCAGATTGTGGTCGCCAGCATCCAGGAGGTCGAGCACGCCGTCGCCTTCAACCCCTACCCGGATGCCAGGCACGATCACAAATCGTTGCACCTGTGGTTTCTCGCCGAGGTTCCGGAGAATCCTGACCTGGACGCGCTCGAAAAGCTGAAATCCGGCTCGGAGCAGTTCACACTGCATCGCAAGATCTTCTACTTGTATGCACCGGACGGCATCGGCCAGTCGCGGCTGGCCAGCAATGTGGAAAAGCATCTCGGCGTCACCGCCACGGCACGCAACTGGCGAACCGTCACAAAAATCCTGCAGATGGCATGGGACCTCGTCTGAGGACTGGAGCATTCGCTCAATGGAGTTCAAGGACTATTACAAGATTCTGGACGTCGCGCGTGGCGCGTCCCCGGAAGACGTCAAGCGCGCCTATCGACGCCTGGCGCGCAAATTCCATCCGGACGTCAGCAAGGAATCAGATGCTGAAGAACGCTTCAAGGAAATGAAGGAAGCGTACGAGGTACTGAAAGACCCGGAAAAGCGTTCTGCTTACGACAAGTTTGGCGCCAACTGGAAAGCCGGGCAGGATTTCCAACCACCGCCCGACTGGCGTCGCGAGCAAGCTTTCCGCGGCGGCTCGAGCCCCGGAGGTTTCTCTGGAGCCTCCTTCGACGACGCCGGTAACTTCAGCGACTTCTTCGAAACTCTGTTCGGTCAGGGGCGGGCGCGCGGCGGCTTCTCGTATCAGGCCGGTGGCGCGCGGGCAAGGGGCGAGGACGTGAATGCGGCCATTACGATTCCGTTGGAGGATGCGTACCGCGGCGCAACCAGGACGATCACGCTTGACGTGCCGGAAGCCGATGCCTCCGGGCGCATGACCCGTCGACAGCGCACGCTCAACGTCAAGATTCCGCAGGGCATCACACCGGGTAAGCGCATCCGTCTGGAGAAGCAAGGTGGCTCGGCAGGCGACGGCGCACCTGCGGGTGACCTTTATCTGACGGTTGAGTTTGAGCCGCACGCTTTCTATCGAGTGCAAGGCTCCGACCTTTACGTGGAAATCCCGGTAACGACCTGGGAAGCGGCGTTGGGACGGAAAATAAAGGTGCCGACGCCTGGCGGTCCGGTAGACCTTAAGATTCCGCCCGGCTCGAACTCGGGCAAGACCCTGCGACTGAAGGGCCGCGGACTACCGGGCAAGCCGCCGGGAGAACTTTATGTTGAGCTGAAAGTAGTCGTCCCGCCCGCGACTGAGGAGAACGTGCGCACGCTGTATGAGCAACTGGAAAGCCTGGACAGTACCAATCCACGTGCCAGGTTCGGAGTGCAGTGATATGCAGGATTCACCCGGAGAAAAAATGCGCGGCATCGTCCTCGACGAGCATGTGACGTTCACGCTGCACGAATTCTGTCATGCCTGCGGCGTACAAACAGAGCTCGTGGTCGAAATGGTTGACGAAGGTGTCATCGAGCCGGCTGCAATGCAGGAGGAAGAGTGGCAGTTCCATGGCCACGCCCTTGTCAGAGCCCGCCGGGCACTGCGACTGGTGCGTGATCTCGACGTCAACTGGCCGGGAGCAGCCCTCGCGCTCGATCTAATGGACGAGATCGAACGGCTTCACAGGCGCTGACCTGGACTACCAGGCGATGCCGTAGTCCTCGCCGTAGTCGCTGGCTCCACCCCACATGGTGCCGTGCTCGCGATCAAAGCCGATGGCCGTGATCGGGCCGGACGTCCGATCCCAGGTCTCTACGGCGTAACCGAGTTTGCGCAATTCATTCTGCACCCAGTCCGGCACATCGCTTCGCACAACCATCCGCCCGGGTTCTGCCGTATGTGCGCCGAATGAGCTTTGCATCTGGTAACTGTTGATATTGGCGGCCTCGGCGGCTTGTTGCACATTCATATCGAACTCGACGACGTTGAGGAAGAACTGCAGCAGGTTCTGGTCCTGGTTGTCACCGCCCTGAACGGAAAATGCCAACAATGGCTTGCCGTCCTTCAACGCCAGGCTCGGGGTCAAGGTCGCGCGCGGTCGTTTGCCCGGCTCAACGACATTGAATGGGTTCAGGCGCTCGTCCAGCACGAAGCTCTGCATTCGCTGGCTCAAGCCGATGCCGGTCTTGCCGGCGATGAACGGCGGAATCCAGCCACCGCTCGGCGTTATTGATACAACCCAGCCTTCCGCGTCCGCAGATTGAATCGAGGTGGTGCCGGCGACGAAGGCCTCGTCCTTGCTCATGTGCAATGCCTGCTGAAATCCGGCCTCTCCCGCGGCTTCAGCAGCAGGCGGAATCGGAGTCCATTGTTCCAGCAAGTCGGCGTACGGATTGCGCTCATTCTGAAACGGATACGGATCGCCGGGCTTGGTGTTGGCATTGTTTGCCGTCCAGTCGATCTGCTCGTAGCGCGTCTTCGCATAGGCTTTGGATAACAGGCCTTCGATGGGCTCTTCCGGCGAGAAATACGGATCACCGTAATAGAAATCACGATCGGCAAAGGCGAGATTCATTGCCTGGTAAATGGCGTGCATGTAGCGGCTGCTGTTGTACCCCATCGACTTCAGGTCGGCATTCTCGAGAATGTTGAGTGCTTGCAGCATGACCGGACCCTGAACCCAGTGGGTCAGCTTGTAGACGTCGATACCGCGGTAATTCGTCGACACAGGCTCTTCTATATAGACCTGCCAGCGGTCCAGGTCTTCGAGTGTGATAAGACCGCCCGCCGCCTGCGTCGCGCGCACCAGCTCCCTGGCTATGTCGCCGCGGTAGAAGCGATCGTAGGCAGCCATGATGGCTTGTTCGCGATTTTTGCCATCTGCCAGCGCGGTCGCTTCCGCTTCGACCAGCTTCTCGAGCGTCGCGCGCAGGTCCGCTTGCCGGAAGATTTCACCCGGATTCGGCGCGGCGCGCGCTTCTTCGTCGTCGCTCAGGTGCGGCAGGAGAATGCGTTTCGAATCCGGCCATTGCGCAATGATCTCGCGCTGTCGCTCGATGTTGTCTGCCTGTGCCTGCTCGATCGGGTAGCCTGCCGCCATTTCGATCGCCGGCTGCAGCACCTCGGCGAGACTCAATTTGCCGTACTCGGCCAGCATCACCATCAACCCGCCCGGCGTGCCCGGAGTTACTGCTGCCAATGGGCCGTATTCCGGCGGATAAACCATGCCCTTGTCGCGAAAGAACTTTGCCGTCGCGCCGCTCGGGGCGACGCCGAGGGCATTGATACCTTCGACCTTGCCGGTGCGTGGATTAAAGATGAGGGCCTGCGTTTCGCCACCCCAGCCGAGCGTGTCCCACATCGTCGACGTTGCCGCAAGCATCGCACACGCGGCGTCGACGGCATTGCCGCCGCGCGCAAAAGTCACGGCACCCGCGGTCGCGGCCAGCGGCTTGCCGGTAACGGCCATCCACTGCTGGCCGTGGAGCACCGGTTTCACTGTTCTTTGCGCCGCGGCCGGGTGTGCCAGCATAAGGCAGATGAATGTGAGAACCACCGCGAAGGCGGGTGAAAGGTGCTTGGGAGACGGCAGCTGACGCATCATGGGGAGTCCTGGCGACGAGAGTCGTGGGAATTTGCGGATAGTTCGACAATCTTGCGTGACGTGGCCGCGCGGTGCAACTCGCGGGCGTCGAACATTCGGGCAGCCGCGACTGGTGCTGTCTCGCGTCTCTGAGCAGCCAGCGATCGCAGTCGCTAAGCCTGAATTGGATAGCCTGCTAGACTGCGGATTTCGCGCAAGCGTCGAGACAAACCCGTTTTGCTCAAAGCACTTATCAGAAGCCTGCTGGCCCTTGCGACGATTGTCTTCGTTCTCAGTTTGCTGTTGGTTGTGCCACTGCGCTGGATCGATCCGCCAACCAGTGCGTTCATGCTCGCAGACCGGAGCGGGCGCGACCCGGTGCTTTTCGAATGGGCGGACTGGGAGGCACTCGGCAACAGTCCTGCCCTGGCCGTCGTAGCGTCCGAAGACCAGAAATTCGCCGATCATTTCGGTTTCGACCTGAAGTCGATCGAGGAATCGGTGCAGGAATTTCGGGACGGTTCTTCGCTGCGCGGTGCATCGACTATCACGCAGCAGGTTGCGAAGAACCTCTACCTTTGGCCAGGTCGGAATTTCCTGCGGAAAGGAGTCGAGGCCTGGTTCGCCCTGCTGATCGAAGTAAGTTGGTCGAAGAAACGCATACTCGAGGTCTATCTCAACATCGTCGAACTGGGGCCCGGACTTTACGGCGTGCCGGCCGCGAGCCGTGTTTATTTTGGCAGGACCGCTGCCACCCTGAGCCAGGCCGATGCAGCACTGCTTGCGGCGGTACTGCCAAACCCCCATCGCTTCGATGCCGGAAGACCATCGGAGTACGTGCGCGAACGACAACGCTGGATTCTCGGCCAGATGGCCCGGCTCGAGCGCGAGAGTTGGCTGGCAACGCTCGAGCGCTGAACGATTCGATCACGACTTCGTATACCGCTACCATGGCCCCCTGGTTCAAAAAATCCGGGAGCCACCGTATGTCCAGTCGCCGCCAGCCTGTGCCCCAGTCCGCTTGCGTAATCCTTCTGTCAGCGTTGCTGTTCGTTGCAGGCTGCGCAGGCGAGAAGGACGAATACGCAACGCTGGTCGTGACTGATGCCCGGATCTGGACCGGCGACAGGGACCGGCCGTGGGCGGCAGCACTGGCGGTCCATGGCGACACCATCGCAGCCATTGGCGGGCGTACTGACATCGAGCCGTGGATCGGGCCCGATACCGAAGTCATCGCCGTTCCTGACAGTATGCTCGTGCCGGGGATGATCGATACCCATGTGCACTTTGTAACGGGCGGCTCAGGCCTTGCGTCCGTGCAATTGCGCGACGCAAGCGCGCCGGACGAATTTACGAAACGCCTGGCGGACTTCGCCGCCGGCATTGAACCGGGCGAGTGGATCCTTTACGGCAACTGGGACCATGAAAACTGGGGTGGCGAACTACCGACGCGGGACTGGATCGACGAGGTCACGCCCGAAAATCCGGTGTGGATCAATCGCCTCGACGGCCACATGGCGCTGGCCAACTCGCGGGCGTTGGAACTGGCCGGCGTGGATGCGGATACGCCGGACATGGCCGGTGGCGAAATCGTGCGCGATGAGACAGGGCGTCCGACGGGCATCCTGAAGGACAATGCGATGTCGCTCGTAGAGAGCGCGGTACCCGCCGCGAATGCCGCGAAACTCGATCGCGAGATCGACGCGGCCATGCGTTACGTGGCCGCAAACGGCGTTACGTCCGTGCACGACATGGCCGGCTGGGACAGCCTCAAAGCCTATCGACGCGCGAGGGAAAATGAATCACTGATTACGCGCATCTACTCGGTCATGCCCCTGTCCGACTGGGAGCGGCTGGAAGAGGAAGTCGCGGAACAAGGACGTGGCGATGCCTGGCTGCGCTGGGGTGGCCTGAAAGGTTTCATGGACGGTTCGCTCGGCTCACATACGGCGGCATTCTTCGAACCGTTTACGGATGCCCCCGATGAGTCCGGGTTCCTGATTAACGAACTCGACGATATGCAACGCTGGATCGACGGCGCAGACCAGGCTGGGCTGCACGTCATGGTGCATGCCATTGGCGATCGAGCCATTCGCAACCTGCTCGACATCTATCTGGACGTCGCCGAGAAGAACGGTCCGCGCGACCGGCGGTTTCGTATTGAGCACGCGCAGCATATTCATCCGGATGACATCAAACGCTTTGCCGTCCAGAAAGTGATTGCGAGCATGCAGCCGTATCACGCGATCGACGACGGGCGCTGGGCCGACAAGGTCATCGGCGCGGAACGCGCAAAGACGACCTATGCGTTCCGTTCATTGCTCAGCAACAAAGCCCGCGTCGCCTTCGGCAGTGACTGGTTCGTCGCGCCGGCGACTCCCCTCGAAGGAATTTACGCCGCTGTTACGCGACGCACGCTGGACGGCGCCCATCCCGGCGGCTGGGTACCGGAACAGAAGATTACCGTTGAACAGGCATTGCGGGCTTACACGGTAGAAGCCGCGTACGCGTCGTTCGAAGAGGACATCAAGGGCAAGCTCAAGACCGGAATGCTCGCCGATTTCGTGCTGCTCGATCGCGACATCACGACGATACCGCCGGAGGAAATCCGCGAGACGCAGGTGCTGAAGACGGTGGTCGGTGGACGGGTGGTGTTTTCGCGGGAGTGAATCCTGGCTATCCGGAATCCTGGGCACAGACAACCAGGTTGATAGCGACCGAACGCTGCTCGATCGGCACTCCCACTATCGGGAGGCCTATAAAGCAGGAACCTATCGTCACGCCAAGTCCAACCACATGAATCTCTGGCTTGAATCGGAAGTCTGAAATGATGGGTTCTTCCTCAGTCACCGCAAAGTCGCCGGAGGGTTCAAACATTATCGACCCAATTTGACGCCACATCGATACCCGGAATTCTTCCTGCTTGAAGTAGTCTTCAACGGTTGACCTGGCGGCGGTTTTCGCAATCGCGCTCCAGTCCTTCGCCGGCTGCGAGTCGGCCGGCAGCTCGGGCGTCGAAGGAGTCGTGACTATTTGCTGACGTTCAACACGGCGAGCGGATACGAGTGGCTGTTGCGACAATGAGGGGGCAGATTTTTTCTCCAACTTTGGTTCGGAGCGTGGTTCGCGGTCGTCCGCTCTGATTACAACAGTGAGCTGAGCTGCGCGCTCAGGACGGGGGATTGAAACACCCGCTGCAAAATCGACCAGCAATTCAAGGAGCGCAAGCACTACTGTAATGAAGAATGCCGAAACTCCCATCGCAGCGCGCAGCCTGTACTGCGTTGGCCGGCCTGTTTCGCTGAAATCGGTCACCTTCCGTTTCTCTGCATGACGCACGCTCCGAGCAAATCATAGCAGAACGAACGATTCTGAGGGCCTGCGCCCCGGCCCGTTCCGCAAGCGACTGGGGTCGGCTATAAACGCGAGTAAACGCCTGTTTAGCTGAATGTCAGCAACCGCCTAGGAACGGACGGTCGATGCATGCAGAAATTGAACTGTCGTCAGACGGCAATCAGTCATCTTCAGCCTGCCAGCAGATTAACATTTCATTGAAGCATTACGACCAGAAGAGGTCAGCCGTAAAGATCACCAGTATCGATCTACGGTGCCAAGAGATCCTTTTCACTTTCTATGTACTGCTTTTCGTATCCCATGGAAGTGTAGAGGCTATCTGCAACCGCGTTCTCAGCAAGAACACCAATCCTCAACCATCTAACACTATTGGATTTGGCGTATGACTCCGCTGCCTCCAAAAGCATTCGGCCAATACCGCGATTTCGGAATCGGCCTGCGACAACTAATTCGGAAACAAGCCCGTACTCAATATTTCCATCTTCGATTTCTTCACTAACTACACGCGTGAGAATGGTTGCAAAGCCGGCTACCTCATTGTTCATTTCTGCAACAAGGATTTTTCCCTGGCACTTTGTGCAACGATCCAGCATATGCGCTATACACCGGTCGACGATATCGGCTCCGGAGGGCCTTCGCGGATCCAGAGATCGCTCAAAGTCCTGAAGTTCAACAAGGCACGCTTCGACACCTTTCAAGTGTGCAATTCCGTTGAATTCTTTAACTGACAACAATTCCATACGCTCAATCTTGCAGCACACCCATCCATGAAGTCGCTTTAGGCCCCGAACGATAATAGGTTGCTTCGGGTCAATTCCATCATGTCGACGAGCGACCAGACAACTGGCCGATTTCCGACGAGTTAAGCGGTAAAGGATACAAGATCTGATCTCAATACAGAACAAACGGCGTCAGAGCATGTTTCCTCAAAAGGAGAACAACCAGAAGCAAAGGCCTTGGAACAAAGGCAGGCTGGTCGGCCAGAAGCCGCCGTTGAAGCTCAAGGAAATCTGGGAGATACGAATTCGGCTGCGAATCGATAAGAAGTACACGGACCCGGCGCTTTTCAATCTGGCCATCGACAGCAAGCTTCGCGCCTGCGATCTCCTCAAACTTCAAGTG
Organism: Woeseiaceae bacterium; assembly: GCA_041746375.1. Lineage (GTDB taxonomy): Bacteria > Pseudomonadota > Gammaproteobacteria > Steroidobacterales > Woeseiaceae > IDS-8. Next base: position 12,772 of record JBGTHC010000070.1, read on the forward strand.
TCCGATGTTTCACAGTGAAACCGAATTGCTTCTCGTGCGGCGGTGGTCTAACAGAAAACAAGTCAATCCGTCCAATTCGAGATCACCGAGCAAACGCGTCAGGCCGTCTCGGCCTGGATTCAACATGCGAACCTCAGCGTATCGGATTTCCTGTTCCCGAGTCGAATACACGGATCCCCGCACTTGTCGACGCGGTCGTACGCACGCGTCGGCGATTCCTGGGTTGATCCGATTGGACTCGATGCTGCCGTCTACGGCACGCATTCGATGCGAAGGACGAAAGCATCACTGGTATACCCGCGGACCAAAAACCTTCGGGCGGTGCAACTTCTGCTGGGCCGCACCAAGCTTGAAAGCACCGTACGGTATCTGGGAATAGAGGTCGATGATGCGCTGGCACCGGCCGAACAGACCGAGGTATAAAGGACAAGAGCGGCCGTCGGATGACGGTCGCTTTCCGGTCTTTCGCTCAGTCGGCGGCAACAGGCATGTCTTGACCCAAAGCGGTCGGCGATGATTTCTGCAGTCTACGCCGCAGACAGCGTCAGTCGACTTTGGTACGCGAAGCTCCGAGCGACCAGGAGGATGATATGTTGAAGTGGATTTCACTGGCCCTGGTAATCATTGTTCTTCCGGCTTGCGGAGGCAATGGCCTCAATCCGCATGAGGGCTATGTGGACGTTGAGGGTGGTCGAGTCTGGTATCGGATAGCTGGATCTGGCAACGAAATCCCACTTGTTTTGCTCCATGGTGGACCTGGCGCACCGAGTTATTACCTGAATCCACTGGAGGGGATCACAGTGGATCGGCCTGTCATTTTCTATGACCAACTAGGGGCCGGACGATCAGACCGGCCAACCGAAGCTTCATTATGGACCGTCGACCGTTTTTTGCGGGAGTTAGACGATATCAGAGAGGCGCTCGAACTGGATGAAGTTCATATTCTAGGTCACTCATGGGGGAGCATGCTTGCTGTTGACTACATGCTCACGAAGCCCCAGGGAGTGCGAAGTCTGATCCTTGCGAGCCCGGCACTAAGCGTGCGCCGCTGGGCAGCAGACGCTGACCGGTTGGTGGCGCAGCTACCGGAGGAGCTACAGATAATTATCGAACAGCATGAGGCGTCCGGCACTACGGACGATCCCGAGTATCAGGAAGCCACGATGGAGTACTACAAACGATATTTGTCGCGGTCGGACCCGTGGTCGCCTGATCTGCTGCTCGCGTTCGAGAATTTCAACACCGATATCTATGGCCTGATGTGGGGACCGAGCGAGTTCACGGCAACCGGAACGCTAAAGGACTACGAGCGAGAAGATATGTTGCCCAATCTTGATCTCCCTGTGCTTTTCACCGTGGGGCGTTACGATGAGGCAACACCGGAGACTGTCGAGATTTATCAGCGCCTCGTTCCTGGTTCGAAGATCGCGATCTTTGAGAATAGTGCCCATATGACGATGCTGGACGAACCAGAGGCTTATGTCGATGTCGTTCGACAATTTCTCAACGACGTTGACTCGAATCGCTGATATTCTCGGCCATGAAAGTCTGCTTCTGTTAAGGATTATCCGACGCCTGCCCCGACCATTGATGCAATCGGTGAGGCTTTGCTCACCGGCAGGCATCTGATAATCCTTAACAGCAGCGGTCGTGATTCCTTGAATGTCTGACCGCCCGCTCCTAGGCGCCTGCTGCCGGTCAGAAGAGGACGCAACTATCCATGCTAATTGGCGGAGCCCTTAAGTAGTTTCTTGCGCCGACCAATGCCCGGAATCAACATATCGCCAGAAACCAGCAGTGGAATGCAGCTCATGGAAAACACAGTAGTCAACGCTGTTCGCGTTAATTTTCCCAATAGCTCTCAGGTTTTTCGTGCCTCGAAATGTAAATCGAGAGATACGACGCAAATTCGTCACTAAACCAATGTTTGCGTGTTACCCACCAACTTTTCATGCCGGGATATCTGCAGAGATCCTGAATTGCTCTATCGAGTCCCGACCAGATTGCGGCTTCTACCCGCCCGTGTCTCTGTTGATAAAACATGCCTTCCATAACTCGCAACAATCGACTGAAATAAGTGGAAAGCTGAATCTTTCTTCCCGGGCTTAATGAATTGAAATCATTAATTCCCTGATAGAAAAGATCGGCCAATTCCGCATTGTCCGATAGATTCGCATACACGTAATTAAGTTGGTTCGCCAATTCATTGCCCGTAGTAAGCTTGGTTTCCACTGTCTGTCTGTGAACCTGAATGCTCAGATATATTAGCGAAATAACTACAACACCTGACCCGACTGTATCCGCGATTGCCGCTAATGCTTCCCAGTTCATGGCCCCACTCCAATTAACCTTTTGCCGTCTGCCGTTTGTCAGCGCGCATGGACGCGCTTGGTCTTGAGCAGCCAAGCGAGATACAACCCCGCAACTACATCATACCCAAAACAGAAATTCGGCCACCACGTAGGAACCCCGGCGTTTAAAATCAATTGGTCGTGCGAAACGTCGAACACACCATGGGCTATTAGCGCTGTAACGACCAGCCAAAGCGAGGACTTGAATCCCACAAGGGAAGCCACGACAAATATTGCGATTGGAACAGCCTCGAGTGCGAGCACCTCGAACGAGCCTCCCATTACGGCAAAGAGAGCGTAATACGACGCAATAACGATCATGACCGTGGGGTAAAACCCACGATCTCGATCGAGGCCAATGAATGACATTACGATGCCGATTATCACGGCCAGGGTCATTCCGACCAATAACGGCATGTCAGCTTTGCTCCTACAAATTGAGCCGCCGCGCCTTCTCAACCGGCGCGCGTCCATCGATGACGTGCTGCAGCTCGGTCTCGACGGGCATACGTTTGAACATACTGATGTTAGTGCCACCAGTATTGCCAATCGGGACGGCGCCGACTGCCGAGCCTAGCGCTCCCAAAAAGATGCGTATCAATTGGCCCAGAATCGCTGCAAGCCGACGTCGCCGCAACTCAATGCGCAACATCAGCCAATGCGATGTGATGTGGGGTATGACGTATTCCTGCCCGATAACGTGAGCTCGCTCGAGATGAGCGAAACCCGCTTCCAGGTTGCCGAAGGCAATGAAACTCTTCGCCTTAGCGATTTCGCTATTGAAGGTAGAGCACTGGATGGGGTTCATTACCGCAATCTGTGCGATCAAACGTCTGGGTTTCGATCCGGTTTAGCTTACGATCGAGGAGTTGCCCAATGCAAGCTTGGCGATTGCCGGTGGACACGAAGGGCGCGCCTGCGCGCAGCCAGCCCAGGACATCGGCACTGACTGGCGGATCAGAGGGTGATACAACCACGATGACGGCAAGGACACCGCCTGCTGGATCGTTCTTTATTGTGCCGGCCAGCTCCTGTAGCTCCCGGTCCGATAAGGCGGCCATACGTTCGGATACCGTGGCAGCCGGCACGCCCCAGGCCTCCAGTTGTGCAGTCACTTAAGCACTTGCCAGCACGCCGTTGATTGTATCCAGCGCGTCAGTTCGCGTTTGTTCGGCCACCATCTGCGCTGTACCCACAATGCCAGAGTGGAAGGGAAGCGAGATACCCAGCGCGGAGATGACCACCATGGACATTACTGAGTCATTGAATCTGTTCATTGGCGTGCTACTGATATCGCCGCTTCGGTAACAGTCAAGGTACACCGGTGACACGAGTGAATCGGTGCGCTGCCGCGCGTACCCCGGCCGGCGCGGTGTCCGGCGCGCA
>JBGTHC010000071.1:0-3989 GCA_041746375.1 Woeseiaceae bacterium
ATGGGACGGATGTCCCGATCTATGCCGTAATCGGTCCGGGAACGGGTGAGGTTTGTCCCGACGCGCGCTAGACTGGGCCGAATGACCCATCGGCCTGCGCAACAAAAACCATGCAGCAAAGCGTCAAGATCACCCGGAGCCCGGACGGCGTAAACCTCGCCTGGGCCACTGCGGGCAACGGGCCCACACTCCTCAAGGCGTCCAACTGGCTGTCACACCTGGAGTTTGACCTGGACAGCCCGGTGTGGCGGCACTGGATACATTTCCTGGCCAGCCACTTCCATCTTATTCGCTACGACGAGCGCGGTTGCGGTATGAGCGACTGGAGCGTGGCGGACCTTTCCCAGCAGCGCTGGTTCGACGACCTCGATGCCGTGATCAAAGCAGCAAAGCCTGCAACACCTTTCATCCTGCTCGGCATCTCACAGGGCGGCGCGACGGCCATCAGCTACGCCGCGCGCCACCCGGAACACGTCTCGCACCTGATCCTTTACGGAGCCTACTCGCGTGGGTGGAGCGAGCGCGGCGCCCCCGATGAAGTGCAGCGTTATCGCGCCATCAACCAGCTTACGAAACTCGGCTGGGGACAGAACAACCCGGTGTACCGGCAGGTGTTTACCGCACGTTTCGTACCGGGCGCTACCCAGGAGCAGTTCGACTGGTTCAACGAACTTTGCCGCAAGACAACGACGCCCGAAATTGCCACGCGACTTCTGGAAGAACGGGGACGCGTGAATGTAACCGAATTTTTAACGCAAGTGAGAGTACCGACGCTGGTGCTGCACTCAAACGAGGACGAAGTCGTGCCCTTGTCCGAAGGAAAGCGACTCGCAACAGACATAGCAAATGCACAGTTCATACAGCTTGAATCGCGGAATCACGTTTTGCTCGAACATGAACCGGCGTGGGCCCGCTTCAAAGAGGCGGTGCTGGCATTTACCGGCGTTGCGCCACAATCCGATGCCGAGGACCCGCTGTTCGAGGTACTGTCGCCCAGGGAGCGCGACATCCTGCTGGGCATCGCCGATGGCCAGACCAACATAGAGATCGGCCGGCAGCTTTTTATCAGCGAGAAAACAGTGCGCAACCACATCACACGAATTTTCGAAAAGCTCGGCCTACAATCTCGCGCGCAGGCGATCGTGCTGGCCAAGGACAAGAAATTACGGGGTCGAACCGATTCTCCCTGATTGATTTTCACCGAACGAACGGACGAATATCGTCGCCATCGTGTTACTGATCGGCGGCGCGCGCCGCGTCGTGTTTCAGGCGCATCACGCGGCCGCGACTGACGTACAGGAGATCGCTGATCTTCAGTACCAGCGAATTCTCGTACCTGTCGAGCCTGCCATCCGCGTAGGCGATTTGCCAAAGCATGCCGATGATTCTCGCCTTCTCGTCTTCAGTCATGTGCTGATGCAGAAGTTGCGTGAATTCGTGGAGGGAAACGAGTTCTTCGGCTTCATTTCTCGCCTCTTCGATCAATTCATTGGCGTCGCCGGGACCCAGGCCGAAATGCGACTCCGCGATGCCCCGGAGATGTTCCAGTTCGCTCTGATCGAACTCCCTGTCGGCGAGCGCGACGTCGAGCATGAGCACAGCCGTCGCCCTGCGAATCGCCTGTTCCCGGGCAACCGGGTCCGTTTCCGGCGACTCCGGCTGCGAAATGGCGCCAACGATCTGGTCGAAAATCCGTCTGATCAATATCCTGCCTCATGCTTCCGAACTTCTGAGTCCGCATGATCGCGATGACGGCGTGGAATTTCAACGAGCTGCGAGGGCCCGACCCATGCAGGCTGTCATACCGTTGCCCAAATTACGTCGCTTGTCGGCGACACTTGTTTGCTCCGAAGTCGCGTGCTACTTACTCCTGTATAAAGGTGTGAAGGAGGCGATGACATGTTTGAGCGCGGCAAAAAGGATGACGGAACAGACGAGGGAGCGGACTTCAGGTCGGCCGCGCCTAAGCGAAGTGCTGAGCAGTCAAGCGCCGGGGCAGCCGGCCTCAGCGGAGAATGCGCGGTCATCGGAAGATCGATCGAGATAAACGGCGATGTCCATGGCAACGAGGACCTGCGCATCGAAGGTGACGTCAGCGGCACCGTCGAGCTGAGGAACAGCAACCTGACCATCGGCAAGGAAGGGAAAGTCAGGGCCGATGTGTACGCGAAGTCCATCACGGTCGACGGAACGACGGAAGGAGACCTGTACGCATCCGAGCGGATTGTCGTGCACATCAGTGCGCATGTGCGCGGCAACATCACGGCGCCGAAGGTCGGGATCGAGGAAGGCGCCAAGTTCAAGGGCACGATCGAGATGGACCAGGACGCCGTCGAGAAAGCGCTCGGCAAGGCGAACATGAAGGCAGCCAAGCCCGGTGAGCGCCCGGTCGCCAGGCCGGGCGAGCCGAAGATCGCGCAGAAGGATCTCGTCAGGGAAGCGGCATCGGGAACAGGTCCCCAAGCCGGAGCCCGATAACGGCCAGGACTACGCACAGGACGACATCGATGGGTCGGGCGACGGCCAGGGCGCCGATCGAACTGCCGGCGTTACTCAATGCGCCATTGTTCCGGCAGCTCGTGGGTCAACTCGACGGGGCCAGCCGTCGTATCGTGCTCGATCTCGGTGCCGCATCGACGCCGATGCTCTCGCTGCTTGGCCGGTCGCGGTGCCGCGTGGAAATTGCGGATTTGGCGGACGAAGGCGGCATCGACCGGCTCAACAGCGAAGCACCGGCGAACGAACTTGTCGCGCTGGCGGCATCGTTGTTGCCAGAGCATCAGTCAGGCGAGGCCGTTGATCTGGCATTTTGTTGGGACTTGCTGAATTATCTGAAACCGCACGCAATATCGGTGTTGATGAGCGCCGTCGCAGCGCGCGGTCGGCAGGGCATGCTCGCGCACGCCCTCATCGTTTACTCAGAACGTACGATGCCCGGTCGTCCCGGCCGATACGTGCCAACCGAGGATCTCAAGTTACTCGATCGCGCGATTCCCGCAGCGATAATCGCCGCACCGCGATATTCCCCTGAGTTCCTGGGCAGTAATTTGGGCAAGTTCGCGATCGAACACGCGAGGCTTCTTGGTAACGGCATGCAGGAGTTCGTGTTTCGTTTGCACTAGCAGGATTCGCGTGGTTGGAGCCCGCCCCGCGGGCGAATGGGAAGTGGTCTTGGGGTTGGCCGCATTCGCCCGCGGGGCGGGCTCCAACAGCGCCTCGAATAGCTCTGTGCGTTAGCACAGGAATCGGGTTAAATTTTTTGTGCGCCCACCTTAATCATTCCGGCTCGCCTATCACAGGGACTGGCACCGCGCACACGCGGAGCCCATCTTCGAACCGGAGAGTTTTGTGTATTCAGATCTCGACTTCGAAGCCGCAGCCGATTCAGGCGAGGCTTCGAAACACTATATAATCCAGCCTCTACTTGTCTTCGGCTAACGTATGAATATTGGCATCCCGCTCCGCGAACTCGGCACTGTCGACAGCTCCGCCCTTCGTGAGGCCGTGCTTGTCCAGGAAGACCGCGCGTGGCAAGAGGACAACTACCGGCAGGAAGCCTTCGAGGTCCACCACTCAACCCAGTCGATCGTCGTGTTATTCGTCGACATCGACCGCTGGCCTGACATCGTCGTCAAGAAAGAGCCCGGCTGGCCGCGGCTCGCGGACGTCGCCCTGCCGCTTATGAACGACATCATCAGCCGGCATTACGAGCCCGGCGGCACAGTCATTCGCGCGATGGCGGCGAAGCTCGTCGCCGGGGGCAAGATCACGCCGCACGTCGACCGGCATCCGTCCTTTCATCACGGCCACCGCATTCATGTGCCGGTCTCGACCAACCCCCGCGTGCGCTTCATGATCGACGGCCAACCCTACCAGCTCAAGGTCGGGCAGGCGTACGAGATCAACAACCAGTTGACGCATTCCGTGATGAACAAGGGCAGCGAGGACCGCATCACGTTTATTTTCGACTACGTGCCACGCGAACAGGT
>JBGTHC010000072.1:0-1937 GCA_041746375.1 Woeseiaceae bacterium
GCTATTGCCGGGAGGGCGCCGACGAACTGGTCTTCTATGACATTACGGCGAGCCCCGATGGTCGCACCGTCGATCGCCAATGGGTTGCCAGGGTAACGGCAGTCCTCGACATTCCTTTCTGTGTTGCCGGCGGGATTCGCAACGTCGCCGACGCCGAAGATGTTCTGAACAAAGGCGCGGACAAGATCTCGGTCAATTCGCCGGCCCTCGCCAATCCCGCTCTCATCTCGGAGCTTGCGCGGCGCTTCGGCTCGCAATGTGTGGTAGTTGGCATCGACAGCCATGAAGCAAACGGCGACTACCAGGTCTTTCAACTTACCGGCGATCCGGACAAGTCAATCGCTGCCGATCGACGCACCATAGACTGGGTTCGTGAAGCACAAGATCGGGGCGCCGGCGAATTTGTCCTGAACTGCATGAATCGCGATGGCGTCCGCCAGGGTTACGACTGCGAACAGCTGGCAGCCGTCCGGCCGCATTGCAGTGTACCGCTGATCGCCTCAGGAGGTGCCGGCAACGCTCGTCACTTTCTCGAAGTTTTCAACCAGTCGGCGGTGGATGGCGCGCTTGCGGCCAGCGTCTTTCATAGCGGCGAGATTGCCATCGGCGATCTGAAAGCGCTTCTCGCGGACGGCGGCATTGACATTCGAGTGGCGGAGAGAGCCTCGACATGAACAAACAGGAAGCAAAATCGCAATCATCGTTGGCTTTCCTGGAGAAACTGGAGGAAGTTATTCAGGAGCGCATCGCGAAACCCGCACCCGACAGCTACGTCGCCGCGCTGGTCCGTGGCGGCAATCGGCGCCGCGCGCAAAAAGTTGGTGAGGAAGCAGTGGAACTGGCGATTGCTGCCGCCGCTGGCGACAGGCAGGAGCAGATCGAGGAAGCGGCTGACCTGCTCTTTCATCTCCTCGTGCTATTGAATTGCAACGATATTCGAATCGCAGACGTCACCGATGTCCTGCTACGTCGCCAACGGCAACACCCGCGCAGCAGTTGAACCCAGACCCGGCTGGCTAGCCGCATTCCGACGTGGCCCGGATGCTCCCGTCGACCTCGAGAACGATCTCGGGCGCCACGCCACGAAGGTTGTAGCGGGACCCCATGACAAATCCGTACGCGCCGGCATTGCCAATGATAATGACGTCGTTCTCGACCGACGGTGGTAACAACCGGTCGGTACCCAGTCGATCGCCTGTCTCGCAAATCGGTCCAACGACCGTGACAAGTTCCGTGGCCGGTTCGCCCAGCCGCGACAAATTGACGATCTCGTGATACGCGCCGTACAGAGCCGGACGGATCAGGGAGTTCATGCCGGTGGCCACGCCGATATACCGGAAATCGCCTTTGCCCTTCGTCTGCGTCACGTGCGTCATGAGTACCCCGGCTTCGGCGACCAGGTAGCGGCCGGGTTCGAGCCACAGCTCATACTCGGGCGCGGCAGCCTTGATTTCGGCAAGCGCCTGATCCAGCGCCACAAGATCGAACGGCTGGTCTGTCGAGCGCTCCGGCACACCGAGGCCGCCACCCAGATCAAGCACCCGGACCGAGGGAAAGCGGCGTGCCACCTTAATCAGCTCGCCGGCAACCGCGCGCCAGTTCTCCGGATCAAGAATACCGCTGCCACTGTGAGCGTGAATGCCGACCACCTCGACGCCGCTGCGCTTCGTCAGGGAAACGAGCTCGTCAATCTCAAACCGGGGAATTCCGAACTTGGACCGGGCGCCTGCTGTCCTGACGTGCGCGTGGTGCCCGCGGCCCTGTCCGGGGTCGAGGCGAATAAAAACCTGGCGGCCACGAAACATGCCGGGCCATTCGCGCAAAGGATGCAGGTTGTCGAGCGTCACGTGTAAACCGTCATCGAAGGCCCATTCATACTCTGCACGTGGCGCGAAGTTCGGTGTAAATAGAATGCGATCCCGGTCAATATCCGGTAC
>JBGTHC010000073.1:0-1544 GCA_041746375.1 Woeseiaceae bacterium
TGCGCGGAGAAGTCGTAAACGGAAGTCATCGTGGCTCCTCAATCGTTGCTACCGAAGCAAACGAGTGTAGCGGCCGCGGCGCAGGGAACGCGGCTTGCTCAAGACACTTCCGGGAGAACTCAGATGCAGTCAAATCGATCATTTGTCGTTGCTGGCTCGAAGAAGCTGCCGCCTGAAATGGCGCCGGGCGATGAGGCGCCATCCGGAACTCCCGGCACCGGCGAAAACGTGTGCCGCATGTGCGGCGGCACGGGCCAGGTTGACGGTCATACCTGTCCGGACTGCGAAGGCAGCGGCAAGGTGATCGAAGGCGTCGGCGGAGCTTGACCTTGGTGTAAACGGAGAATCGAAATGCAGACAATTGCCGAATTGATGACCACCGATGTAGAAGTTGTACGGCCTGAAGAAACGTTGCGAGACGCCGCCCGCGCCATGGCAGATCTCGACGTTGGCTCGCTGCCCGTGTGTGATGGGCGCAAGCTGATCGGCATGGTGACCGACCGCGACATCACGATTCGCGCCGTCGCTGAAGGCAAGAGCTCGGACACTCCGGTCAGTGAAGTGATGACCGACGAGGTCGTCTGGTGTACGGATACGGACTCGGTCGACGAGGTGTTGCAGCAGATGTCAGACGCTCAGGTGCGCCGCATCCCGGTGGTCGACAAGGACCGTCAACTGGTAGGCATCGTCGCGCTCGGCGACATTGCGCTGGAAGAGGATGACGACGTCGACGAGACGCTGCGCGACATTTCGATGCCGTCGTAACGCTCGAAGGACGGAAAAAGCGCTTGCAAGCGTAGCGAGCGCGCCGAGGAGCGCAGGCGTCTGGCTTATACGTTGAGCACCGCAGGCGCAAGACTGGCGCGCGCAGTAGCTGCGGACGCGTTTTTAGCCGGTCAGGCCCATGTGCTCGATACCCTTGTGGATACCTGCCACTCCTCCGTACAGCTTGCTGTTGAGCTTGATGTTCAAGCGCACGTCGTTGACCGAATCGGCGTTGCGTAGCGCGTCTTCGTAGGAGATCTGCTCCGTCTCGTGCAGGTCATACAGACACTGGTCAAACGTCTGCATCCCCTGCTCGCGCGAACGTTTCATCACTTCCTTGATCTCGTGGATCTCCTGCTTGAAGATCAGATCCGAAATCAGCGGCGAATTCAGCATCAGCTCGACCGCCGGAATGCGGCCCTTCCGATCCTTGAATGGCAGCAGCCGCTGCGCGATCGAGGCACGCAGATTCAGCGACAGGTCCATCAGCAACTGCTGGCGGCGTTCCGCGGGAAAGAAGTTGATGATGCGATCGAGCGCTTGATTGGTTGAATTCGCATGCAAGGTGCACATCACCAGGTGGCCGGTTTCGGCAAACGCGATCGCGTGGTCCATACTTTCGCGGTCGCGCACCTCGCCAATCAAAATCACGTCAGGGGCCTGGCGCAGCGTGTTCTTTAGCGCAACCGACCAGCTTTCACAGTCGACGCCGACTTCGCGCTGCGTGATGATGCAATTCTTGTGGGGGTGCACATATTCGATCGGATCCTCGATCGTGA
>JBGTHC010000074.1:0-6969 GCA_041746375.1 Woeseiaceae bacterium
AACGCGGGGGCTTGTGCGCTGTCCGCCGCCCGCGCCAGGACGGCGCCGGTCTGCGAATCCTTCAACTCCATCAGGAAAACCAGCGCACCCGGCCGCGCCAGGTCACGCAAATCGCTGCGCATATCGATGACTTCTGCAGCGCTCGCCGTACGCATGTCAATGAGCGTCGGTAGCACAGCCATGACGCCAGGACCGGGCTGGTCGGTAATCCTATAGCCCGATAATTCGCCAAGGAACGCGTCACGGAAGAGCTGGCGGATGCGGCGCACGTCTTCGCCGGTCGCCGGGGCGCTCTCGGGGAAATAGATGCCGGCATCTTCGGGAAGAAGGCTGTCGTAACGAGTAAAGTCGGCTCCGGTCGCGATCTGGGCAGACGCAACCTGCGCGTCCTTCTTTACGGTGAAGCTGCGGGTCTCTACCGTCGTGCAGGCGAAAAGGCAAACGGCCAGGACAGGGATCAGCGCGGCTCGCAGAACTTTAGGGCAATCGCTTTCGACCATTGGATGCTCTCCCGCTGTGGTACCTCCAATGATGCGCCGCCAGTGAAAACTCGGCAACGACTTCCTGCACGCTACAGACGCGCCACCTCGCAAAATGTCCTGCCGTCAGTCAGTATATCGTTCGCACCGAACGTCCAACCTGAAACAAAAGCAATACGGGCGACTGTCATGACAAGCATTTTTCCGCACTCGTTACGAGCGAGGCAACTCGTTCTTGGCCTGGTTCTCTCTTTAACCATGCACATCACTCCGGTTCTTGCCGCCAAGAGTGACGTCGTCGTGCTCGTCAACGGCGACGCCGTCACCGGCGAGGTCAAGTCGCTTGATTTCGGTTCGGTCCGGTTCAGCACGGATTCCATGGGCACGGTGCAGATCGACTGGGAGGACATTGTTGCGCTGACCAGCAAGCAAAGCCTGCAGGTTGAGAACGTCGACGGAACGCGCTATTTCGGTAGTGTCGAACCGGGAAGTGAGCATTACCAGATCATCGTGGTCACCCCTTCGGGACCGGTCGAAGTGGCGATGCGCCGCATCGTTCGGATCACTCCGATCGAGACGGACGAAAGATGGTGGCAACGCGTGGACGGGTCGCTGAGTTTCGGCTTCAACACACAGAAAGGCAGTGAAGTATCAACTCTTAACCTGGCGTTCGACGCAAGTTATCGCACGCTGAACTGGCTGGCGGGCGTGACCGTCAATTCCGCAATCACGGACCAGCCGAGCGAAGAAACGACGATGCGGCAAAGCGTCGGTTTCAATTACCAGCGTTTGCGTCACGACCGCTGGTTCACCGGGTGGTTTGCTTCCTGGGAAACGAACGATGAACTCGGCATCAACGCGCGGGTACTCGCCGGCGGGGGCCTCGGCCGGTACATCATCCAGACCAACGAGAACCAGCTCTCGCTGGTCGCAGGCCTCGTGGGCACCCGCGAATCGTTCATCGGCGAGACCGAAAGCACCATCAATGCGGAAGGTCTCATACAGGTCAGGTATCTGCATCGCAGCCTCAACCCGGAAAGTTTCATCAGCTTGACGACCAATGTGTATCCGCTGCTGGAAGATCTCAGCTCTTACCGTGCGGAGTCGGACCTTACGTATCGGCACGAATTCATCGATGACCTGTTCTTTGACTTGACGGTCTATCGATCCTACCTGAGCGATCCGCCGGAGGGCGCCGTAAGCACCGACTACGGCATCACGACGTCGATCGGCTATTCCTTCTGATAGAAACCTGCGGGAGCCCGCTTTGCGGGCGAGTGCGGTGACGACGATCAACCTTTTCCCATTCGCGCGCCGGGCGCGCTCCAACAAGAATCAGTTCAGATATTGAGCCAGCGACTTTTGTGCCGCGGTGGCGGCTTCTTCGCAGGGATCGGCATCGCGTGACAGCCGGTCCCAGGCGGCCTTTGCCAGCACCGACAGACCGCCCGTTGCTACGGCGGCGCCGCCCGCCATCAGGACGCCTTTCTGGTCGAGGCTGAGTCGCGGCGCGGCGAGCGTGCCGACGATCTTCACGTACGGATTCACGATCTCGGCGGCACTGATGCCCAGTGACTGGCGTGGCAAAGTTCGAGCGCTGAGATCAAGCGCCTCGCTGTCCAGATCGATTTTGGCCTGGGCCAATATCCGTATCTTGTCTGTCAGGACGAGGATGCTGGGCGCGCTGATCACTTGCCCGTTCGCGATCTCAACGGGCAGGATGATGCATTCGAAACTCGTGAACTCGCCTGCCTTGTAGAAGGGATTGACCGTCGACAGGATTTCATCCAGCAGGTTGCCGTACAGTGCCTGGAGGAAACGGTAGTTGGGCATCCGTCCGCCGCCCGAATTCACCAGGACGAAACCGCCCAGGTTGGCAGCGATGGCGCGCAGCGTTGCGCCGTTCGACGTCAACCTCGAATCGATGTCGCCCGTAAGCCGATCGTCTGAGTTCGTGTCATCCAGTGCGAGGGCAAATTCGCGTGCCTTCAGTGACAATGCATAGCGGCCGTCGTCGGCGCTGGCATTGGCGGTCGCGTCCAGCCGCCCGGTGATGCCGTCGAAGCCGAAACGCGATACCTCCAGCGTGCCGTCCTGCAGGCGCGCGTCTACATCGACGTTACGGAGGTGCAGCTGGTCGCGCTGGAACGCCGCAACCCGCGCGCGAAACGTGCCGTTGAAGGCTTCAAGTAACTCGAGGGAGACAGGTGCGTCGGGAATGAGCCGACCGTCCGCCAGCGCAGCGACGGCCGGCTCTTGATCTTTTACTGCAGTGAGCGGATGCAGCACAAAGTTGTCCGAGTGCAGGTCGATGTCGATCTCAGGCGTCGCTCCGGGAAGGATGCGGATGCTGCCGCCAATTGCGCCCTCGTCGATTTTGAGGTCCAGGTCGTTCACGACGAGTTCGTTGCCCTGGCCTGCGACTGATGCGGTCATCGCCAGCGCGCGATCTCGCGGGGTCGTGCCGTTGATCGTGCCGAGGCGGGCGATGGCGGGGATCGCCGCGCTGAATTGCAGCCGGGTCGCCGCGATCGAATTCCCGTAGTCCACCGTGCCGCTGGCGCGTACGTGAGCGTCACCGAGCGTTGCATCGAATGCGTTGATCGACCAATGGCTGGTTGCACGTGTGCCACTCACGTCGAGCGCGTAGGGCAGTTCTGCGAGATGCAAGGGACCGACTTCACCGATCAAAGCACGAATATCTTCGCCCCGTCCGCGGACATCGAACTTTGTGTGATCGAAGGAAAGTGGCCACCCCGCTTCGATGTCCGCCGCGATTGTCGCGAACTGCCGTTCGAAACGAATTTGCTCAAACTTCAGCCTGCCGTTGTCGATTCCGGCCTTGCCTGACAGGCTGAAGGGTCCGGGCCGGACCCGTCGCGTGCCGAGCGCCGGAACCAGTCGTTCTAGCGCTGCGCCTTCGAGCGCTACGGAAGCGCGCGAGCCTGCGAGATCCGCGCGGCGACTGATCAACCCGTCCGCCGTCAATGCGGCGTCGCCGACATTGGCGGAAAGCGTGCGGACGACGTAGCCGGTGTCATCGATGCCGACTGTTGTGCGCATGCGGTAGGCATCGGACGGCAGGTTTTCGATTGAGTACGCAGCCCGAGCCAGGTCCCCGAGACTTTCTCCCTGCAAGTGAATTTCGAACTCGCTGCCGCGCAGCCCGGCGCCCGTGCCGACCAGGCCGGTGATCGTTGCCTCGTGTTCGCCGAGGGTCGCTGCAACGTTCTGCAAGCGAATTCCCTCTGCAACGAGTTCCAGGTCGCCGCTGATATTTACCGGCTCGTCGCCGGGGCCTTCGATACCCCATGCGGCCGCAATGCCTGCAAGACTCGGCGCTGCGAAGCGGGCATTGGCCCGGCTTCCGTAATGTTCCGGCGCAGGGCCGAGTGAACCGCTGCCGGACAACGTGCCAAGCGAGGTATTCGCGACGACGCGAAACGCTTCGGTTTGTCCGGCGGTGGCATCGAGTTCCAGGTCGACAAGGAACGGCCCACGCATTGCATCGGGAATCGGCGCGAGACTTTTCAGTCGTTCGATCGACTGTCCCTCGATCCGTGCCGCAGCAGTCGCGTTCGCGAGGGTAGGAAACTCCGGCAGCAGGCCAGTGACGGTCGCACGCGCGTCGCCGATGTCCAGCGTGCTTTCGCGGACCGTCAAAAGCGTGCCGTAGCGTTCAGCGTCCAGCGTCACTGCGAAAGGTACTTCGCTGACCTGGTTCATGCCGAACAGGCCGAGCACTCGGCCGAGATTCGGGCCGTTGGCGCGCGCTTTAAGTTCGGCTTCCTCGAGGTGCTGCAAATCCGAAAACCTGCCAACGGCGTCGATGACGGTCTCACCGGCGTTGCCGGCTATTGTTAGTGCCAACGGTCCATCGTCGGTCGGCTGGAGCGAGCCGCGCAGGTTGATATCGCCGGCGCCGTGTTCGCCGAGGCCGGCCATCACGTAAATGTCGCTGACCGCCGGACCCTCGATTGCGAAAGCGAGCGACGGCCGGCGCGGTTCCGACAGCGAATCGACGTAGCCCCCGGCCGTCACCGTGACGCGATCCAGTTGCGCCTTCAGGTCCAGGTCGACTCGGTCGCCCTCGAGGAGCGACGACCACGTCCCGACCCGGCTCGTCAGCGAAAGCTCCCTCTCATTCGCTGACGCATCGAGGGAGGTCGCTACAATGTCATCGTCGCCGACGTTCTGCTGCAGGCTATTTATTCGTACGTCCAGCGGTTCGGGCCGCTCCGGCAGATCAATGTGAACGTCGACGCCCATGACATCCAGCTTACGCAAGCGCCAGCCTCGTCCCTCACCGGTCTCCGCTTCTTCTGCATCCTGTTGCGGCTCGATCATCGCCCAGTTTGAATCGCCCTCGTCGGTTCCGGCGACGTGTACCCGGGCGTCGCGAATCACAATGCGTTCGATGATGAACGGGCCGGAAAGCATCGACAGTAGATTAGCTTCGAATTCGACCTTGCCGACTTCAAGCATGTCCTGCCGCTCCGACCACGATGCGTCCTGCAGGCGCAGCCCGTTCGCGACGATAGTTGCGTGGCGGCCAAGGCGGACGCTCAGATCGCCGTCAATCACAAATGTCCGGCCGAGGGTGCGACTCGCGCGAGCCTCGATCTGCGGCTTCAGGAACCTGAGGTCCGCGGTCAACAGGAAAGCGGCCGCCGCTGCAACGAGCAAAAGGAGGGAGACGATGGTCCAGAGCGCAATTCGCCGGGGCATGGAATTGCCGATTTCTGTTAGTGTTTGCGCCAAGTCTATCAGGACGACCTGCCCTTGGATCTCTTGGAATTCTTCCGCACGTGAAATCGAAATCTGGCGTGTCGGCCACCCGACTGAGCGGCCGCATCCGCTTCCTCGTTTGTATCGCCGTCGCGGGCCTGGCTGCCGGATGCGGCGACCCGGAGCCTGCGAGTCAGGCGCCCGACACTAACGCCGTCGAGAATACCGCCGCAACATTCGTCGGCAGCACCACCTGCACCAACTGCCATGCGGGCGAAGCGAAAGCCTGGCAGGGATCGCACCATGACCTCGCCATACAGGCGGCGGCGCCGGATACCGTGCTCGGAAACTTTTCGGACGCGACATTCGAATACTTCGATTCGGTCACCCGGTTTCTGCAACGCGACGGGCAGCACATCGTGCAGACCGTCGGCGAGGACGGGACGGTCGGCGAGTTTCCGGTCAAGTACACTTTCGGTATCGAGCCACTGCAGCAATACCTCGTCGAATCTTCCGGCGGGCGTTTGCAGGCCTTGCCGTTCACCTGGGATACACGTTCGGAAAGCGACGGCGGCCAGCGGTGGTTTCACCTGTATCCGCACGAGCAGATCGCGCCGGGCGATCCCTTGTTCTGGACCGGCCGCGACCAGAACTGGAACTATATGTGCGCGGAGTGTCACGCCACCCAGTTGGAGCTCGGCTACGATGCGGCGAGTGATTCGTTCGACACCACCTGGCAGGAAATCGACGTTTCTTGCGAAGCCTGTCACGGTCCTGCTTCCCTGCACGTTGCGCAGGCAGAACGCGGTCAGTTCGATGCGCAGCATGGTCTGTCCGTCGACCTTAATGACCACGACGGAACGAGCTGGCAAATGAATCCGGAAACCGGCATCGCGGCTCGCAGCGAAGCCCGCATGACGCCGCCAGCACAGCCCGAAGCCTGCGGACGCTGCCATTCGCGCCGTGGTGTCATCGCGCCTGAATACGAATTCGGCAAGCCGCTCACGGACACTCACCTGCCAGCGCTGCTCGAGGAGCCTCTTTACTTTCCCGACGGGCAGATTCGTGACGAAGTCTATGTCTACGGCTCGTTCCTGCAGAGTCGGATGTACCAGGCCGGTGTGACTTGCAGTGATTGCCACAATCCGCATTCGCTCGATCTCGTGACCAGTAGCGATACGAACGCGGTCTGCGCGCAGTGCCACCTGCCGGCGAAGTTCGCAACTTCCGAACACCTGCGGCATGCGCCCGAATCAGCAGGCTGCGTCGATTGCCATATGCCCGAACGCACGTACATGGTGGTCGACGACCGGCGCGATCACAGCTTTCGCGTGCCTCGTCCCGACCTGAGCGAGACGCTCGGCACGCCGAACGCCTGCAACGGCTGTCATACGGAGCACGATGCCTCGTGGGCGAAGGCGCAAGTGGCCGAGTGGTATGGCAATGACGTCTTCGAACGTCCGGAGTTCGCCAGCGCATTCGCGGCGGCGCGCACGGGCCACGCGAATGCGGCGTTGCGCCGTGTCATCGAATCGAGTGTGCACGCCGGCATCGGCCGGGCAACGGCGTTGATGTTGCTGGATCAACCGCTGTCGGTCGACGATATCGCCGCGATCGACACAAGCGCAGACGACCCGGATCCACTCTTGCGTATCGCCGCGCATCGTGTGATCCGCAACCTGTCGCCAGACCTGCAGGAGCGCGTTGGTTTCGATGGGCTGAACGATCCGGTGCGCAGCGTCCGCATGGCAGCCGCGCTTGC
>JBGTHC010000075.1:0-22131 GCA_041746375.1 Woeseiaceae bacterium
TGCCTATTGTTCGCACGACATCAGGTGAATCCGGAAAGGCATTTTTTCGGATGAACGGGAAGCCGGTGGAGTCAGCAATGACTCATTCCGGCGCTGCCCCCGCAACGGTGATCGAGTCAACCCGTAGCCCCCGCCAGCCTCTTGGCCCGGCGGAGCCACTGCGAGAAACGAAAGCATCTGCTTTCCAATTCGCGGGAAGGCGCTACGGACTGGAGTACACGCCGCACAGCATGTAATCCACTCGTCAGCCCGGAGACCGGCCTGTTGCACACGTGAATGACGCGGCGGGCGTGGATTCGGACGTACCTCGACAGAGCAACGGTCCTCATCAGCCCTCCCGGTATTCGCAACGGTCGAACCAGCTGATCGCGTGCGGGCGGCACGCAAGGGGACAACATGAAAATTCTGCACGCGGCGTCCAGTCCGTCACTGCCAGCAATTGCAATTCTGATTCTTTTACTACCGTTTGCCAGCACAGCGGCGACAGACCCTGTGCCACAGGATCACATCATCGTTACAGCGACTCGCACCGAGATTTCTCTCGAGAACGCGATCGTACCCGTCACAGTCATTACGCGACAGGACATCGAGCAGTCACTGGCGGCCGATCTCGCGGAGTTGCTGCGCTTCGAAGCCGGAATCGACATCGGACGGAACGGCGGCCCCGGCCAATCGACATCGGTTTTTCTGCGCGGCACCGACAGCAATCACACATTGGTGCTCATTGACGGGGTTCGCGTGAATCCGGGGACGATAGGCGGCGCTGCCATTCAGCACATTGCACCTGAAACCATCGAACGCATCGAGATAGTCAAGGGGGCGCGGTCGGCACTGTTTGGTACGGATGCTATCGGCGGTGTCGTCAATATCATCACACGCCAGGGCGAAGCGCGGTATATCGAGAGTTCCGTTGGCACAGGCAGTTTCGATACGCGATCCGCACTCGTCTCAGCAGGCAGTCGCAATGAGACAGCAAACATTGGCTTGACATTCAACTGGCAGGATACCGACGGATTCTCATCAAGCACACAAAGTGAGATCGCGCGCGGCTATGACAACCTGTCGGCGAACTTTTTTGCAGGCCTGCGGTTGGGGTCCAGTGAGATGACACTGAGGCACTGGCAAGCCAGCGGCAACAATGAGTATTTCGATTTTTTTCTGGCACCACTGGACCAGGACTTCAGGCTTGCGAGCACGGCGCTGGAAGTGAAAACAGCGTTGCCAAACGATATGCAGAGCAAGCTCGTTGTGAGTCATATCGAAGACTCGATCGAGCAAAACCAGTCGGCAGAATTCGTCGAATCGAAACGCTATGCCCTCGACTGGCAAGTCTCACTGCCAACAGGTAACCATGAGTGGGTCGGCGGTATATACCTGGTCGACGAAACTGCATCGTCGCTGTCATTCGGCTCCGGATTTGAGGAGGATACGCGCGTACGCGCTGTTTTCCTCGAGGACCAATGGAGCAAGGGCGAGCACCGAACGTTTGTCGCAGCGCGCCTTTCGAACCATGATGCCTTCGGCAACCATTTCACCTGGAACGCAGAATACTCCCGCTCTCTGGGCGAGCGCTGGACCCTCAACGCAGGGCTTGGGCATGCCTTTCGCGCGCCGGATGCCACGGACCGCTTCGGTTTCGGCGGCCAACCGGACCTGGAACCCGAGGTCGCCGACGAAGTCCAGGTCGCGTTGCGCTATCGCCCGGACTCGCGGCATACCTTTGATCTCGAACTGTATCGAAACGACATCGATGATCTGATCGAGTTCGACCTGTCCACCTTCGAATTGCGTAATATTGGCAGGGCAGAAATACGCGGCGCCGAACTTGGATGGGAATATCGGGGCGAAGGTTTCTCCGTTCGCACCGGCATCCTTCGTCAATCGGCCGACAATGCCATCGAGAACGTGCGCCTGGTGCGGCGCGCCGAGAAAAGCATGACCGTAAACCTGCAGAAAGACCTCGGAAATCATCGGCTGGGATTATCGCTTCTTGCCAGCGGCGATCGCGAAGACGTTGGCGGTGTCCACTTGCCGGGCTATGTCCTGGCCAACCTGACCGGGCAACTGGCAGTTGCTGACCGGTGGCGCCTCAATGCTCGCATCGAGAACCTTTTTGACCGTGAATATGAAACGGCGGCAGGCTTTCGCATGCAGGAGCGCAGCGTCTTTGTCGACCTCGGCTACAGCTGGAAGTAAGCGTCCATGGGCAACCGTTTGAGCAAAATATACACGCGCACCGGGGACGATGGCACGACCGGGCTTGGCGATGGCAGCCGCGTTGCCAAAAGCAGTCTGCGAGTAGAAGCGTACGGCACGGTTGACGAGGCGAACAGTACCATCGGCATGGTTCTGGCATGCGCTTCAGTCCCTGGCGATATTCGGCACTGCCTCACCGAAGTTCAGCACGACCTGTTCGACCTGGGCGGAGAATTGTGCATACCCGGCCACAAGGCAATCGAGCAGACGTTCGTATTACGGCTGGAACAACAGCTCGACGCGTTCAACACAGAGCTGCCGCCGCTCAAGGATTTCATCCTGCCCGGCGGGGGCCAGGCTGCGGCGACCTGTCACCTCGCCCGCACCATCGTGCGGCGTGCCGAACGCTGCGTGTGTGCGCTCGGCGACGCAGAGGAGGTTCGCGGTGAGGTGCTGCAATACCTGAATCGCCTGTCGGACCTGCTGTTTGTAATCGCAAGACGACTGGCGCGTGCGGAGAACGGCCAGGAAGTGATCTGGGATCGCGATCGGCTGAAAGACGGGGGGTGATCGCCCGTGATGCGGGCGGATGCGAGCGCCGTTGGAGCGCGCCTTGCGCGCGAATGGGAAAAGTTTGGTCGCTGCCGCATTCGCCCGCAGGGCGGGCTCCTACGGGTGGCAATCGATGCGCTGTGGATGATCGCCCGTGGGTCGGGCTCCTACAGGTGGCGATAAAAACGCTGTAGAGCCCGTATCACGGGCGATCATCAAGCCTTGCGGCACGATTCGTGCGCGCCTGTTCGAGCGTGCGGCACAGCCTTTCACCTGCCTGTAACAGGCGCGGAGTTGCGCGGCCGATCTCATCGGCCGGCAGAAAAAAATGATTGCCGTAGCGATTGGCAGACATTTCGGGCCACCGCCCCCACACGGCGAAAGCATCTGCGGTGTTGTCGTCACTGGCAAGCAGCACTTCCGGATCCCGTGCCAGTACAGCTTCAACATCAACCAAAGGAGCGAGGTCGTTCAGGTCGGCAAAAACGTTGTTGCCTCCGCAAATGTCGATAAGTTCGCTGACGTAGTGCGCACCGTTGACCGTATACAACGGTCGATCTGAAACCTGGTAGAAAACGCGCACTGGCGCGGCGCCTCGATGCTGCTTTTCGAGCAGTTGCAACGCCGCGCGAAACTCGTTCGCAACGTGCGCCGCCTCGCTTTGCCGGCCCGTCAATTCCCCGATACGGTCCAGCGCGGTTGCAATCTCCTGCAAGCCGCGCGTCTCGATGGTTTCAATGCGATAACCGCGCGCCGCAATACGGTCTATGACGTTTTCGGGCGTGCCGCTTTTCCAGGCGAGCAACAGATCTGGTTCGAGCATCGCCAGTCGTTCCTGGTCGATTGCGAACGCGTCACCGATAACAGGCAATACCGCCGCGGCCTCCGGATAATCGGTGTAGGCACTGACACCAACCAGCATATGCCCGGCGCCAACGGCGTACAGCAGTTCCGCGAGGTGTGGTGCCAGCGTGACGATGCGCAGGCCGGCCGACTCCGCCTGATCCGCCGCATGGGCAGGCTCGCTCGGCAGCGTTGCGGGCAGGACGAACAGGACAAGTGCCGTTATCCAGCCGCAGTGCAACGCTGTCGATGGCAGCCCGTTACACGGACCAGCCATAAAGCGTCATGGCGGCGATTACCGCTGCCCAGATAAAGAGAGAACGGAGCACAAGTCGTTTGGCTGCAGTGGCGCCGCGAATGCCTCGTTCGGCATCGCCTTCGCCTGCGACCGGCAGGATTGCCAGGGCCCCGACACCGACGTACGCCAGCAAGCCTTCGGAGGCGTCCCGGGACAACCTGCCGGCTGGTTGTGTCGACGAGCGCCACGCAGACCAGGCGCCGTCGAAACTACCGGCCAATGCATAGCCGATCGCCGTCAATCGGGCCGGAATCCATGCCAGCCAACCGTGCAGGGCCTCTGTGGCGGCGACCACCTGCGTTGCCGGCGATGCACTATCCGGATAACGCGCGGTTGCGAACACCGCGCGTCGACGAGTCAGATCGGTGACGCGGTAGGCCCACGCACCCACCGGCCCGAGAAGCACGAACCAGAAAATCACGGCAAACAGTCGATTATTCGCCTGCACACACACTGCCTCTTCCACCCGGCGATTCCGTTCCTCCGCAAACTCCGGCGGATCGTGTTCAAGAAGTGTTTTGGCAGTGGCCCGCACCTGCTCACTGTCGTCGCTTGACAGGGCTGCGCAATAGTCGTCTACCTCCTCCGCAATGTCTTGCGGACCGAAGGAAAAAAACAGCACGAAAATTGCGAATATGAGGTACGGGAAACCGAGTAAGACATCTCCAAGACTCATCCATACGAGCAAAACAGGCAAGACCAGTACGAAAACCAGTACGGCAATCGGCAGAATCGGCGGCCAGCCGGTGAGCCGCGAAATCTGGCGGAAACCGGCATCGAGAACGCGATCGAGCCAGCGCAGTTCGCGCATATGAAACAGATGGGTTGCCAGTCGTTCGACGGCAAGCGCTATCAAGAGGGCGATCAGTTTCATTGGGTCGGGTCTGTCCTTCCTGCAATTCTTGCCGACAAATCATCATACAGCCGCAACCAGTCGAATGCAGGGCCGGGATCTGTCTTGCGGCGAGGTGCGATATCGCAGTGTCCGGCGATCGATCGGGGGGATAACCCCGGATAGCTGCCGATGAGCGTGTCGATCACGGCAGTGAGAACCGCATATTGAGCGTCGTCGTAGGTCGTTTCATCGTCCCCTTCAAGTTCGATGCCAATCGAAAAGTCATTGCAACGCGAGCGGCCACGGAACGTTGATTCGCCTGCATGCCACGCGCGCCGACCAAACGGTACAAACTGGATTAATGCGCCGTCGCGTCGAATCAGGAGATGTGCCGAAACCTTCAGGTCACAAATCTCACTGAAATACGCATGTGCCTGCACGTCAATGCAATTGGTAAAAAATTGCTCGACGTACGGTCCCCCGTATTCGCCCGGCGGCAGACTGATACCGTGAATGACGATCAGTTGCGGCTGTGCACCGTCCGGCCGGTCATCCTGGTTGGGCGACGGGCACTTGGCCGCCGGCCGCAACAGGCCGGCGCCGGGGCTTATCGTGTATACCTGCGTATCACGCTCGGACAAAATTCACTTACCTGGAACGAAACGACGTATTGGCAACGGCCTTTGACATGGTCATTGCTGAGTAGGTGTAATGTCAACGATAGCGCATCCTGCACCCTGTCGGATTTGGATGAACTGAGGTCCGACAGGCTGCCAGGTCTCGTCGTCATTGCCGACACTGAACAAGGCACAACTGAATTGAGCCAGCCGGGCACCCGTCGTGTGTATGTCGACGAAACATTGCAGAGTGGCGCGCAACTGATATTGCCGGTTGAACAGTCGCACTACATCGACCGGGTGCTGCGCCTGAAAGCGGCAGATGAATTGACATTGTTCAATGGCAAGGGTGGTGAGTTTTCGGCAGTGGTCGTCACGGTATCGAGGCACGGTGTCGCAGTTCGCATCGACAATCATATTATCCGCAATGTCGAATCGCCGTTGGTCTTGCATCTGGTGCAGGGTGTCTCACGCGGTGAGCGCATGGACACCGTGATGCAGAAAGCAACGGAGCTGGGCGTATCCCGGTTGACGCCAGTACTGACAGAGTTTTCAGTGGTGCGCCTGGACGATGCCGCAAAACGCGACAAACGAACCGCCCACTGGACGAGAATTGCGCTAAGCGCCTGCGAACAATGCGGACGCACCGTTCCGCCCGTCATCGATACGCCCATTCATTTCGACAAGTGGCGACAGCACCTTGTGCAGGATGGAACCAGGCGAATCGCGTTGCATCCGACAGCCACCACGCCGTTGGCATCGCTGCAGCCTGTGAGCAGCAACGTGATGTTGCTGATCGGTCCCGAAGGTGGTTTTAGCGACAACGAGCTAGGCGAGGCTACGGCAGCGGGTTTCGAGGTCTGTTCCCTGGGACCGCGCATCCTGCGCACCGAGACTGCCGCCATTGCAGCGATCGCGGTCCTGCAAGCACGGTGGGGAGACCTGGCGTAACGCGTCAGGCTTGAAGTGATTCCGCAACGATCATGCGCTCGAGGGCTTCCAGGTGCGGTACCAGGGGGTATTCATTGATCATTTTCACGCGGCACAGGACCGGTGCGCCTTCGGGCCAGCCGGATGTCGCGTCCAGTTTCAGAACGGCGCGGTTGACGCGCACCAACTGCGGAAATCCCTGGGTCAGCACGCCGAAGTAGCCGGTCCGGATCTGTCCGGTGCTGGAATAAAACACGACGATCCGCGTCCGCCCGCTGGTCGCGGGAAGTTCCTTGCCGATTGCGCCTTCGAACGAGACGACCGGCAGCGCACGGCCGTTCCAGTTGACCGTACCGAGCATCCAGTCTTTGCTGCCATCGGCCCGTTCCGGCGTGGTAAATCGTACGACCTCGGCGACACAGGCACGCGGCACGATCAGGCGATCTTCCGCAAGCGGCACCAGCAAACTGTAGAGTTCTTCGGTATCGGCGCTCACTGCAGATTGATCCCGCGTTCTTCCAGCAGCTGTTGAATCGATTCGAGCAACTGCGAATCCTGGTAGGGCTTGCCGAGGTAGTCATTGACACCGATCTCGATGGCTCGCGCGCGATGTTTGTCGCCGACTCGCGAGGTAATCATGATAATCGGCACATCAGCGATACGTTCGTCGTTGCGCACGTGGGTGGCAAATTCATAGCCGTCCATGCGCGGCATCTCGATATCCAACAGGATGATGTCCGGTTTGGCATCGGATACGGCACTGATTGCGTCCAGCCCGTCTTTGGCTGTTACCACACGCATTCCGTTACGCAGCAGGAAGCGTTCCATGACACGGCGGACCGTGATGGAATCGTCGACGACAAGGGCCAGCGGCCGCACGTCGACCGGCGCTGGTGTTGCGCCCTTCAGTTCAACCATCGGCGCACCGGTTCTTACCAGTGCATTGATGTCGAGAATCAGCACGATGCTGCCATCACCCAGAATCGTCGCGCCGGCAATGCCGCGGATGCCGGCCAATTGCGGTCCGACTGACTTGACCACGATTTCGCGACTGGCAAGCATCTCGTCGGTAAGGATAGCCGCCGAGTAGTCGCCGGCGCGCACCAGGATAATCGATACATAGGAATCGTCGTCCGGCAGCTTGGCAGGCTGCCCTCCGAGGTACAGGCCCAGATGGCGGAATCGATAAGTCTGCTCGCCGTACTCGTAGCTCGGGTCACTCTGGTTGAGCATGCTCTCGAGGTCAGCACGACCAATGCGGGCGACGCCTTCGACCGTCGGCAAGGGCAGCGCATAAACTTCTTCGCCCGTGCGCACGATCAGCGCCTGGGTGATGGCCAGCGTGAACGGCAGGCGCACGGTGAAGTTGGTGCCTTGGCCGATGACCGACGCAATATGCAGCGAACCACCGAGTTTCTTGACTTCATTGGCCACGACATCCATGCCAACGCCGCGTCCGGCTGACTGCGTCACTTGCGCCGCCGTGCTGAAACCCGGCGCCAGGATCAGCTGCATGATTTCTTCATCGCTGGTTTTGCTGTCGGCATCCAACAGACCGTTCTCATACGCTTTACGGCGTATGGCCTTGACATCCAGCCCCGCGCCGTCATCGGCGACATCGATAACCATCTCTGCGCCTTCACGATGCAGGCGAACGGTGATGCGTCCAGTGGCCGGTTTACCGTTCGCCTGCCGAAGTTCGGGCTTTTCGATGCCGTGAATCACAGCGTTGCGCATCATGTGCTCGAACGGCGGCAGCATCTTGTCGAGCACCTGGCGATCCAGTTCGCCCGCTGCGCCTTCGACCGCGAGTTCCGCGCGTTTGCCGGTTTCGCCGGCGACCTGCCGCACCAGGCGCGTCAACCTCGGCACATGACGCTGGAACGGGACCATGCGCGTACGCATAAGTCCATCCTGCAATTCCGCCGTCACGCGCGACTGCTGCACGAGCAAGGTCTCGGCGTCGGAAGTCAGCGTGCGCATGAGATCCTTGAGGCTGCCCATGTCGTTTGCCGACTCGGCGAGAGCACGCGACAGTTGCTGTATGTTGGAATAGCGATCCATTTCGAGTGGATCGAAGTCACGCGACACGTAGGTTTCCTGGTGGCCGTGCGTGACCTGCGCCTCGGTCTCGATTTCGAGTTTGCGCAATTGCTGACGCAGGCGGCTGACAGTTTGCTCCAGCTCATCGAGATGGAATTCGATCGAAGTGATCTGCTGGCTCAGGCGTGAATGATAAATACTGATTTCGCCGGCCGCGTTCAGCAGATCCTCAAGCAGCTCCGCGTCGATACGCGCGAACTCCTGCCGGGCTTCGGCGCTGGCCGCGCCGCGCTGGGCCATGCGGCGCTCTTCGGCAATCGATTCGAGAGGCACGCCTTGCGCCGCTGCCATGTCGAGCTGCACGTCGTCCACCTCGTCGGCAGCTTCCACGGCTGCCTCGGCCTCGGGCATTGGCTCCTCGGGCTCAGGTTCGGGCTCAGGTTCAGGCTCTGCTACAGGCTCGAGTGAAATGGCCACGTCGTCTGCTGCATCGTCGGGCTGCACGACATCAGGTCCGGTCTCTGCCGTCTCCGGCTCGTCGGCGAGCGGCTCCCCGGCCGGCAGGTCATCGACAATGGCGAGCCGATGTTCCTCGATCACCTCCTCGACTTCCTCCTCTATGATGTCGTCGATCGCCGCATCAGTCGATTCCACAACCGGTTCGTCGACAAAAACCATGCCGATCGACTCGTCCGGCTCGGCAGTGAATGCGACCGCGACGTCGTCCTCGAGTGAGGCCGCTGTCTCGCGCTCCACCACTGGCGCCTCTGCGTCTGCCTCGTCCTCGCCGGCGTTTACTTTGCGAATGATGCGTTCGAGATCATTGGCAGGCGTTACCTTCTTGCCGGTGATAACGGTGTCACGCATGCGATGCAATTCGTCGAAGCTCTGCTGCAGGAGATCATCGATTCGTGGCGACGCATCAACCCGACCTTCGTCGATCCCGATCAGTAATGTTTCCAGCTCATGACTCAGATTGCCCATCGCGGCAATACCCGCCATGCGCGCCCCGCCTTTCAGCGTATGCAAGTGACGTTTCAGTTCCTCCGCCGGTTCCCGCAGGCTCCTGTCCTTGCTCCACAACGCAAGCGCCCGATCCGCTTCTTCGAGAATCTCGGCCGCTTCTTCGGAAAAGATTGCGGCAATTTCGGCGTCGTAATCTCCCTCCTCATCGACATCGAACGGCGCCGGCGTTGCCTCATCAACGGACTCTTCGCTGGACCGTTCCTCGACAGCCGGTGCTTCGATCGCGTTCATGAGATCGGTCAGCTGGTCGATCAGGCTCGCGTAGTCGGCACGTTCGCGTTGCGGCTGGTTGATATCGGCGACGATGGCACGAATTGCCTCGACGCCGTCGCGCACGGCATCCAGGCCATCTGAATTGAGGCCGACGTTATAGTCCTGTGCGCGCCGGACATAACGGTTAAGCGCACCCGCCACCGCAACGCCGCGTTCGACATTTGCCATGTTGGCGCTGCCATGCAGCGTGTGACACGCACGATGCAACTTGTCGGTAACCGCAAACGGTGGCCGATGTCCTTCGCAGTTGGACAGGTATTCCTGGACGACCTTCAGATGACCGTCGGTTTCCATGGAGAAGATGTCCAGCAACACCGGGTCCATCTCGAGCGCTGTCACTTCTTCGTCGGCGCTGACTCCCGTTGGCGTCGCCAGAGTCAGAACTGCCGCGTTGGGATCTCCGTCGGCGAACGCGTTGGCACGGGCCATCAGCAAATTGATGTCGGATTCAGGCTCGGTTCCGACTTCGAGCTGCTCCACCAGTTCCGGAACCACCTTCGCAGCGTCGAGAATGAACTTCACCATCGGCGGCGTGCGGCTCAGCGTACGGTTGATCAGGCGGTTAAGAAGGTTTTCGATAGTCCAGGAGTATTCCCCGATACGTTCCGCGCCGACCATGCGGCCACTGCCCTTCAACGTGTGAAAAGACCGTCGAACGGTGATGAGCGTTTCCATGTCGTCGGGCGACTCGGCCCATTGCGGCAGGTTGCTCCGGATCGTCCCGATTTCTTCTTTCGCTTCCTCGATAAACAGTTCGAGGAGCTCGGGATCGAGGTGCTCCGCATGCGCAGCGATGACCGGCATCGGTATAACTTCGGTCTGCTGCAACCTTGCCGACTCTGCGTGCTGTTCCGCAGCCCTGGCATCAAACTCCCCCCTGGACACGCGGATTGTGCGGGTTGCGGACGGTTGCTCATCCTTGTCTCGTGTAAGGCGTTTTTCGAGATCAGCGAGCACCTCGAGACAGGTCTCGGCATTGTCCAGCATGTACGCAGGCTCGCGCCGACCGGCCTTGACGGTCTCCATGTAGTACTCAACGCTGACGATGGCGTCTGCGAGGCGATCCATTTCCTTTTGTTGCAATCGACCCGGCCCGCCACCACGCAAGGTCAGCGTGATCAGGTTACCGATCTTGTCGAGCACCTCGACCGCGCGATTCTTGTTCAGCATCATCAGGCCGGCCTTGATGCCGCGAATGAGCCCGGGAACGCTGTCAATCCCCTGGGAATTTCCGGCCGTTGAAAGACTTTGGCTGAAAGTCTCCTTGATGCGCGCGAGATTGATAATGCTCTCGCGCATTACCGCTTCCGCAACCTGCTTGTATTCGGCATCGTCTTCGGATGGGAGCTGCTGCGCATCGCCCGGCGAGGGCGGATCCTGCGGAACGATCAGCCGAACGAGATGTTGATCGAGGCGGTCTTCGACCCGTAGTAACGTCGAGGCAATCTCTACGATGGTTTGCTCGTTGGTAGCGCCGCCGCGGGCGACAACGGTTTTGAGGCGCTCGATCTCGCCGTCAATATCGCCGCGCAATTCGCCAAGGCCGAGAACGCCGAGCGTATCGCTGATCTTTTTCAACAGGTCGAGTTGCGGCACGAGCTCCGACGACTTGTTCATGCCGGTGCGAACGTAAATATCCAGTACGTCTTTCACCCGACCCAGATCTTCCTTGATGGCGGCCGCTACCGTTTTCATCAGTTTGACGCTGGGGGCCGAGAGGCTTTCGCGGGCATGCTCGACCTGCTCGTCGCCGGGCAACAGCTCAGACAGGTTGAATGCCGCGCGAATCTCGCTGATGCGCCCGCCGGCCTTGCCGGAGCGAGCCACGTAATAAAGAAGATTGTTCAACAGGTCGGTCACCGGGTGCGAATCAAACGAAGCCGGCCCTTCGTCGATCAGCAATTTGATGCGCCGATCGGCCTGTCCCAGCAAACGCTTCAGGGCGACCGATGTCTCCAGTCCGCCGTTTTGCAACGATTCCAGCACGCCGCCCAGCACCCACCACAGCTGGTGCATGTCATTACGGGTTGCGGCTGTCTCCAGGGAGGCAACCACTCCGGACAGCGATTCGAGGTGTCGCTTCGAGTCGCCGCCCTGAATCCAGCCAAGCAACGCGAGCTGAAACTTCGGCCGCAAGCGGCTGGCAACGACGATCGGATCGTCGCCGACCGTCTCGCGCAATTCCTTGCCATCCGCACGCAGCGACGGTGACAGGTTGAGCAGCAGTAATGTGCCTTCGGAAAGCAACGGCCTGCCGCGCGCTGCGCGCAGGTCGTTTAGCATCGGCAGCAATACCAATGCGATATCGCGACCGCCGCCCAGCAAGCGTTCGATGTAGATCGGCAATTGCACCATGGCCCGCGTCAGGGCATCGAGACCGTCCTCGCGACCCTTGCCGGCCCGCAACTTCGCGAGGTAGGCGCAGACGTGCTCCATTTCCTCGGCCAGCAACGCGGCACCGTAGGTTTCAGTCAGGCGTAGAACACCGCGCGCCTGATGCAAGACCTCACCGCATTGCACGAGTCCGGCGGAACCACCGCGACCCTCGAGTACCCCTTCAAGGGCTACATGCGCCGTGCGAATCGTCTCCAGCAATTCCTGGCTGACAACGGAGAGCGCGCTGGCCGCTGTCTCGAGCGTGCCGCTTTCGTCCGGCCGTTCCTGAATTCCCGAATCGCTGGTCATCGTTTCCGTCAGCCTGAGGCGGTGTCTCTGGGCTTCTGCGCAGGCGCCGCTACCGATTTACCCGACAGAGCGCTCGACTCGAATGCCGAGTTCGGCAGCGTGAACCCGGCAACCGTCTGTCGCAATTGCGACGCCAATACGGACAACTTGGAGATAGCGGACGCAGTCGCCGTGGTCGCTTTGCCGGTCTGGTCGCTTATCTGTTTCAGTTTATTGGTACGGCGGGTAACGTCAGCGGCTGCACTGGCCTGTTCGCGTGCCGAGCCGGAAATATTCTGTACCAGGCTCGCAATCTGGTTCGAGACCTGTTCGATCTCGTCGAGTGCGGCACCCGCGTTTTCTGCAAGCAGCGCACCACCGACGACGTCTGTAGTGCTGCGCTCCATGGATACCACGGCTTCGTTGGTATCAGACTGAATTGTGCGCACGAGAACTTCAATCTGCTTGGTGGCATTGGTCGACCGTTCCGCCAGGCGCTGTACTTCGTCGGCAACGACCGCAAAACCGCGTCCCGCCTCGCCGGCCATTGACGCCTGTATCGACGCATTGAGCGCCAGGATGTTCGTCTGCTCGGCAATATCGTTAATTAGTTCGACGATATTGCCGATTTCCTGCGAGCTTTCTCCAAGTCGCTTGATGCGCTTCGACGTGTCCTGAATGGTTTCGCGAATTGCATTCATGCCGTCGATTGTGCGCCGCACCGCTTCGCCGCCCTTATGCGCAACCTCTACGGAATGCCGTGCGACATCCGACGAACGTTCAGCGTTACCAGAGACTTCTTCGATAGATGACGCCATGGACATGATCGATTCTGTAGCGGCGCGAATCTCGCGATTCTGGTTATCGGCAGCACGCGCCATGTGCACCGCCGTGCTTTCGGTCTGCTTGGCCGCAGAATCCACCATGATCGCGGTTTCATTGATGGTTGCAACGAGTTCGCGAAGTTTTTCGATGGCGTAGTTGATCGAATCGGCAATCGCACCGGTGATATCTTCAGTAACGGTAGCTTCGACGGTCAGATCGCCGTCGGCAAGACTCCCGAGTTCATCCAGCAAGCGCAGGATCGCCTGTTGATTGCGATCGTTCTGTTCCGCCTGTTCCTGCGACGCCCGCTCGAAATGAGCCGTGCGCGAATGCATCCAGGCGAGTATCGCAAGCAGCAACAAGGCACCACCGACCAGCACCAGGGGTAACAACGGATGCGCAAGAATGCCTGTCTCCCCGCTAGCCGCAGCGGGCCCGTCGTCCGCGGCTGCGTAAATGTCGTTTGCCGACCCGGTCAGCGAGTCGAGAGTGGCCGCCGGATTGTCGAGGTTGGCTGCTGCCTCCAGGGCGCGCGCGGTCGCCGCTTCGATTTCGGTAAGCGCAGTGACGATGGGTGACAACGCCGTGTCGCGGTCGGCTGCCGGCAGGGCTGCGATGTCAAGTTCAGTCTCGTCTCCGGACAATGCATTGGTCACCTGTCGCAGATAATCCAGGTCGGCCGAAATCGCGGCTACCGCTGTCTGCGGATCCGGATTGCGTGACAGTCCGTTCAGTGACTGGCGCAGTCGTATCGCGCGTTGCTGGAACTCTTCGATGTCGGCCGATGAGCCGGTCAGTTCAAACAGGGTGTCCGATGCACTCAGCAGTCCCGACATACGCTCCGCAACCGCAGCAGCCGCACTACTGATGGATTCAGAATCACTGCGGGTGGCAAGAATGGCGCGTGCCTGTTGTTCCAGGTTCGCCCATGCACGGCTGCTGCCCGGTAGAGCCCCTTCTCCTGTCGACTGTCGCAGGTCTGAAAGGCGCATTACATCGTTCTCGAGACGCGCAAAATCCTCGGAGTCGCCACCCAGCGCCCCGGTCGCATGCAGGGCAAGTGCCTGTGACAGTGCCGCGGATCCGGACACCGACTGATTTGCCGCGGCACTTGCGCCCCACTGGACATACAGGACAACGCAGGCGGCCGCCAGAATCAGCGCCGTCAGCACTGCCAGAACGGTGAACGCGGAGGTCTTGTCGGTAGTATTAACCATGGCTTTGCATCATCGGCTTGGTTGGTACGCCCGCTGCATCATTCTGCAGCGGCCTGGAGAAACGAGCTGCTTTCAATCAGCTCATAGAGGCCGAAGACCGGCCAGCTGTCATGACCGCGCTGATAAGCGCCTTTCAGAAAGCGATCGCAACGGACCACCGTCGGCGGCCATTTATCCTTGAATTCACTGTCCATGAAACGCCGGAACCCAAGCACTTCGTCGACGACCAGCCCCGCGGGAACCTCACGGTGATTCACCGATATTACGCGTGTTGAGCGCCGCAGTGACGTTCGACCGCTGCCGAGCAGCATCTTGAGATCGATCAGCGGCAACAAATGTCCGCGCAGATTGGCGATGCCGAGCACCCAGCGCCTGGCACCGGGAACTCGCGTCATCGATTCCGGCAACATAAGCACCTCGCGCACTTCCCGGCGGCTGGCGACGAATTGTTCGTCGCCGATGCGAAATCCGACGCCAACCCATTCCGCGGGCTGGCCGCCGCTGCCCTTGCCGGCAAAAGCCGCGCGACTGCGGCGTTCGAGTTCCTGTAACAGGTCAAACGGTTGCTCGACCAGGCTCGTGAGATCGACGGCGTTGTTCATTCAACCGGCCATGACCGCATTGATTCTCGCCACCAGGTCCTTTTCGGCGACCGGTTTTACCAGGTATTCCACAGCGCCCTGGCGCATGCCCCAGATCTTGTCGGTTTCCTGATCCTTGGTCGTGATCATGATGACCGGAATGCGCGCCGTTGCCGGATCCCGGGTCAGTTTGCGGGTAGCCTGAAAGCCGTTCATGCCCGGCATTACGACATCCATCAGTATGCAGTCCGGATGTGCTTTTTGTGCCTGCCGGATACCTTCTTCGCCGCTGTCTGCAACCAGCGTGCGGAAGCCGTTTTTCTCGAGCATGTTCTGAAAAAGATGCAGTTCAGTCGGCGAGTCGTCAACGATCAGAATTATTGACATCCCCTGTACCTCAGTTGATCTGGCTGGAAATTGCGCCAAGCAGCTCGTCTTTGGTAAACGGCTTGGTCAGGTACTGCTCCGAGCCGACGATTCGGCCCCGCGCGCGATCGAACAGGCCGTCCTTGCTGGACAGCATGATGACCGGCGTACCGCGAAACACCTTGTTGTGCTTGATTAACGAGCAGGTCTGGTAGCCGTCGAGCCGCGGCATCATGATGTCGACAAAAATAAGGTCGGGCTGGTGGTCCGCGATTTTCGACAGCGCATCGAAACCATCGATCGCAGTAAATACCTGGCAGCCTTCTTTGGTGAGCAGAGTCTCCGCGGTTCGGCGGATCGTCTTGCTGTCATCCACAACCAGGATCTTGAGTCCGTTCAAACTTCGAGGTGCATTTTTTGACACTGGGTTTCCTCACAAAGCGCGACCGGACACCGCGCGACCGGCGCACGGGATTGCCTGTCAATCTCCGGGCAACGCGACTTGTACCATATTGACCATGGGGCCGCCACGAACGCCACCACAGGTCGCAAGTTTACTGATTTTATTCATTTTTCGTGGCTATCGTCAGGATGCCTGACAAGCGCTCCTGAAATCGCCCGCGGAGGCTCCCGGTGGACGTTACGCGCAGGGTATAGTGCCACCCATTCGCGATTTCCATGCGCCCTGTGTGAGCCGCTTGCCCGTTCTGCAGTGAGAGAATAAAGAGATACTTATGCCGCCAAAATCCTATCGCCTCGGCGTGGTCATGGATCCGATCCAGTCGATTGTGCCGAAGAAGGACAGCACGCTTGCCATGTTGCTCGAAGCCGAACGTCGCGCGCTCGAGATCCACTATATGCAGCAGGGCGACCTCCGCTTGCTCGGCGGAGTCGCGCTGGCCCGCTCGCGCCGTCTCTCGGTGCGTGACGACCCGCACGACTGGTTCTCGCTCGCCGAGCCGCAGGAGATACGGCTGGGGGACCTGGATGTTATCCTCATGCGGAAGGACCCGCCTTTCGACATGGAATACATCTATACGACTTACATTCTCGAGCGCGCGGAGCAGCAGGGCACACTGATCGTGAACAAGCCGCAGAGCCTTCGCGATATGAACGAGAAGGCTTACACAGCGTGGTTTCCGCAGTGCGCCCCGCTGACTCTCGTGTCCCGCGACAAAGCAGAATTCAAGCGCTTTCTGGCCGAGCACGGCCGTATCGTGCTGAAGCCGCTCGACGGCATGGGAGGGCGGTCAATTTTTGTAGTGCGACAGGGCGACAACAATGCCAACGTCATTATCGAGACACTGACCGACAACGGCCGACGATTCGCGATTGCCCAGGTTTTCATTCCGGAAATCAGCGCCGGCGACAAACGCATCTTGCTGATCGACGGCGAAGCGGTGCCCTGTTCGCTCGCCCGTATTCCGCCCGCGGACGACAACCGCGGTAATCTCGTAATGGGAGCGACCGGCGAAGGTCGGCCGTTGAGCGAGCGTGACCTGTGGATCTGCTCGCAGGTCGGTCCGACGCTGCGGGATCGAGGCGTACTTTTCGCCGGGATCGACGTCATCGGCGACTACCTCACCGAGATCAATGTCACCAGCCCGACCGGTATACGCGAGCTCGATACCCTGTTCGGGCTGAATATAGCCGGCACTATGTTCGATGCGATCGAGAAGCGCCTGACCTGATTCTGGCCAGATCCCGTCCGGGCCCGCCACCGGCCCATGTCAGCCAGTGCCGGGGATGGCCAAAGTGGCCGGAGTGACCTGGGTCGCATTGCGCGCCGCCAGCAGGCGGTAGAATGCCCGTTCGAGCCGCGCAGAGCCTGTGCCACAATAGCCATAACCCGTTTCCCCGGGCGGCCAGCATCATACTTTCCATGCCTGATACCGCTGCCATGACAAATGCTTTTGCAGAAATCGACGCGGTCGAGGAGCCGGACCGGCTGGGCCTCGACCCGGGCGACCAGCCCGATCGACTGCCGCCGATGCTGTTTCTTGCGGCGCTCGTGCACGGCATCCTGATCATCGGCATCACTTTCAATGCCGTGCTGGGCGGTGAATCTCGCGATGCCATATCGCTCGAAGTTACTATCGTCGCCGATCCGGAGCGCTCGATGGTCGAACCGGAGGACGCCGACTACCTGGCGCAGTCGAGTCAGCAGGGCAGCGGCAACACGCGCGAACAGGTACGCCCGAGTGCCGAGCCCGAAAGCAACATACCATTCGATAATCCAGGTACGACGGATGGCACCCGACTGCTGGATGCCCAAACCGAGCGGCAATCCGCCGAGCAGTTGCTGACGAGCCGCAGTGAAACGGAGACTCGCGTGTCCGAACAGCCTAGGGACGAGCCCATGCAGGAAAGCGCGACCGCCATTGCGCTCGAGTCGGGCACCCAGGTCACATTGCCGCTGCCGCAGGACGACGAAGCGAATCCGCTGATTCACGATGACAACCCGCGCCAGCTCGTTACCAGCGTCGATACGCGAGAATCCAAGGTTGCAGGTTATCTGGATCGCTGGAAGCGCAAGATCGAGGCGACCGGGGTCAAGTACTTTCCGGAGGAAGCCGTGTTGCGTGGTCACACGGGCAGCCCGACGCTGGAAGTAACCATCGACGCATCGGGGCAGCTTTACGAAGTCATCGTCCGCCGCTCCTCAGGCTCCAGGGTGCTGGACCAAGCGGCGATCAGCATATTACAGCGAGCCGCACCGTTCGACCCGTTTCCGGAGTCCCTGCGGGTCGATTACGACCAGCTTCGCTTTGCCTATAAATGGGAATTCCGCAAGATCGACGCCTCGACAGCCGCAACCGGCAGCCGGGCCGCACTGCCCTAGTCCATGGTTTGCCCGCTCCACGGTTTACCTCGCCCACTGTTTACGAGGCCCATTTTTTACCTGGCTTGAGGTTCCCCTGGCCCTGGCCGGAATCGGCGGGCCGCCCGCTTTGAGGCTGGAACCGCCGGACCAAGTGAGATACTTTCGATTCTCCCGTTACAGGTCAGCAATCGGTGTCCCAGTCACCCCAAGCCAGATGCAACGCCCAAAACATAGCCACGAGCAAATTGAGGGTTCGCTCAACAACCAACTGCTGATCGCCATGCCGGGCATGGCCGACCCGAACTTCAGCAGCACGGTGACCCTTATCTGTGAACACAACGCGGACGGAGCGCTGGGCATCGTCATCAATCGTCCGACGAATATGAGCCTGGGCGGTCTTTTCGAGCAACTCGAACTGCGCCCGACCGACGACGCAGCAACCCGCTATCCGGTTCTCGATGGCGGGCCTGTCGCCCGTGAACGAGGCTTTGTCCTGCACAATCCCGGTGGTCATTACGAGAGTTCCGTGGCGGTCTCCAGTGACATCCAGTTGACCCTGTCGCGCGATATCCTGGACGCGATCGCCGGCGGTACGGGACCCAGCAAATCGCTGGTGGCGCTCGGTTATGCAGGATGGGAACCCGGGCAGCTCGAAGCTGAAATGCTTGCCAATACCTGGCTTAGTGTGCCGGCATCGCCCGAAATCATTTTTGACGTGCCGTTCTCGCAACGCTGGCTGTCAGCCGCCGAGATACTCGGTATCGATATCAACCGCATGTCGCCGCATGCCGGCCACGCCTGAAACCGCGCCGGCGTCGACCGTACTGGCATTTGACTTTGGCCTGCGGCGCATCGGTGCGGCGGTCGGACAGCCGATTACCGGCTCTGCGAGTCCGCTGGGTACCTTAAACAACAGCGATTCCGGCCCGGACTGGCCAGCGATCGAGCGCCTCATCAGCGAATGGCGCCCGCAGCGCCTGATCGTCGGCCTGCCGATGCGTGACGACGGCAGCACGTCGGCTATAAACACGGCTGTGCTGCAGTTCGCTGCCGATCTGGATCGCTTCGGGCTGGCTGTCGAGACGGTCGACGAACGCTATTCCTCCCTTGAAGCAAGTGCCCGTCTCGGGAAACTACGCCAACAGGGGCTGCGTGGGCGGGTGCACAAGAAGGCCGTGGACGCCGCGGCTGCGGTGATAATTGCGGAGCGCTGGCTCGCAGAGCATGCCGGGTCGAGCGCCCGTGGTTACACAAACAGCGCATCGACGGAGTAAACTCTCGTCGTCATGTCCGTCACCGAACTCTTCGATCGCCCCACCGTCCCGGATGAGAGCGCTTTGCAATTGACCGGCAAGGGTCAATTGCGGCACCTGTTAACCCTCCGTGGTATCACGCGAGAACAGCTCACCGAGCTAATGGACCGCGCCGAGACTTTTCTCAGCCCGTCCGGCCAGCGTGTAATCCGCTCGCGCGCACTGGAAGGCCGCACCGTCGCCAATCTTTTCTTCGAGCCCAGTACGCGCACACGCGCCTCGTTCGATCTCGCTGCGAAGCGGCTGGCCGCCGATGTTCTGAACCTCGATGTGAATACCTCGTCGCGCAAGAAGGGCGAAAGCATTCTTGACATGATTTACACGCTGCAGGCAATGCAGGTCGACGTATTCGTCATTCGGGATGCGAGCGCGGGTGTACCCGCCTACATCGCGCGCAATGTGAATGACTTCGTGAGCATACTGAACGCCGGCGAGGCGGACGTCTCGCACCCGACACAGGGACTGCTGGACCTGTTGACCATTCGGCAGCACAAGGCGGACTTCGCAAATCTTAGCGTCGCCATCGTAGGCGACATCGCGCATTCGCGCGTGGCACGATCAGCAGTCCATGGCCTGACCACGATGGGTGTGCGCGATATTCGCCTCGTATCGCCCCGTGCACTGGCGCCGGACCCTGAGGAAATGCCCTCGGCAAGAATTCTTCACCGACTCGACGATGGCATTCGCGGGGTCGACGTGGTCATGGCGCTCAGGATCCAGCGCGAACGCATTGGCAATCTGGATGGCATTCCCGGTATCGACGAATACTTTGCAAACTACGGTATCAGTCACGAACGCATGAAGCTTGCCGCTTCGAATGCAATCGTCATGCATCCCGGTCCGATGAATCGTGGCATCGAGATCGAGTCCAGCCTGGCCGACAGCCGGCATTCGGTCATCACGCGACAGGTGACCAACGGTGTCGCGGTGCGCATGGCAATCCTGCACAGGGTGATCGAGTCGCTGGACGCGCGGTGACCGTATCGATTCCGCGGACAGGCGGCGTTTCCCGTGTTCGCGACACGATTTTCGTTGAAGATGCCCGCGTCGTGGGCGTGGCGACCTTTCCCGGAAACCAATACATACTGCGATTGCAGTCGCCTGAGACGGCGGCCAGGGCAATTCCGGGCACGTTCGTGCATCTGCAGTGCGATGCCGCGATTCCGATGCGCAGACCCTTGTCCATCATGCGCGTCGACGCCGAAGAAGGCTGGATCGAGGTTCTGTTCAAGATTGTCGGCAGCGGACTTCGCTCCCTCGGGCAGCGGCAACCGGGGGACCGGGTAAGCCTGCTGGGGCCGATCGGTAATGGCTTCCGTCCGCTGCATGAGCGTCCGCGAACCCTGCTTATCGGCGGCGGCGTCGGCATTCCGCCCATGGTTTTCCTGGCCGAACGACTCCATCAGGACGCTCACCCCTGGCAGCCGTTGGTGTTGATGGGCTCTGAAATTCCCTTTCCCTTCGAGGTATCGCAGTCCACGGTCAGGACCGAGTGGATCGACCCTGCAGTCGACGGAGCCATGCCACTTCTCGACGGCTGGCGAATACCCTGTCGTCTCGCCAGCATGGCGTCGATCGAGCGCACCTTCCGCGGCTACGTGACCGATCTCGCACGCACATGGCTTCATGCACAGAGCGCCGCGGAACGCGAGCAGACCGAAATTTTTGCCTGTGGCCCGACGCCGATGCTGGAAGCAGTCGCCGCCCTTGCGCGGGAATTCGCGCTACCCTGCCAGGTCGCTCTGGAGGAGTTCATGGCCTGCGCGGTCGGCGGCTGTGCGGGATGTACGGTGCTGGTGGCAACCGACAACGGTCCGGCGATGAAGCGAGTCTGCGTAGACGGACCGGTGTTCGATGCCGCGACGGTATTTCCGGCAAGTCCCGCGATGTAGTCACGTGAATGGCCTGTGATACGGGCTCCGCGGCGTTTCAATTGCCACCTGTAGGAGCCCGCCCTGCGGGCGAATGCGGTAACGACAATGCCCTTTCCCATTCGCGCGCAAGGCGCGCTCCTACAGCATGCGGTGAACGGCTTTCAGGAGACCCCGTTTAGCTTGTCAGGCGCAGGAGCCCGTATCACGGGCGATATGAACAATCAGCCGAAGTTAATCTTGGCTTCCAGGTTGGAGCGCGAATCGGCGTGAGACATGGCTTCTTCGAGGGTGATGGTGCCGGCCTTGTATAGATTCAGCAGCGCATCGTCGAAATTCTGCACGCCCTTCTCGCCGCTGTTCTTGATTGCCTCTTTCACCTCGGAAATATCGCCTTTCATGATCAGGTCCTTGATGTGCGGCGTATTGAGCATGAGTTCCACCGCCGCGACCCGCTTGCCCGCACGCGAGCGCACCAGTCTTTGCGAGATGATGGCCCGCAGGTAATGCGCCAGGTCCATGAAAACCTGCACATGCTGTTCCTGCGGGAACATATTGATAATACGGTCGAGTGTTTCCGGCGCATTGTTCGAGTGCAGTGTCGCCAGGACCAGATGACCTGTACCGGCCATATCGATTGCTGATTGCATGGACTCGCGATCGCGGATCTCACCTATCTGAATGACGTCGGGTGCGGCACGCATGGCGCTTTTCAGCGCATTCGCATAGGACTTGGTGTCCAGGCCGACCTCGCGCTGATTGACGATCGACTGTTTGTTCGGATGCAGGAACTCTATAGGATCTTCGACCGTGATAATGTGGGACGACGTTTTCTCGTTGCGGTGATTGATCATGGC